>JALHNI010000079.1 GCA_022843605.1 Bryobacter sp.
GCCAAGGATAGGATCATCTGCCTTTCGACAGGTAATGGGCCATACTTCCAGATTCGATTTGAAGCATTGGAATACGTCTTGGACGGATCATCCGTCACTAGGCCCACAACGTCACCTTTCTGTGAAAGTGCTCCGTGGAGCAACTCGTTCAGCAGATAGTAGCCACCAAAAAGGCTACCAAACACAACAACTCTAGCCTTGGCCATTGTGATTGCCTCCTTCTCGGTCAAATAGCGTCCGTAACTGGCTTATCCGGAGAATCAACCTTGGATCTGCGATTGAATCGACCAGATCAATCTTCCTGCCCAAATCAGCGCAGGATTGATAAGCCCGCTCAAATTCTGCCTTGGACGCCTTGCCTGTCTCTGTAACGCCAACAAAATCAACTTTGGCGTCGAATGCTGCATACATGTCGCTCACGTCATCGCCGACTAGCACCGGTACTATACCGTTGTTGGAGAGCCGTTCGATCAACGATCCGTAAACCGTGTGAATCAGGTTCGCTTTTGCATCGCGAGACGCCCCACCACCTCCTCCGACTGTGTGAACCAGGGCAGGGTGAATAAGCGTTTGACTAACTATGCCCATTCTCCCCACGTGATCAGCGAAATCATCTGGTTCTTGTCGCGTGTACGAAACCAGAACAGGGTTGGCGATACCTGATAGCTTAGAAATGGCATCAACTGCTCCAGGCAACAATCGCTCGTATGCCATGTATTTGACGTCGTACTCCCAAATGACTTCTTGGTGCTGCCTCTTTATGATTGCCCTGACGATCTTCGCTTCGAGCGAAGTGGCCGCAAAGGGAGTCACATCGCCAATGTCGCGCCCCCTCCCGTACCGGGCATAGAACTCGTGCTCCTTCGGCTGCGGGACGGCAAGGTCGTCTGGCAGGGCAAATCGTCGCCGAATCCTGTTCAGCGCCTCCAAATACTGATGGTAGTGACGGGTGACGCTTGTCGCCAACGTACCTTCGTAGTCCAAGAAGACCGGCACCGAGAAGTCGCTTTGAAGTGGCACAATCTGATGTTGCCAGACTTCGTCAGGTGACTTTAGGGTGAGAAGGCAGGGTGAGGACGAAATTTGCTCTGCTCGGCGGTTACTTCGTTGATTGGGCCGTGGGAACTGGCGTGGCTAATGCACTTGGGATGCGCAACTCCATGCCAATCTTGACACACTAGATTTCCAGACCACATCCCCTGCCTGCCCCTCCGCTACCCGGATAGTCCCTCATTTCCGCTACCCTAGCGCTACCATTTGCGCTACCCTAGACAGCAAAAGCGGCCCCGGAAGGCCGCTCTATGATTGCAACTTATTGATTTTATTGGTGCGGATGAGAGGACTTGAACCTCCACTCCCTTGCGAGAACTAGAACCTGAATCTAGCGCGTCTGCCAATTCCGCCACATCCGCACTTTGGTGGGCAAGGTCTATTGTCGCGAACGGGATGGGACATGTCAAACTCTCCGGCAAAGTGGCACAATTGAAGCTATGGGTCTGGGCGAACTCTATCTCCAGGAAGTGCGGAAGCGGATAGCGACTGATCGGGCGCAGGCGGAAAAGGCACTGGTCCAGGTGGCGGATCATGAGCTGGATTGGCAGCCAAACGACGAATCGAATTCCCTGGCCATCATCATTCAGCATGTCGGGGGCAATCTCGTCTCGCGATGGACTGATTTTCTGACGACGGACGGGGAGAAGCCCGATCGGAATCGTGACGGAGAGTTTGAAGCGCACGGAGCCGACCGCGACCAGCTGCTGGACCTGTGGGACCGGGGTTACGACTGCTGGAACCAGGCGCTCGCCAGTCTGACCGAAGACGACCTCACCAAGACCGTCTACATTCGAGCCCAGGCGCACACCGTGATTGAGGCGATCGAGCGCAGCGTGAGCCACACCGCACAGCACATCGGACAGATTGTTTATCTGGCCAAGTGCATTCGCGCTTCAAAGTGGCAGACGATTACGATACCGCGGCGGCCGAAACAATCGGTAAGATAGGGATCGCTTTGAACGTACTTACGCAAACGGAGAAAGAACTCGCCGCCCAGTGCGCGATCGATTTGGTGCAGGACGGAATGATCCTGGGCTTGGGCAGTGGCTCCACGGCGAACATCGCGATCCGCTTGCTGGGTGAGCGGGTGCGGAACTTTGGTCTGCGCGTGCGGGGCGTGCCGACATCCTTTCTGACGGCGGCCCTGGCGGCTGAGGCCGGTCTGGATCTGGTGGAGCTGAACGACGTGACGCGGGTCGACTTGACGATCGATGGTGCCGATGAGATCGCACCTGGCCTGGCACTGATCAAGGGCGGCGGTGGGGCGCTGTTACGCGAGAAGATTGTTGCTTCGGCGAGCGAGATGCTGGTGATTATCGCCGATTCCACGAAGCTGGTGCCGGTGCTGGGAGCGTTTCCGCTGCCGGTGGAGACGGTGCCGTTTGCCCGGACCGTTGTGGAGCAGCGGTTGATCGCGCTCGGCCTGAAACCGAAGCTGCGTACCGGCCGTGATGGCGTATACCTTACCGACCAAGGCAACGCGATATTCGATTGCCACGCTGGAGTGATCCGCGAGCCGGATGCGCTGGCCAAGGAACTGTCGATCATTCCGGGGATCGTGGAACATGGATTGTTCCTCGGGATGGCCCAGCGGGCCTTTATCGGCGTCAGTGGCGAAGTGCGCGAATTGCGCGCTTAGCCCGTTACGATCTTCACTTTGCAAAGTTATGTCAAACCGCTGACATTTACGTTACTTTAGCCCTATCCTCTGGGTGATGACATCGCCATCGGTTGAATTCCGCCAGACGCGCGAGTTTGCTTCAGAGGTGAAGTTCCTGCTCTCGCCGGATCGGGCTTGCGCGATTCAGGCCTGGGCGGAAAGACGGCTGGAGCCCGATCCGTACGCGGCGGCGCAGGGTGGCTACCGAGTGACCAGCCTCTATCTGGATACCGACAAACTGGACGTCTACTTCCAGCAAGGCTCCTTTGGCCGGACTAAGTATCGGGTGCGGCGCTACGGGGACGCGGAGCAGGCGTTTCTGGAGCGCAAACTGAAGCACGAGGGTCGCGTGGGGAAGATTCGGTCTCAGGTGTTGTTGGACGACCTGATTCGGCTGGAGGGTCGCGCGCCGGAACGCGACTGGGCCGGCTATTGGTTTCATCGCCGGATGCTGGCGCGCCGGCTCCGGACGGCCTGCCAAATCTCCTACTTCCGCCGGGCGTTCGGGGCACCTGGCATCCGGCTCACCCTGGACGATGACTTGCGGATGCGGCCTGCCTCTAGAATGCATTTCGGTGGCGAAGGCGTTGAGTTCTGTGAAGGCAAGGTGATTCTGGAACTGAAGTATCGCCAGGAGTTTCCGGCAGCGTTCAAGCAACTGATCGGCGAGTTCGCACTTAACCCGTTTGCGGTTTCAAAGTACCGGATGGCGGCGGCCAAATGCCTGAATTCCTGAACGGATCGGAGTTCTGGAAAGGCCTCGGCGTAATTCCGTCAGCGGCTGACCCCTGGCTGATCCTGGCGCGGCTGCTGTTGGCGTTGGCGCTGGGCTCGGTGGTGGCTTGGATCTATCGCGGCACCAGCCGCAGCGGTGGTTCGGCGCTATCGCTCCCCACGACGCTGGTGCTTCTGGCGGTGCTGATTGCCATGGTGACCCAAGTGATTGGCGACAACGTCGCGCGAGCCTTCAGCCTGGTGGGTGCGCTCTCGATCGTGCGCTTTCGCACGGTGGTGCGGGACACGCGCGACACGGCGTTCGTTATCTTTGCCGTGGTGGTGGGAATGGCGGTAGGCTCGCAGCACCCTTGGGTGGCCGTGTTGGGGATCCTGGTGGGTGGCGCTGCCGCTTACGCGATGGCGGAACGGAGTGAGGTCGCGCAGAACTACGTGTTGCGCGTACGGGTAACGCTGGGCAAGAGTTGCGACAGTCTGCTGGACGAGCATGCCCCGCTGACCAAGGATCGCCGGCTTCTGGCGGTGTCGACCGCTCGTCAGGGTGCGGCGTACGAAGCGACTTACGAACTGAGGTTGCCGACCGGGTCGGCGGCCGAGGACCTGGTGCGGACGTTGAACGAACTGGAAGGCGTTCAGGAGGTCCGGGTGCAGCATCGAGACTTTGAACAAGAATGATCGGGAGGGAATTATGTTTCGCTACCTTGGGTTGCTGACGATGGTATGGATGATGGCGCGGCCGCCGCTGTATGCGCAGCCACCTGGGTTTGGATCGCCGGAATTTGGACCCCCCGGTTTTGGCCCGCCGGGAATGCGCGGAGGCCCGGGCGGCGGGTTCGGCAGTGGCGCCGAGAAAAAGGTGCTCAAGCGCTTCGACCTCAATAAGGACAAGGTGCTGGATAAGGCGGAGCGTGCCGCCGCGCGGGAGTTCCTGACGAAAGGCGACGTGAAGCCGGGTCCTCGGCTGACGCCGACTGACGTGAAGACCTACGGCGACGAGAAGCTCTACGACCTGACCGTGCTGCGGACCCTGTTTCTCGAGTTCGAGAACGCGGACTGGGAGAAGGAACTCGAGATCTTTCACCATACCGATGTCGAGGTGCCGGTAACGTTGAGAGTGGACGGCAAGATCTACCGCAACGTCGGAGTCCATTTCCGGGGGAACTCTTCGTTCATGATGGTGCCGGCGGGACGGAAACGATCCCTCAATCTATCGCTGGACCTGGTGAACAAAAACCAGAATCTTGGCGGCTACCGTACGTTGAACCTACTGAACTCGAATTCGGACCCGAGCTTTGTCCGTTCCGTGCTGTTTCTTCAGGCGGCTCGTGACTATCTGCCGGCGCCGAAGGCCAATTTTGTTCGCGTGGTGATCAATGGTGAGAGTTGGGGCGTTTACGTCAATGCCCAGCAGTTCAATACCGACTTTCTGGCGGAGTGGTTTCCGTCGTCGAAGGGTGCGCGTTGGAAGACGCCCGGGAACCCGATGGCTCGGGCAGGGCTGAAGTACCTGGGAGATGATCCGGCGCCTTACAAGCGGCCGTATGAGATCAAGTCGAAGGACGATCCGGCTGCGTGGGCGGCTTTGGTTCGGCTGTGCAAGGTGATCGACCGGACGCCGCCCGGCGAGTTAGAGTCAGCACTGGCGCCACTGCTGGATGTCGAGAGTACGCTGAAGTTTCTGGCGCTCGACAAGGTCTTCCAGAACGCCGATGGCTACTGGACGCGTGCCAGCGACTACAACATTTTCCTGGATGAAAAGGGCAAATTTCATCTTTTCCCGCATGACACGAATGAGACCTGGCGGCCGGAGGAGCAAATGATGGGTTTTGGCCGTGGCCCGGGCGGTGGCGGACCCGGTGGAGGCGGCCCCGGCGGCGGAATGCCGTTCCCCCCGCCCAGCATTTCTGGGCCGCCCGGCATGCCGTTTCCGGCGGGCCCAATGGGCAGACCGGGTGCGGGTTCGCGCGAGCATAACGTCAAAGTCGATCCGTTCGCCGGGGAACAGGACCCCGAAAAGGCCTTGCTGCACAAGCTCCTGGCGGTGCCGTCGCTCCGGGCGAAGTACGCGGGCTATGTGCACGAAATCTCATCGAAATGGTTGGACTGGGCACGCGTGGAACCCTTGGCTCGCCAATATCAGGCGCTGATTGCCGCCGATGTGCGCGCCGATACGCGGAAGAACGATAGCCTCGAGGCCTTTGAGAAGAGCCTCACCGAGGACGTTGCGGTGCAGGGTCCGATGGGCGGACCCGGTATGAGCCTGAAGCGCTTCGTAGAGGAACGCCGCGCTTACCTGCTGAGCCACCCGGAGATCCGGCGGAAAAACTAGGGGCAGGGAACTTTGGGCCGGTGACGTCCGTATTGGTGGACGATGATCAAATTTCTATTGTGGTGTCTACTGTTGGTCGTCTGTTGGCCCCTGGCGTTGATCGCACTGGTGCTCTACCCATTGGTCTGGATTGTCACTTTGCCTTTCCGGCTGGTCGGTATTGCGGTGGAAGGTGTCTTTGACCTTCTGCGCGCGCTATTGACTCTGCCGGTGCGGGTACTGGGCGGCAAGACGGCCTAGTGATCCAGCCGGCCCGCTGGCTGCTTACGCCAATCGAAGTTGCGGTGGGTTTTCTTCGCCGCTTCCGTGGCGTGGAGTTTGTGCTCCTGCTTCACACGGTACATCCGCTTGTCCGCTTCGGCGAGCAATGTTTCGGCATCGGCACCATCGCGGGGGAAGTGCGCTTCTCCCACGCTGAAGCTTAGAATTTCTTCTCCGGTGATGTCGCGGCCCGCGGTGAGGGCCAGGTTTTCCAGGCGGCGCTTCTTGGCGTCGATGTCGGAATCGCGCAGACCGGGCAACACGAGCACGAATTCGTCTCCGCCCATGCGCGCGACGTAGTCGTACTCGCGGCAGCCTTCCTTCAAGCCCACCGCGACCGCCTTGAGCACTTTGTTGCCCTCCAGGTGACCGAAGCGATCGTTAATCGCCTTGAAGCCGTCCAGATCGCAAACCAGCACCGTCAGGGAACTGCTACTCCGGCGGTTGCGGGCGAGTTCGCCATCCAAGTGCAGGAAAAGAGATCGTGCGTTGGGGAGGCCAGTGAGAAAGTCAGTGGTGGCTGAGCTTTCGGCCTGCCGGAACCGCAAAGCGTTGTCGATCGCCAGGCCAACCTTGGAAGAGATCGCGAGCAGAATGCGCAAATGGTCCTTGCTGAAGGCGTCGCGATCGGCATGATAGAGCGCCAGTACGCCGATGGAGCCCTCAGGACCCTCCAGCGGCACGGCCAGCGCGGAGCGCAGCGTGGAGAACTTGTTGGGATCGTTCAAATAGCCCGGCTCCACTGAGGGATTGCCGTTGATGATCGGCTTGCGGTTTTCGGCTACCCAACCGGAGAGGCCCTGTCCCATCGGAATTTCCAGCGAAGAGAACAACCGGAAATTCTCGCCCGTGACAAACGCCGGTGTCAGCAGATCCTCGCGCCGGACGTAGACGGCAAACGAGTCATAGGGGACCAGTCGCTTCAGGCGGACGGCGAGTAGGGAGAGCGTTTCGTCCAGGCTGAGCGAGTTGCCAAGATCCTGCGAGATTTCGAAGAGGCCATGGGCTTCCTGCCGGGCGGCTGCGATGGAAGTGAGAAAGTCAGTAGGTTTGGTTTCGACGGGAAGGCGATTGGAGCCCTCGAACCCGGCGGCAGGAGCATCGCCATTCGAGAACTTCACCTCGGTCGAGAGCTTCATCAGCGAAGCGGATTTTTCTTTGGCCATTGCTTCGAGCTGCACATAGCGCCGGTCGAGCACCTCCACCACGCGTGGGTCAAAGGCCTTGCCCGCGTCACGGCGGACCACGCCGATTGCCTCTTCGAGCGGCAGGGCCTTACGGTACTGACGATCGGTGGCCAGGGCGTCAAGACAATCGACGGCCGCCAGAATTCTGGCTCCGAGCGGGATGTCTTCGCCAGAGATGCCATAGGGATAGCCCGTTCCATCCCACTTTTCGTGATGGGCCCGGACGATGGGAACCACGGGGTAAGGGAAGGCCACCCGCTCGAGAATTTCGGCACCCACCACCGGATGCACCTTCATCTTCTCGAACTCTTCCGGCGTTAGGCGGCCCGGCTTCGAGATGATGTGCTCGGGAACGGCCAGCTTACCAATGTCGTGGAGCAGGGAAGCGGCGCGCAAGGCTTCCAGTTCGCGCTCATCCATGCCGAGTTCCTTGCCCAATTCGAGGGCGTAAACCTGCACGCGCTGCAAGTGATCATGCGTCGTATGGTCTTTGGCCTCGATGGCCAAGGCCAGTGCTTCGATGGTGCGAACGTGCAGGCTCGACATCTCTTCCGTATGGAGGCGGTCGGCTTCCATGCGGCCCAGATAGAGGCAGTAGCTGCGATAGAGCAGGTATGCGAACGGCATCACCAGCATGGCGATCTGCCAAGTCAGACGGCTTTCCAGGTAATGGTAGAGGCCGGCGAGCGCCGCGCCAACCACGTAGTAGGAAAAAGTCCAAACGAAACGGTCGCGCCAGATGCGACGATACTCCTTGCTTTCGTTCAGGGCGATCACCGTCGCCATGGGGAGCGTCGAAGCGATGAAGTACGCGCAGCCGGTCATGAACAGGCGGAGAATTTCGCCGTTCTCGAGAAGGTCCGGCCAGTAGTACGTCATATGGCAGAACTTGACGGCGAGCGCGGTGACGGCGCCTTGAAAGATGCTGTGGACCAGTGTTCGCTTCGACATCATCGCTTGCGCGACGGTGGACGAGACGCCCAGGAGCAGCGCTTCCGGTAGGCTCAGATCGATCACCGCAATCAAAACGAACAAGGTATTCACCGGCAGGCTTCCGGTGGCCGACGGCAATGCAACTTTCAGGCCCGAGCCCAGCAGGGTGATGAGAAGGAAGCAGATGAAGCGAAGAAGATCAGCCGAGTGCCAGGGCAGGAAGCTGGTCGCGAAGATGACCAGCCCGAAGGCCGTGATGACACTGACGTAGAGCGTGGCTCCGGTGGAGAGCGATTTCATTGGCGAGTCGTGGTCCGCGAGTGTCACTGCAATTTCTCTTCCGTTGGCTATCGGCCTCTTTGGCCGTCGACAGTAGGTACGTAAAACCATCATCTTGGGGGGATTCCGGTGTCAGATGGGGGGATGGCGGCGCAATTGAGGAGGGTACCTTGTGTCTCGGCGATGGCCAGAGTGTCACTCGGATATGGGACATTCTGTCTCAATCTCAGGGTGGGCCTTAGTGCAACTCAGGTGTTTTGCGGATGTACGCGGTGGCGATCCTTACCATACGCTTATCTACACGCCGCTCTGCGGTGCCCGATGAGAGAAGCCCCACATTTCGAGTTCCTCGGTTCCCCGGCCGTGGTCAGTTCGCCCCCGATGCGTGCGCTCTATGCGATGGTGCAGAGGGTGGCGGTATCGAGTGCGACGGTCTTGGTAACCGGCGAATCGGGGAGCGGCAAGGAACTGGTCGCCCGGGCACTGCACCACTACTCGATGCGCTGCAGCAAACCCTGGATCGACGTCAGCTGTGCCGCCTTGCCTGAACATCTGATCGAGAGTGAACTGTTTGGCTACGAGAAGGGCGCCTTTAGCGGCGCCCAGGGTTCGAAACCCGGACTCTTTGAACTTGCCCACCTGGGCACCCTGTTTCTCGACGAAGTCGGTGAACTCGAGCCGCGAATGCAGGTAAAGCTCCTGCGCGTACTCGATGGCGCCCCCTACTATCGCCTGGGCGGAACCCGCAAAATCTCCGTTGACGTACGAATCGTCACCGCGACCAATCGCGACCTGCGGCGGGAGGTAGCGGAGGGCAACTTCCGCGCCGACTTGTTTCATCGCCTCAGTCAGTTAGAGCTGAAGGTGCCTCCGTTGCGCGAGCGGCGTGATGAGATCGGGGTCCTGGCCCGGTTCTTCCTGAGTCAGCATGAGCGGCCGGTGGAACTCTCTGAGCCGGCATTGTCGGCATTGCAGGCCTATCACTGGCCCGGCAATCTCCGAGAGTTGCGCAACGTGGTGACGCGGGCGGCGATTCTCGCGCCGGGCGACGTCATTCAGGCCGAGGATCTCGATATTCCCCGCGCCACCGTTTACGAGATGCCCAACCGCTCAGGATTGGCGCTGACTGAGCCAACGCGCCATCCCGAGAGCGCCTATCGCGAGTCCGCGTCCAGCGGCAGCCCGTTTCGTGACGGCGGCACTGCCGAGTCGGCGACCGCCCTCGATGAAATGGAGAAGCGGATGATTCTTGACGCAATGCGTAAAACGGAAGGTCATCATCAGAAAGCCGCTGAGATGCTTGGCATTTCCCGGCGTACGTTGAGCCGAAAGTTGAAGGTCTATGAAACTGCTGTCGAACAACTGGCGTAGTACGGGCTCGCTAGTCAGCATCGACGACCGTCGTCGTGAGCCGCGCGAAGACGCTCAAGGTTTGGTGCGCCTCTTCACGGTGGAGCACGAGCGAATCGTCTTCGAAGGCGAGATGCGCGACGTAAGCGCTAGCGGCTTTCGGCTGGAACACCATCACCCGCGGGTGAGTTCCGGCGACGAGTACCGCTTCGAGTCTCCCTTTAGCTCGGGTATCGCACGCGTGATGTGGAACCGCATTCTCGACGACTATGTCGAAACCGGCTTCCTCATCGTGTCCCGCGAAGACCAGTTCTAGGTCAATTGGGGTTAGGCTTGTTTTGCTGCAATTGAGCCCCTCGCCCGCGCTTTCCGGGCCGAGGTAACCTTTGGCCGACCGGCGAAGCCTTTACTGTACTGAAAAGTGCTCGCCAAGCCACTTCGGCCGACGCGACCGATCCGGTTACCCACTAAACTAAACCTCATGGACTTCCCGAAAGCTTCTGCCCTCCTCCTGTGTTGTCTTCTCATTACCGCCTGTAAGAAGGAGGAGCCGGTGAAGGCCAAGACCGATACCGGTCCCGTTCCAGTGCGCTCCGCAGTGGCGAAAGGCAAGCAGATTCAACGCGTGGTCGAGTCGGTCGGCACCTTCTATCCATTTGAAGAAGCTATCATCAGCGCGGAAGTGGACGGCAAAGTTGACGAGGTCAAAATCGATCTCGGCGATATCGTCACCCAGGGCCAAATCCTGGTCCATGTGGCTGATGAAGAGCAGCGCTACCTGTTAGCTCAGCAGGATGCCCAATTGCGCCAATCGCTTGAACGGCTTGGGCTTAAGGACGAGAAGGATCGCGTCAAGGACGTCAAGGAGACGCCCGAGGTCCGGCGGGCCGCCGCCGACATGCAGGAGGCCGAGCAGCGCTATCGCCGGGCTCGCAGCCTGGCGGACCAGGGCATTGGCGCCCAGGCCGACCTCGACCAGTTTCAGGCTCGCTACAACTCGGCCAGAGCCGCCTACGACGCCACCATCAACCAGGCGCGCAACCTGATCCAGGAAGTGGAGCGGTACAAAGCTGTCCTCGACTTGCAGCGCAAGAAGTTGCGCGACACCACCGTCCGCGCGCCGTTCGCCGGTCTGGTGAAGGAACGCATGGTGACCGTGGGCCAGTTTACCCGGGCGAATACGCCGCTCCTGACCCTCGTAAAGACTGATCCGATTCGCTTGCGAGTCGAGATTCCGGAGAAAATGGGCCCCTGGATCAAGGCCGGACAAACTGCTGAAATCCTGGTGGAGGCCTTCTCGGACCGTAAGTTCTCGGGAAAAATCTGGCGCGTTTCCCCCACCGTCGATGCCGCGAAGCGCACTTTCGTCGTCGAAGCCCTCGTCCCGAACCCCAACAATCAACTGAAGCCCGGTTCCTACGCCAAGGCTCGCGTGCCCACCGACAAGGTGGACAGCGTGCTCATGGTTCCCTATCGGGCGGTGAACTACGTCTTGGGCTCGAACAAGGTTTACGTGATCAACAACGGAGTGATCGACGCTCGCGACGTGAAGCTGGGCGATCGTGTAGACGAGCAGGTGGAGGTCAGCGAAGGGCTTGCCGAAGGCGATACCGTGGCGATGGGCCCGCTGAACCGCCTCGACACCGGTACCCGAGTCCGCATCGGCGAACCGACGAAGAAGAGCGCGCCGCGTCCTGCCGAATAGGAAACACCTTCAATGCAATACACCAACCTGGGCTCCACCGGTCTCCGTGTGTCCCGCCTCTGCCTCGGCTGCATGACCTATGGCACGCCCACCTGGCGCGAGTGGGTGCTGGATGACGCCGCCAGCCGCCCGTTCTTTCATCGCGCCCTCGATGCAGGCATTAACTTCTTTGATACCGCCGACATGTACTCACTTGGCGTGAGCGAAGAAGTCACCGGCCGAGCGCTAGCCGGCGTGAAGCGGGACCAAGTGGTGATCGCCACCAAGCTCTTCAACCCGATGAGCGACGACCCGAACGACCGAGGCCTCTCACGAAAGCACATCATGCATTCGATCGATGCCAGCCTCAAGCGCCTGGGTACCGACTACGTGGATCTCTACCAGATTCATCGCTTCGATCCGAACACACCAATCGAAGAGACTCTGGACGCGCTTGACGCGGTCGTGAGGGCAGGGAAGGCCCTATACCTGGGAGCTTCGTCCATGTGGGCGTGGCAGTTTAGCCGCATGCTTGCGACTTCTGACCGTCGAGGGCTCTCCCGTTTCGTCACGATGCAGAATCACTACAACCTCGTCTACCGCGAGGAAGAGCGGGAGATGATGCCGCTCTGCCGCGCCGAGGGGATCGGCTTGTTGCCCTGGAGCCCGCTCGCGCGGGGCTTTCTGGCCGGCAACCGGCGCAAGGAAGACTACGGTGATACCAGCCGGGCCCGCACTGATGCCCTTGCGCAACAGTACTACTACCAGCCAAGTGACTTCGCCGTGGTCGAAGCGGTATCGCGAATCGCAGCAAGGCGCGGCGTCTCGAACGCCCAGGTAGCCTTGGCCTGGGTACTCGCCCAGCCTGGGGTGACTGCGCCGATTATCGGGGCGAGTAAGCTCCCCCAGTTGGACGAAGCGATCGCCGCCCTCGAACTGCGCCTTTCGGACGAGGAAATTACTGAACTCAGCAGCCCTTACCTGCCCCACCCCGTCCTAGGCCATCAGTAAGTCCCATCGAATCAAATGGTTCAGTGCCTGCTCCCAGAATCCTGTTGAATTTGTTGCGTTGAAGAATGCGACAGGAGAAGAGGAGGTAAAGAACGAATGACGAGATTCTTGTGAAACAAGAAAAAATGATGACTTGCCGCACGGGCTACTGTCGTGGTAGAAAAATAGAGTAAGCGCCGCAAAGTCCCGCGTCCGGGACGAGCCGGCCAACCCGGAGTTCGGAAACTCGCATGCCCCAGATATTCCCGAAAAAGCTCGATTTCTTCACTCGCTTTAGTGGCGCCGTGCTCATCATGGCCGCCTTGAGCGGTGTTGGACTCGCCTACTACGTCATGAGCCCTGAAGTGTTGGAGACCGGCTACACGCCGGCCCAACCCGTTCCCTACAGCCACAAACTCCATGCCGGCAATTTGGGGATGGACTGCTATTACTGCCACACGACGGTAGACAAGGCCGCCCACGCCGCCATTCCTCCCGCGGAAACCTGCATGAATTGCCACTCGAAGGTGAAAGAGAAGTCTGCCTTGCTCGCGCCCATTCGAGAAAGCTACGAGACCGGCAAAGCCGTTCCGTGGGTGAATGTCCATGTGATGCCGGACTACGTGTACTTCAATCACCAGTCGCATGTCACCGTCGGTGTGAGTTGCGTTTCATGCCACGGCCGCGTCGACCAGATGGTGGAAGTGAAGCAGGTTCAGCCATTGAACATGGCCTGGTGCCTCGACTGCCATCGTAACCCCGCTCCCAATTTGCGCCCCGTGCAATATGTGACGAAGCTCGATTGGAAGCCGGAAGGCGACCCTGCCGAGTACGGCCGCCAAGTCATTGCCGCCAAGGGCATCAATCCACCCCAAAATTGCTCCGGTTGTCATCGCTAGAAAGGTCATCGTCGAAACAATGGACCTGATTCAAATTTCACCAGCCCAGAACGCCACCGGGAAGAAATATTGGCGGAGCCTCAATGAGCTCTCCGGGACCCCTCAGTTCGCCTCCTGGGTCGAGAATGAATTCCCCGGCGGTGCCGAGATCCTTGATCCCGGTTCGCGCCGCACGATGCTGAAACTCATGGCGGCTTCGTTCGGCATGGCCGGACTCGTTGCCTGCCGCCGCCCGGAAGAGAAGATTCTGCCGGTTTCCAAGTCCGCGGAAGATGTGATCCCTGGCAAGCCGATGTACTATGCTTCGGCCTTCGTGAATCGTGGCATCGCGAACGGTATCCAGGTCGAAGTGCACGATGGACGCCCCACCAAGGTGGAAGGCAATCCCATGCACCCGAATAGCCTTGGGGCTGCTTCGGCCCTGGCGCAAGCTTCGGTCTTGAGTGTTTACGATCCTGATCGTGCCCGCGCAGTGCACGCCGGCGGTAAATCCTCCGATTGGGCAGCCTGGGACAAGTTTGCTGCTGAGAAAGTCGCAACGTTGGGCCAGGGAGCCGGATTCCGGATTCTCTCCGAGCGTACGACCTCACCCACGCTTCTTTCCGTAAAGGCCGAACTCCTTAAGAAGTATCCCGAAGCCAAGTGGGCCGAGTATGACTCCCTCGATGGCGGACACGCCATCGCCGGTGCCGAACTGCTGTTCGGCCAGCGACTCCAGCCGGTCTACCGGTTCGACCGCGCCGAAGTGATTGTCTCCCTCGACGACGACTTTATGGGTGAGGATGCCGCGTCCGTCGAAGCGACCCGGCAGTTCACCAAAAAGCGCAAGGTGTCAAAACCAGGCGAGCCGATGAACCGGTTGTACCTCGTCGAGAGCCGTTTCTCCATTACTGGCGCGATGGCCGACCACCGCCTGCGCATCAAGTCTGGCGAAGTGCTCCAGTTTGCTTCCGACCTCGCCGTCGAAGTCGGCGCGAAGAGCGCGCTTAAAGTTCTCAAGCCCGGCGACCGCACCCAGAAATGGCTCGCTGCGGTTGCGCGTGACCTCAAGGCCAACGCTGGCAAATGTCTGGTCACCGCCGGACCCATGCAGAGCCCACAGGTGCATGCACTCGCGTTTCTGATCAATCAGTCGCTCGGCAACGTTGGCACGACGATCACCTTCACCAAGCCTGTCTTTGAGCCAGCACAGTCGATTGGCGAATTGGCCAAGGAGATCGGTGCGGGTCAGGTGAGCACGTTGGTGATCCTCGGCGGGAATCCCGCCTACACCGCTCCGGTTGAGCTCGATTTTGCTGCCGCGATCGCCAAAGTGGCGACTTCGGTCTATTTGGGTGCCGAGGCGGATGAAACTGCTGCCGCTGCGAAGTGGCACCTTCCCGCAGCCCATGCGATGGAAAGCTGGGGAGACGCCCGCTCGGCTGACGGATCGGCGACGATTCTGCAGCCGCAGATCGCTCCGCTCTATGGCGGCCGCTCCGCTATTGAAGTCGCCTCTCAATTGCTCGACGGCAAGGCAAAGAAGGGCTACGCGGTTGTTCAAGGCTACTGGAAGTCGGTCCTCCCGGCTGCCGATGCCGATCGGATCTGGCGCAAGTCGCTGCATGACGGTGTGGTCGCCGGCAGCGCGTTTGCCGAAGTGAAGGGGCTTGCCGCCAAGGCCCTGCCCGAAGTCGCTGCTGCCGCGCTCCCCGGTGTGGAGCTGATCTTCCTTCCGAGCAATGTCGGCGATGGCCGCTACGCGAACAACGCCTGGCTTCAGGAAGTGCCTGAGGCGATGACCAAGCTTTGCTGGGACAATGCGGCTCACGTTTCGCCAGCGATGGCGCGCGAATTGAAAGTCGAAACCGGCAGCATGGTGAAGATCACCCTCGGTTCGCGTTCGATTGAAATTCCGGCCTTGGTCACTCCAGGCCAAGCCGATGGTTCCGTTGCCCTTCAGCTCGGCTATGGCCGTACCAAGGTTGGCCGGGTCGGCGAGGGAGTCGGCGTGAATGCGGGCTTGTTGCGCACCAGCGAAGGCTGGGCCTTTGCGCAGGGCGCCAGCATCGTAGCCACCTCCGGAAGCCGCGAATTCGCCATCACTCAGGAACATCACTCCATGCGTGAGCCCGACATGCCGGGCCGCCCTGGTGAGTTGCGCCCCGTCGTGCGTGAGGGTTCGCTCGAAGAATATAAAGCGCATCCGCACTTCGCCCCCGAGGTGGATCATCACCAGGAGATGTTCGATCTTCAGGGTGTCCACGACTACTCGAAGGGCTACCAGTGGGGCATGGCGATCGACTTGAACTTGTGCATCGGCTGTAACGCCTGCCTGGTCGCCTGCAACGCCGAAAACAACATTCCGGTTGTTGGCCAGGATCAGATCCGCCGCGGCCGCGAAATGCACTGGATCCGTCTCGACCGGTATTACACCGGTACCGAGGAAGACCCGCAAGCCGTCATGCAGCCGCTCGGTTGCCAGCAGTGCGAAGCCGCCCCTTGCGAAAACGTTTGTCCGGTCGCAGCCACCGTTCACTCCCCCGAGGGCTTGAACGACATGGCCTACAACCGCTGCGTTGGCACCCGATATTGCGCGAACAACTGCCCGTATAAGGTGCGCCGGTTCAACTACCTCGACTGGCACAAGAACATCACTCCCGTTGGCGAGTTGGTTCACAACCCCGATGTCACTGTGCGCATGCGCGGCATCATGGAAAAGTGCACCTACTGCGTGCAGCGCATTCAGGAAAAGCGCATTGCCGCCAAGGTCGATGGCCGGCGCGCGATTCGCGATGGTGAAGTCGTTACCGCTTGTCAGCAAACCTGCCCCGCGGACGCCATCGTCTTCGGCAACATCAACGATCCGGCGTCAGCCGTATCGAAGGCCAAGGCTGAGCCCCGCGACTACACGCTGCTCAAGGAAATCAACACGAAGCCCCGAACCAGCTTCCTGGCCCGCTTACGGAATCCGAATCCGGAGCTGAAGGCTTAACGGAAGGCACGATAGGGAGAATATGGCGCAAATGGCAACTACCGCAACTCTGCCGCAGATCAATAAGCCACTCGCACAGGAACTGAATCCGTCCCTCGTGGAAGGCAATCTCAGCTACCACGAAGTGACCGAACAAGTCTGCGAGATCGTCGAAGGAGCAGTTCACCGCAACTGGTATATCGGCTTCGCGATTTCGTTTTCGATTTTCCTGATGATGGTGGGCATGCTGGGTTACCAGTTGTTCACCGGCGTCGGCGTCTGGGGAAACAATGCCCCCGTCGCTTGGGCCTGGGACATCACGAACTTCGTTTTCTGGATTGGTATTGGACATGCAGGCACGCTGATTTCGGCCGTCCTCTTTCTTTTCCGCCAGAAGTGGCGTACCTCGATCAACCGCGCCGCCGAGGCAATGACTCTCTTCGCCGTGGCTTGCGCCGCGATCTATCCGGTGATGCACACCGGCCGCCCCTGGCGGACTTACTGGCTCTTCCCGGTGCCGAATCTCGATCTCAACATGTGGCAGAACTTCCGCTCGCCGCTGATGTGGGACGTGTTCGCGATTAGCACTTACGGCTCGGTTTCGGCAGTGTTCTGGTACATGGGTCTGATTCCGGACTTGGCTACCTTGCGTGACCGTGCCGCCGTTGCCGGCAAACACACACGCGCGATGATCCTGGGCGTCTTCAGCCTCGGCTGGCGCTTCTCGGCTCGCCACTGGACCAACTACGAAAAGATGTACTTGCTGCTGGCGGCCATCTCGACTCCGCTGGTGCTCTCGGTGCACTCCATCGTGTCGTTCGACTTCGCCACCTCGGTCATCCCCGGCTGGCACACCACGATCTTCCCGCCCTACTTCGTCGCCGGCGCCGTCTTCAGCGGATTCGCCATGGTGCAGACGCTGCTCCTGGTTACCCGCTGGGCTTTGGGTCTCGAGAATCTGATCACCTCCAAGCACTTGGACAACATGAACAAGATCATTCTCGCTACGGGTATGATCGTCGGCTACGCCTACGCCACCGAGTTCTTTATCGCCTGGTACAGCGCCAATCAGTACGAACGCTTCGTCTTCTTCAATCGCGCCTTCGGCCCGTACTGGTGGGCTTACGCGCTCATGGTCAGCTGCAACGTGCTTTCGCCCCAGATCTTCTGGGTGAAGTCCCTGCGAACCAATGTGATCGTGACCTTCATCATGTCGATCTTCGTCAACATCGGCATGTGGTTTGAGCGGTTCGTCATTATCGCTTCTAGTCTCCACCGCGACTTCATGCCGTCCAGCTGGGGCTACTTCCAGCCGTCCTACGTCGATATCTGTACCTTCATCGGCACGTTCGGCTTCTTCATGACGCTGTTCTTGTTATTCCTTCGATTCATCCCTTGCATCGCGCTCAGCGAAGTGAAGGGTGCGATGGCGGCGCAGGCGCACCTTCCCGGCCATGAGCCGGTGAAGGGCACTACGCCCGTCCACGCGGGAGGTCACCACTAAATCATGGGTCTCATGTCATTTTTCGCGCCTCGGGTTCCGAAAGGCGTTTACGGTCTGATGGCCGAGTACGACGGTCCCGACACGCTTCTTGAAGCCTGCAAGGCCGTTCGCGACGCTGGTTACAAGAAGACGGATTCGTTCTCGCCCTTCCCCATCCACGGGATGGAGGAGGCTCTCGGCCTGCCGGAGTCCAAGGTCGGGAAGATCGCTATCCTGTTCTCTTTCACCGGTGCCAGTATTGCTTTGCTGATGCAGTGGTGGACTGGGGCGGAGGGGTATCCGCTGATCGTCGGCGGCAAGCCGCTATTCGCCTTCGAGCCTTCGATCCCGATCACCTTCGAGTTGACGGTATTGCTGTCGGCCTTCTCCTCAGTGGCCCTGATGCTCGCGCTCAACGGTCTTCCTCGCTTCAACCATCCGGTTTTTGGCGCTAAGAATTTTGATCGCGTGGGCGACGACCGTTTCATGCTGCTGATCGAGAAGTCGGACCCCAAGTTCGACGAGACCGCCACCCGCCAACTTCTCGAGGCGACGCACCCGAAATCGACCCAAGTGGTGGAGTCCAACTAAAATGTCTCTGAAATTGCTCTCCATCCTTTCGTTGGCCGCGATTCTTTCGGGATGCGCCGGAATCTCCACGCGCAGCACTCAGGTCGAAGTTTGGCCGGACATGAAGCGCCAGCATAAATTCCGTGCGCAGTCGTCCAATTCCAACTTTGCCGATGGCCGTACCCAGCATCTTCCGCCTGACGGCACCGTTGCCGTTGGTTTATTGAAGGAAGACGCCGCGTTCTATCAGGGCAACACCGGCGGAATGTACGTCGGTCGGGGCCCGCTGCCCTTCGACAAGGCCACCTTCGAGCTCGGTCAAAAGAAGTACAACGTCTATTGCGCTCCCTGCCACGACCGTACCGGTGGCGGCCACGGTGTCGTGTGGAAGAAATTGCCGACCTTTGCGCCGGCCAATTTGCATGAAGACCGCATCAAGGCTTACCCGGATGGCGAATACTTTGACGTCATCTCGAATGGCCGCCGCACGATGAAGGGCTATAAGACGCAGATCACCGAGCGTGACCGTTGGGCCATCGTCGCCTACATTCGCGTTCTGCAGCGCCAGGATGGCGCGTTGGCCGATGTGCCCCCCGCTCTGCAAGCGGACGTTCGGTAAAGAGGAATATTGAGCATGTCTGGACACGATAACTTAGCTGGCTTGACCGATCGCTGGTACCTCGATGACTCCACCTGGTCCAAGGTGCGCAACGCTTTGCTGTTCGTTGCGCTCATTGGCTGGATCGGCTGTGGGGCGGGTCTCGCATTGGACCCCGATCGTTTTTACAAGTCGTACCTCGTCGGTTTTGCCTATGCCACGTTTACCTGTTTGGGTGGCCTGTTCTTCCTTCAGGTGATGTATCTGACTGGTTCAGCCTGGAGCGTCACCGTACGCCGCATCGTCGAACATCTGGTCGCGGCCATTCCCGCTTGTGCGGTGCTCTTCATTCCGGTCGTTCTGGGAATTCACCATCTCTACGAGTGGTCACATGTCGAAGAGGTTTCCAAGGACCCGATCCTCAGCCAGAAGAGTGGCTTCCTGAACGTGGAAGGGTTTATTATTCGCGGCGTGGTCTTCTTCGCCATCTGGAGTTTTATTGCCTGGAAGATCACCAGTCAGTCCTTGGCGCAGGACAAGGATCAGTCGATCGCCCATATGGACACGGCGTCGCGCTGGTCGGCTCCCGGGCTTGTCTTTACCTTCCTCACCGTTTCCCTGGCCGCCTTCGATTGGCTGATGTCACTGGCGCCTCACTGGTATTCCACCATCTTCGGGCTCTACATCTTTGCTGGCGGCGGCTGGACGTTCATCTCGACCATGATGATCATCTGCCAGCTCTTCCGTAAGAACGGCATCCTGGCGAAGTCCATCACTGTCGAGCACTACCACGATCTCGGAAAATGGATGTTCGCCACTACGGCGTTCTGGTCCTACATCGCCTTCTCGCAATACATGTTGATCTGGTACGCCAATTTACCGGAAGAGACGATCTGGTACAAGATCCGCTGGGAGGGTGGTTGGGAAGTTCTGTCTTACCTCCTTATCGTCGGACACTTCTTCTTTCCGTTCCTCGTTTTGCTGGCAAGGGGATCCAAGCGTAACCTCGGGCTCATGTTCGGAATGGCCTTCTGGGTGCTTTTCATTCAGTACATTGATCTTTACTTCGTGATCATGCCGAACTTCTACAAATCGCCGGCGCCACATTGGTTGGACCTGTTCGGTTGGCTCGCTCCGGTCGGTACCGTGGGCGTAGTTTTCTGGTCGCGATTCCGCGGAAAAGCCCTCGTTCCCGTGGGAGATTTACGCCTCGAGCAGGCACTTGGGCATCAGAACATATAGTTGAGTAAAGGATAAGAATATGGCAGATGACCAGATTCGCGTAGCAGCCGCCGAAGAGGGCTACGATCGCCAAGACCCGCAAGGCATCCCGGTATTCGGCTTTGCCGCCGTCATCGTAGTGACGCTGATCGCAAGCTTCATTTTCGTAACCTACTACTACGGCGCGGTCTACGATAGCCAAATCCAGGCTGCCGTTGGCAACGTCGGTGCCCGGGAGCTGACTGAAGTGACGGCTGCGGAGGAAGAAGTCCTCACGCGCTACAAGTTCCTGGACAAGACCAAGGGCACCGTAAGTTTGCCTTTGGATCGGGCGATGGAATTGCTCGAGCAGGAAGCCAAAGCCGGTAAGTTTTTCTACCCCGGCAAGCCCGCCCCCGTGAAGACTGCGGCCGATCTTGCAGCTGGTGCTGCACCCGCGGCTGGGGCACCTGTTCCTGCTGACGGTGCTGCTCCGATGTCCGCGCCCGCTCCGGCTGCCGCCGCAGGAGATCATGGTAAGAAGTAGCTCCATTTTCGGACTCTTGCTGCTTGCCTCGGCCTTTGTCTCTGCAGCCGATAAGGCGATCCCTGCTCAGCTCAAGGGGATTGAGGTCACCGAGAAGCTTGGCCAGACGATCGATCTCGACCTCGAATTTGTCGATGAGTCCGGCTACCCAAAGACGCTGCGCTCTTACTTTGCGAGCGGACGTCCGGTGATTTTGAATTTGGTGTACTACTCCTGTCCGATGCTCTGCAATCTGGTATTGAATGGGCAGACTCAGACGCTCCGGACGTTTGACTGGACTCCCGGTAAGGAGTACGAGATCGTGACGATCTCGATTGACCCGACGGAGCAGTTCAATCTAGCGCAGAAGAAAAAGGCTGCCACTCTGGCGAGTTTTGGGCGAGAGGCCCCGGGTTGGCATTTTTTGACTGACTACCGGGGAAATGTGAAGAAGTTGGCTTCACAGGTTGGTTTCGGCTACCGTTTCGACGAGCGCCAACAGCAGTATGCGCACTCGGCGGTCGTGATGGTGATGACGCCGCAAGGCAAGGTCTCGCGCTACCTCTATGGGCTGCTGAAGCCCGAGAAAATTCGCGACGTGCGCTTTGCATTGGTTGAAGCGGCGCAGGAGAAGTTTGGTTTCAGCGAGCGCGTCCTTCTTTGGTGTTTTCATTACGATCCGAACGCCGGAGGCTATGTGATCTTCGCGCGGAACCTGATGAAGTTGGGTGGCGGATTTCTCGCATTGGTATTGATCGGTTTATTGGCTCGAATGTGGTTCAAGGAAAACCGGGGCTCGTTTCAAACGCCCGCTGGTAAGGACTGGGTGACCGTAAAATGAATTTTCTCGAAAGACTTTTTCTTCCTCCGCAGGCGTCCACGCATGCCAAAGTGGTCGACGACGTATTTATCTTCGTCACCTGGGTCAACATCATCTTTTTTGTGATCGTGGCGGCTGCGGCAATTTTCTTTGTCATTAAGTACAAGCGGCGCGGTCCAAACGACCGTACTCCGCATGTCACTCATAACTTGACGCTGGAACTGGTGTGGAGCATCATCCCGCTTTTCATCGTGATGATCATCTTCTTCTGGGGCTTCCAAACCTACATGGTGGCCCGCATCGCCCCGAACGACTCGTTTGAAGTGCAGGCGACCGCGAAGAAGTGGCTTTGGGCCTTTGAATACCCCGATGGAACCCGTTCCATCAATGAACTGCACGTTCCGTTTGGCCGTCCGGTCCGGGTCGTGCTGAGTTCAGAGGACGTGCTGCACGCCTTCTTTTTGAAAGACTTCCGTGTGAAATCCGACGTGCTGCCTAATCGCTACACCGAAGTCTGGTTTGAAGCGACCAAGCCGGGCGAGTACGTGCTCCAATGCGCTGAGTACTGTGGCAAGGACCATTCGCGGATGTTGGGGAAGGTGTTCGTCGACAATAAGGCTGATTATGACCGCTTTATCGCGGAAGGTCCGGCGGACTGGAAGACGATGCCTCCAGCCGAACTGGGCAAGATGACCTACGAGCAGGCCGGCTGCGTGAGTTGCCACTCCCTCGACGGCAGCAAGGGCCAAGGCCCTTCCTGGAAGGGCATCTATGGTTCGACCCATCAGTTCGTGGATGGGACATCGCAAGTTGTGGACGAAAACTACATTCGGCAATCCATCGAGAACCCGCAAGGTAAGATTGTTAAGGGCTATGAAGGCATCATGCCCACCTATCAGGGTCTCCTTCGTGAAAAGCAGATCAATGGCGTGATCGCCTATATCAAGTCGTTGAAGTAGGGGAAAGAGGAATCATATGGCCAACGCGACAAGTACTCATACGCATACCGGCACTTCGCAGCCGCAGCTCAATTACCTAACCGAAAACACCTCACTCAAAGACTGGCTGACAACGATTGATCACAAACGCCTCGGTCTGATGTATTTGGCCGCGGTGATGGCCTTCTTCTTCGTCGGTGGCGCTCTTGCCCTGTTGCTCCGTCTCGAACTGCTCACCCCTAAACAGGACTTCATGGACTCGGCTACTTACAACAAGGTCTTCACCTTGCACGGTGCCATCATGGTCTTTCTCTTCATCATCCCTTCGGTCCCCGCGGCGCTCGGTAATTTCGTTTTGCCTCTGATGTTGGGAGCGAAGGATGTCGCTTTCCCCCGCCTGAACCTGGCAAGTTTCTATGTCTACTGCCTGGGTGCCATCATGGCGTTGGCCGCCATCATTGGCGGTGGCGTCGATACCGGTTGGACCTTCTACACTCCGTACTCGACGACGACCGATGGTCCGGTGGGTCTGATGGCGATGGCGGTTTTCGTTCTTGGTTTCTCGTCCATCTTCACTGGAATTAATTTTGTGGCCACCGTGCACAAGCTTCGCGCACCTGGCATGGGCTGGTTCCAGTTGCCGCTCTTTGTCTGGGGCATCTATGCGACTGCGCTGATTCAGGTTCTGGCCACTCCCGTTCTCGGGATTACGGCGGTCCTCATGGTGATGGAGCGCGCTTTCCACATCGGCATCTTCGATGCTCGCCTCGGCGGCGACCCGGTCCTCTTTCAGCACTTCTTCTGGTTCTATTCGCATCCGGCCGTTTACATCATGATTCTTCCGGGCATGGCGATTATTTCGGAGATCATCCCAGTTTTTTCGAAGAAAACGGTCTTCGGCTATCGGGCGATCGGCTTTAGCTCGGTTTCCATCGCTTTCATTGGCTTCCTGGTCTGGGGCCATCACATGTTCACTAGCGGCCAGTCCGATCTGGCTAGCGCCATCTTTGCCTTCCTCACCTATCTCGTGGCGATTCCCTCGGGCATCAAGATCTGGAACTGGCTGGCGACGATGTATCAGGGCTCGATTGAAATGCGCACGCCCATGCTGTACGCCATGAGCTTTTTGCTCCTGTTCGCCATCGGTGGACTTACCGGCCTCTACCTGGGTGCCATTTCTGTTGATATTCATTTGCACGATACCTACTTCGTCGTGGCTCACTTTCACTACGTGATGATGGGCGGAACCGTGATTGCCTTCCTGGGTGGCATTCACTACTGGTGGCCGAAAATGTTCGGCAAGATGTATAACGAGAAGTTGGCGGACATCGCCTGTTGGATCATCTTCATCGGCTTCAACGTCACCTTCTTGAACCAGTTCATGATGGGTAGCCAAGGAATGCCGCGCCGCTACTGGACTTACCTGGACGAATTCCAGCGCTACCATATCGGTTCTACGATCGGCTCCTGGATCCTGGGATTCGGCTTGGTGATGGCCGCTGGCGTGCTCCTGTCCTCGCTGCGCAAGAAGGAATACGATGCGGGCGACAATCCCTGGGGCTCGCGCACGATGGAGTGGGAGACCATTTCTCCGCCCATTACACACAACTTTGAAGGCCAGCCGGTTCTTCGGCATGGACCCTATGATTTCCGCGTTGAACCGACGCCGGCGACGGTGGCGGGGGGAAGGCACTAAGAATGAGTTCGCACGCGATCACTGCTGACCACGAAGCTCACGGTCACGGCCATCACGATCCCAATCTGCAGCACCATTTCGCCGAAATGGGGCAGCAGTTTGAATGTTCCAAGATTGGCATGTGGCTATTCCTGGCCACCGAAGTCTTGCTTTTCGGTGGACTGTTTGTCGGCTACGGCCTGATGCAGGGGCAGCATCCTGAAGCCTTTAAATCAGCGCATCACCATCTGGACTGGCGCATGGGCGCACTCAATACTATTGTGCTGCTCATTTCGAGCTTCACGATGGTCATGGCCGTGTGGTCCGCACAAACCAATAACCAGAAGGCGCTGATCCGCAACCTGATCCTGACCATTGGCTGCGCTTGCACCTTTATGGTGGTGAAGTACTTTGAGTACAGCCACAAGTATCATGAGGGCCTGTTGCCCGGTGCGTTTTACTCCTACACCGGGCCGCACCAAAACGCCGAGTTTGTGTTCTTCAGCTTTTACTTCATGATGACCGGCCTGCACGGCATCCACGTAACGGCTGGCATTGTGGTGCTCTGCTACCTGCTCTACCGCGCGAAGCAAGGTGCATACAATTCCTCCTACTACACCCCGATCGATCTTACCGGCCTGTACTGGCATTTGGTCGACTTGATCTGGATCTACCTTTTCCCCCTCTTCTACTTGATCAGCTAAACCAACATGAGCACTCACCATACTGATTCGCATCACGACACCGGTCATCACCTTCATGGCGGTCCCAAAGTGTATGGCGTCGTCCTGGCGGCGCTTCTCACGCTGACCATCATCACGGTGGTCGCTTCCAAAATCGACTTTGGCTCAGCCAGCGCCAACGTCATCATCGCGCTGATCATCGCCACCATCAAGGCGACGATCGTTGCACTTTGGTTCATGCATCTGAAGTACGACAAACCCGTAAACGGCATGATCTTTGCGTCCACTCTCTTCTTCCTGGCTCTATTTTTCGCCTACCCCTACATCGATACCAACTCCCGGACCGATGTGAAGCCTTCTAACTGGAAGGGCCCGGCATACATGCCGGACAGCGGCTCGGCCGTGCGTGGGATTGGCGCCAACTTCCCGGTGGCCCCCGCGCCACCCCCTCCCGGCGCGAAGCCGGCTGAACCAGCAGCCAAGCATTAATCGCCTCAAGCAGTTCGCGAAAACAGCTCCGCCTTGGCGGGGCTGTTTTGCTTTATTCCACCCGATAGGGAACGTCGGTCGTGTGTTCGTGTGCGGCGTCCAGGTCGCGCACCACAATCGAAACGCGGTATTCACCGGGCAGGGCACTCGGCGGAAGCTTGACCACGAAGGTTGCTGGCACGTAAGTCTGCGGATAAACCGGTTGCCCGCTTTCGGCTGCGGCGGGATCTTGTTTCAAGAACTCTTTGCCGTCCGGACCCACCACTCTGACACCATAGTTCACCCGGAACGCATTCAGCCTCGAAAGCCGGAAGCCTTGCAACTCGAACTTGAGCCAAACCTCCGCTCCTGACCGGTAAATGGGCAGCGCCAGCGGCGCCGGATCGTCTTCCTGGCGATAGAAACGGCAGTACCAAGCATCCAGCTTCGCGTCTTTGGGTAGGGACTTACCGCGCACCCGGAATGGGAAACTGCCCTCCACCGTCTTCTGCGCGACCTCATCCGTCAGGGAAACCTCAACGCGGTACTGCCCGTCCAGGGCGAACGCCGGCACCATCACCGAGAAGCGGGCTCGCGGGCGATAGTCAGTGTCCTGGGCTGCGAGGCCGGCGCTTAATCGACTGGCATAAGGCTTCTCAAACTGCCGCCCGTCTGCGTCCACCGCTCGAAACGTCCATTTCAGCTTGAACTCGGGATTCTCTTCCTCTGTCCGGCCATAGCCGGTGATGCGAAGGTCGAGAAAGACCTGCTCCCCCGGGCGATAAGACTGTTGGAAGGGCGGTCCGTCCTCGAATTGACGAAACGTCGCATCTTCCAGCCTGAGTCCCTCCGCCCCGAATAGCCCGTTGGCTCCAAGCATCAGGGTGGAGAGGATACGGCGAGTCACCTGGTTTTAATTTGTCCTTACGGGTTCGCTCAACGAAAGCGGGATGTCAATCAGACGCGTGCTTTCGCTCCCAGGTTCCTTGCCGTCGGTGACGCGAAGTTTATAGGCGCCCATGGGAACGTCGAAAACCAGATAGCCGTCTTCAGTCTGGGCCGGGTTAATCAGGCGAATGAGCCCCAGCCAATTTGGCAGGTTCTTTACCTCGGAGACTTCCATTGAGCTCTCCTTCTGGGCGTTCTCCACGGTGAGCAATGGAATCGCCGTTTGCGCGCCGCCGCTATTGGTAATGGAAACCTTGATGAGGAGGAATCGGTTTTTTGGCGTCTGGGGGAGACCCTCGGCCCCACCCAATTCACTTCGCCACTCTGCCTCGAGAGCGGTATAGACGATGGAGCCAACAGGCACCTTGTCGCCCATCTTATATAGGAACGAGTCGGTCGACGAGGCTGACTCGCCGCAGGCACCGAGAAAGAGGATCATCGCAAGGGGAAGCAGCAAGCGATGAAACGGGAATCGCATTTGGGTCATCATGATAACTGAAGGAAAAACTCTATCCATGATTCTAGTCGAAAGCTGGGGCCGCTTCTCGATCCTCCTCTTGAGCCTGATGGTTGCCTACCCCGCCTGGGGTCAGGGTGTTCATCCCAAGAGCGGGCGGCGCATCGCATCGGTGATGGGGGTGGGAGGCGCCGACTGGCTGGAACGCGAAGAACGGGAGCGCGAGGAATCTCCCACCAAGGCAATTGAGTTGCTCGATCTGAAGCCGGGAATGGTGATCGCGGACATCGGCGCTGGCGTCGGGTACTACTCGATCCGGATGGCGCGCAAGGTAGGCCCCGAGGGCAAGGTCTACGCCGTGGACATTCAGCCCGAGATGCTGGCGCTCCTGCGCAAGCGTCTCGAACAGCGCAAGATCACCAACGTCGAAATGGTGCTCGGTACGGAGACTGACCCCAAACTGCCCTTGAATACGATTGATCTCGCGATCATGGTGGACGTCTATCATGAACTCGCCCAACCCCAGCGAATGCTGCGTAAGTTGCGGCAAACACTCAAGGACGATGGCCGCCTGGTGCTGCTTGAGTTCCGCAAGGAAGATCCGTATGTGCCCATCCGCCCGGAGCACAAGATGAGTGTCGCCGAGGCCAAGATCGAGCTGGAAGACGAGGGCTTCACGCTCGAAAAAGTAATCCCCGGGCTGCCCTGGCAGCATGTGCTGGTGTTTCGCAAAGCGGCCGCACCCAAGCCGTGAGCTTCAGCGGAAAAGTCTTTACGCCCAACCGAACGGCGGGGTATAAGCGAATCAGGGCGAATCGTGCCGCCCCGAAATGCCTGTGGATAAATTGTCAATTTTCAAATTCTGCCTTCTGCGTACCTTGTATTATCAGCGCTTTAAAATTCACAGCCTCAATGGCGCTTTCCGGCCGGCTTCCCACAGGCTAAACCGCTCATTCCTTTCGTCCGAATTTTCCGTTGCGTGCGGGAAGGCGCTCCAGCTACCGTGAAGTCCTACCCCCGCGAAAATACTCAAAAGATGGCCAGCCCCAGCGTTGCATTCGAACGTGGATTGCCGGCGAACCTCGACGCCGAGCGGTTCGTCCTCGGCTCCATTCTGCTTGAGCCGCAAGCCTTCATCAGCGTCGCCGGACTCCTCGAGGCCGGCGACTTCTCCCTGGAGGCCAACCGCCGCATCTTCGAGCGCATGGGCGAACTCTACGAGCGCGGCGACAAGATCGACCGTGTCACCCTCGCCGACGAACTCATCAAGAAGAATCAGTTGGAGAGTGTCGGCGGCTTAACCTACCTCATCTCGCTCGATGACGGCTTGCCGCAGATCTTCAACCTCGACAGCTACGTCAAAATCGTCAAAGACAAGAGCCTCCTGCGCAAGATCATTCTCAGCGCGCAGCAGGTGATGGACCGCGCCTTCCTCGCCGAGGAAGAGCCCTCCTCGATTCTGGCCGAAGCCGAGGAAGGCCTGCTGAAGCTGAGCGAAGGCAAGAACCGCTATTCGCTGCTGAATCCTGGCCAGATCATCGACGAGTTCGAAGGTGGCATCAATTCGTTCCTGGATCCCACCAAGCGCCGCCATGGCGTCTCCACCGGTTTCCTGAAGCTCGACGAAATGACCGGCGGCTTCCGCGAGGGCGAATTGATCATCCTCGCCGCCCGCCCCGCCATGGGCAAGACGGCGCTTGCCCTGAACATCGGCACCTACATCGCCACCCACCCCAAGAATCCGCAAACCGTCGCCGTCTTCTCCCTCGAAATGTCGAAGGAGCAACTGCTCACCCGCATGATCTGCTCGCAGGCCCGCGTGGATCAGCAGCGTTTTCGCAGCGGCTACCTGGATGCCGACGAACGCCGGCGGCTCATGGTGGCGGCCGGCGAACTGGCCAATGCCCCCCTTTATATCGACGACAGCGCTGCGTCCAATGTCATGGATATCCATGCCAAACTGCGGCGCCTGAAAGCCGAGCAGGGACTTTCCATGGTGATCGTCGACTACCTGCAACTCATGCAGACCCGGGGCCGGGCTGAGAATCGCGTTCAGGAAGTCAGCCAGTTGTCGCGCGGCCTGAAGCTGCTTTCCAAGGAACTTCGCATTCCCGTGGTGGTGCTCTCGCAGTTGAGCCGCGCCACGGAACAACGCGTCGGCGACCATCGGCCCCAGCTTTCTGACTTGCGCGAATCCGGCTCCATCGAGCAGGACGCCGACATCGTGCTCTTCTGTTTCCGCGAAGAGTACTACAAACGCGATGTGGAGAGCCTGCGCGGCCAGGCGGAACTGATTATCGGGAAACAGCGTAACGGTCCCACGGGAACCGTAAACCTGTTCTTCCGGCACGAGTTCACGCGCTTCGAGAATCGCACCGGCGATGTGGAAGACGCCGGCTACGAGGGCGGCGGTGGTCCGGAGATCGACTTGGGCGATCCCTTCTAGTCCGGTCGCCGCCCGTGCATAGTAAGCTCAATCGATGGGCTCCCTGATTGTCGTGCACGGTACTGGCGTTCGCCAAGCCGCTTACGACGAAACGTTTGCCGTAGTGAAGGCGAAACTTCACTTGGCTCGCCCGGGTCTGGCCGCCGTGCCATGCTACTGGGGCGATCTCGGCGCAAATCTCCCCCAAGATCCACTCTGCCTCCCGCGCGACATTGACCGCGGCGTCGGCGCCGCCCGCAGCGAGGTTTCGGTCAACGACTGGGCCGTGCTCTATGAGAGCCCTTTCGCCGAACTCGCCCTGTTCCCCGTCTCAAGCGACGGCCGCGGCCGCTCCGAAATCAGGGAACTGGCCGACCAGATCCGCCTCGCCGAGCCCGACCCCGCTTTCACCGCCTCACTCCAGGAACTTGGCAAACTGGATGCTTGGCGCGCCGCGCGCGCTGGCATTGTCGCCCACCCGGACTTCCTCAACGTCGTCCAGCGCGCTGGCGCGGACTCCACTAACTTTCGCGCCGCCGTTTCCCGCGCCATCGTCGCCCAGTTGACGCACAACGCCCTCGCTTCGGGCCGCCTCGTGCCTGACGATGCGTTGCGCGATACCTGGGTCGCCAGTTCCACCGAACTGTTCCGCCCACCCTCCGAGCCCACCACCGCCTTGGGCACCCGGAGCCTCAGCGAAATCCGCCAGGGCCTTGCCGGCATGCTCGGCTGGGGCGGCCAATGGCTCGCCGCCGGCTTCGCCGAACGCAAACGCATGGCCGAGGCCGAGTCGATTGCGCCCGTCGTCGGCGACATCGTCCTCTATCAGTCTCCCCGTGGCGACCTCATTCGCCAGGAACTCGTCAACGCCCTCCGCAACGCGGCCAGACCCCGCTATGTGCTCGCGCACAGCCTGGGCAGCGTCGCTGCGGTCGATACGGCCGTCCTTCACGACGACCTCAAAATCGAACACCTCTTCACGATCGGTTCGCCCGCTCCGGTCTTCTACGAACTAAACGCCCTCGTTTCGCTCACCCGGGACCAGCCGCTGCCCAAGCACTTCCCGAAGTGGACGAACATCTACGACCCCAAGGACCTCATCAGCTACATCGCCCACCGCACCTTCCACTACGACGATCGCGTTACGGACGAGCGCCACGAGAGCGGCCAACCCCTGCTTGCCGCCCACTCCGCCTACTGGGCCAGCCATCGCGCCTGGGCCTTCCTCTGGAATGCCATTCCATGAATGTCCACGCCATCCTCATCGGGATTGAGCAGTACGATTGCCGGGCCGACGGTATCGATCTCGACCTCGACGGACCCGCCAGCGACGCTGTCCGCTTCGCCGGCTGGATGCTGCAACGTGGCGTTCCGCCCGAAAACCTTCACTGCTTCGTCAACGCCCTCGATCTTCCCGCCCGTCAGACGGAGTTACGCGCTTTCCCGCACGGCGCTGAAGTGCAGTTTCAGCCCCCCACGCGCGACCGCGTCGAGGACTTCTTTGACAACACCCTGCCGTCCCTGCCGGGCGGCATTCTGTACCTGCATTGGGGCGGACATGGCGTCATGCGCGATGGCGTCGAACGCCATCTCTTTTACGCCAACATCCGGAAGGGTGCCGCACTCACCTTCAACCTCGAGCACCGCCTTGCCCAACTACGCAAGCGCGACCAGTTCTCCGATCAGCACATCTTCATCGATGCCTGCGCCAACTACGTCGAACTCACCCAGTTCCCCGGGCTCGCGCCGACCCAACTCGTCAACGCCGGGCGCGTGCAGTTCGTCACCCAGCATGTGCTCTGCGCCGCCGCTTCGGGCGAGAAAGCCAAGAACGATCCCGTTCGTCGCACCGGCCTCTTCTCTGGCGTTCTGCTCGAAGAGTTCGATAA
>JALHNI010000080.1 GCA_022843605.1 Bryobacter sp.
ATCGGTGGCACCGAGCGCCCGTTTGCCGCGCACGCCAGCGCCGGCGACCAGAACGCTTTGCTGGGCGAAGTGGTCGCGGCCGGCCGTGATGTTCAGCGCACCCACAGTGCGCCCGAACTCGCCCATGGCCACTACCAGGGTCTGATTCAGCAAGCCGTCGTCGGCCAAGTCAGCGATCAGCGTACCGAGGCCCGCGTCGAAGGAGCGGCCCAATGAATTCGCATTCGACGGATTCAGCGAAGCCGTGTAAATGTTGGCGTGATTGTCCCAGCCGCCCACGTTAATCTGCACGAAGCGCGTCCCCAGGCCCGAACGCAGCAGGTTGCGCGCGGTGAGGCAGGCATTGCCGAAGCCCGTACCGCCGTAGCGGGTCCGCTCCGCGGCGTCAAAGCTGAAGATCCGGTCGACATCGGGGTTATACATCAGTTTCCGCGCCGCCGCGTTGAACTGCTCCATCTCCTCGCCGGCCGGATTGAGGGTGGAGGCGGCCCGGATTTCGGTATCCAGGTTTTGCAGCAAGGCGAAGCGGCGATCGAAAGCGGGCTGCGCGTTGGGGTGACGCGTATTGGGCAAGCCGCCGCCATTGGGCGAAACATAGAACGGCGCATGCACCGGCGAAAGATAGCCGGAACTGGGTCCGTTGGAAGCGTTCAGATTGATGAAGGCCGGTAAGGGCTTGCCGCGGTCGGAGAGCTCCAGCGAAACTACTGAGCCGATATGCGGCGCGATCCGCGAAAGGCCGCTGATGGGGTTCCGGCCGAGTTCCACCCAGTTCTGCCCGAGTTCGTGGACCACCACCCAAGGCTTCACCGAACGCAGCAAAGCGATGCGGTCGATCTGCTCGGCAAGCTTGGGAAAGAGCCCTTGCGGGAAGGCCATTCCATCGTAGCTGGTGGCGTTGAAGGTGTCCGGCAGCCAGGGACCTTGTTTCAAGTCAAAGGTATCGACGTGGCTGGGAGCGCCGCGCATCATGACGAAGATGACATTGCGCGCTTTGTTGATTGGCGCTGAAGCCGCACGGGCTACCGACTCGGCCGGCCGCGACGGCATCAGCAGATAGCCGCCCACCGCCGCGCCCAGGTGCTTGAAGAACAGCCGGCGCTCCAACTGAGGGCGGCGCCAGAATTGGGTACCAGCCAGGCGATTTTGATCGATTTTCGGCATCTTTCCTGGCTCCTCAGTAGCTGAACATGAAGTCGAGCTTGTTGATCATGGCCCAGGCCAGATCCTCGATAACGGCATTCTTGGCTGCGGTCGAATTCGCCTTGGCCAGCACGTCAATCGCTTGCGTTGACTCGCGGACGGTCGGCGGACGCGAGAGAAAGGTGAGGAAGAGATCGTCAACCAAGCCCTGCGCCGTAGCGTTCAGGGCAATCTGGCGGAGCACCGGCGAACTCGTCACCCGGATGCGGTTGGTGACGAAGGTGTCGTTCATCAAGCCCAATTGCTGCTGGATGGAGCCAGACTGCTGCCGGGCCACCGTATCGCGATTGCCGCGATAAAAGGTGTTCATCAGCGTCGTTCCGCCCGCTTCCAGCGGATCCGGCAGCTTTAGCGCCCAGTTGATCGGTTCGGCGAAGCCGTTCACCCGGTAGGCCGACAACACGCCCGTCGCGATCTGGATGGCGTCGTGAATCTCTTCGCCCTCCAGACGCCGCGGATAGTGGCGGGCAAACAACGGTTGATACTCAAGCTTCCAGGGGTCGTCATACTGCGCGCTTAACTGATAGGCCGATGAGCTAACGAGCTCTCGGATGAACTCGCGCAAGTTGTAGTCCTGGCTGGTCAGCTTCTGAGCTAGGCGTTCAAGCAGAACGGGATTCGACGCTTGAAGAGTCCAGGGCGCGGGCGGTGGCTTGGCAGGATCAAGCCGCATGGGATCCAGTTGATCCACCGGCTCCACCAGGCCCTGATTGAAGAGCTGTTTCCAAATCCGGTTCGCAAAATTTCGCGCGAACATCGGATCGTTGATCATAAACTCGGCGAACTCACCGCGCCAATCAGCGGACTTGGGCGTGCCGCCGGTGCGGTACTCAGGGTCCAGGGCACGGAGAGTTCCGATCGGGGCGCGCTGCGGCCGATTGCCATAATTCGTGTTCAGCGAGTACTGCCCAGTGGCGACATCGGTCACAAAGCGGCTGTTGAAACGAGGATCCAAGCGGTCGGTCGTCGCCGTCTGGTTGCGCTCGCGAGAAAAGAACGCGGCCATGCGTTGAGCTTCGGCGCGGGTGGCATTGCGACCCCAAAGCGAAAGGCTATCGAGGCGGCCGCGGCCGTTGTGGCAAAGAACGCAATCGTAATGGCCAATGCCAAGAAAGTCACGCGCCGCACGGTAGGCGGCTGTATCGTAGGTGTCCTGGGCAGGTCCGCCGGGCGTCTGGCTCCGCAGCAGGTAATTCGCCGGACCGACGTCGAAGTTATTGCCTTTGGCGACAATCGAATTCCAGGCCAGATCCTTCAGGGACATGCCCTTGGAGAACGAATCGACCATCCATTGGTAGTAAGCGTTGCGGCCTTCGGCGCGCAGCGGAAAGAAAGTGTTGGTGCTGACGTTGCCTACCAGATCGCCGAACCAGAGCACCCAACGATCGACGAATTCGGGCGAGAAGAGCAAGCGATCAATCAGTTCGGCACGCTTGTTCGGTGCCTCGCTGGCGACGAACTCGCGAATCTGAGCGGGAGTGGGAATGCGGCCTGTCAGGTCGAGGTAAATGCGGCGAACGAACTCGTGATCGTTAGAAAGGCGCGCCGAACGCACACCGGCCTTCTGCAGTGCCCCGAAGATCTCTTCGTCGATGAAACTGCGTACTGGCAATTCGGTGGGGGCCAGTGTCGAACCCGCGCCCAGCGCCGACGACTGACGGGAGAACTTCATCACCCTCTGATAGCTGGCCGCGCGGGCTTTCGCGGTTGCATCGACAAATTCATCCGGCGCTACCCGAAACGCACAGTTAACCCCGGAATCCATCGTCGGGTCGACAAGCGTTCCCGGATCCTGAGCAAAACATACCGAGAGGGACAACAGTAGTAGAGTTCCCCGAATCATGCTCCGAAACACCCCGTTTCTCCTCAAGTTTACCAGCGAGGTTCGGGAATTCAACGGCCTTTGGTACTAAGCGGCGCCGGATTTAACCATTAAGGCATTCTTAGAATGCGAAGCCGACTTCGCCGAAAGTGTTCAGCCAATGATCCTTCGTGCGCGTGGTCGGCAGACCGCCGAAGGGATCGCCTTCCGTGCGTCCGCGAACGACTTTCGTCGTCACGCCGAACCAGACTCGTTGCCAACGTGTGGAGAAACGAACGCTGGCCAGAGCATAGTTGCCCCACCCGGTGCGAGCCGTACACTGCGGACAGGCGAACCGGATAAAGTTGCTCGGCTGCTGGACGCTTTCCTGATAGCGCATGAAGGCGCCGCCGCCGCCGGCGGAAAACAGCACGCGGCCGCGCGCTGCAGGAATCACAGCCCGACCGCCAAAAGTAACAAAATGCTGATAATCGCGAATTCGAAGACTACCAATCTGCGTTTCCAGAAAGGCGCGGACATCGGCAGCGCCGAAAATCACGTCGTAGCCGGCATCCGCCTGGAAATAGCGATGGAATCGATAACCGTAATTGGCCGTCACCGCGGGCTTGGTTCTGAAGTATTCGTTAATCTCGCCGCGCGGAAGCCCGATACCGGGTCCGAAGTTGATGTAGTGCTTCGGGAAGATGTCCTGCGCCGTGAGAAGGAGGGTCAGCGACAGAGCCGCGGCGAGAAGACGCATCATGACCCAGACTACCGCAGCTCCAGGCCCGCCTCGCGCAGCCTTGTAATGATCCGTTCACGCGCCATGGCGATCTCTTCGGCGGAGAGCGTATGGTCCGGCGCGGCCAGGGTCAGCCGGTAGCTGATTGAATTGCGCCCGTCGCCCAACGGATGCAGCATGAGGTACTCGGTGCGCTCAACCAGCGGATCAGTGAGCAGGGCCGCGACACTGGCCACCAGCACGCGAGGACCGGCAACCACCGAAAGGTCGAAGTCCGAGGACGGGAACTTGCGCACCGGGCGATACTGCTTCGCTTCCAACTTCAGCAGGTCTAGGTTCAGGTCGACGATCGCGGCCCGGCCTTTGACGAGCGAGGGGTGCAGTTCAAACAGCCGGCCGATCGAAGTCTGGCCAAGCAATACCTCGGCGACGCGTCCCGGATGCTCGAAGTCCAACGCCTGCGTCGGCTGAATCGTGAGTGCGGGATTCAGGCAAGCCAAGAGTCGCTTCAGCTCGTTCAGGTTGCCTTCGCCGTCCTGGCGCGAGTAAACCGCAGCCACCAACTGCGGAATCTCGAGCGGCGGCTGGCCCTTCACCGGGTGAATTTCGTACCCGATCTCGAAAAGGCGGAACGACGCCGAGTGCTTCGCATTCTCCACCAGATTGCGATGAATGCCGGGCAACAGGCTGCGCCGTAGCAGGCCCTGATCCGAGGCAATGGGGTTCAAGACACGCACATGCGATTCCGGCGAAAGACCAAATCGCGCAGCCTGCTCAGCATTGACGAACGAGTAGTTGTAAACCTCGGTGTAGCCCTGCTGCGAACACAGGGTCCGCAATTGGTGCTGGAAAGCGCGGCTGGGATTGGCGGGCGGCGGGGCAGCCGCCACCAAAGGGGCGACCGGCGTGAAGTTGTCGTAGCCGATCATGCGGCCGATCTCTTCCACCAGGTCCTCCTTCCCCGAGATATCTTTGGTGGCGCGCCAACTCGGCACGCGCACTTCGAGTTCGTTCTCGCCGAGTTCGCTGACACCAAACTGCAGGCGGGCGAGAATCTTGGTGGCCTGCGCCGGCGTGATGTCGTTGCCCAGCTTGCGGCTCAGCCAATCGAGCGGCAGCACGATGGGGGCGGGGTGGCGCAACTCGGTGTGAACGTCAGTGAGGCCGCCTTTCACCCGGATACCCGGGCAAACCTGCTGCAGCAGCGCCGCGGCGCGCGCCAGGGCGCGCACGGTGTTGGCCGGGTCCTGCGACTTCTCGAAGCGCATGGAAGCGTCGGTCCGGAGCTTTAGGCGCGTCGAGGTCCTGCGGACGCTGGCCGCCTGAAAGTTCGCGCTTTCCAGCAGAATGCGCGTCGTCGCAGGGCCGATCGCCGTCTCCGAGCCGCCAATCACACCGGCAATGGCGATGGGGCCGGAGTCGTCAGTGATCACGAGCGTGGAGCCGTCGAGTTGGTAGGCATCGCCATTCAGCGCCGCAATCGACTCGCTCTCATGCGCATTGCGCACGCGGATGCCGCCCTGCACCTTATCGGCATCGAAGGCATGCATCGGCTGGGCAAGTTCCGCCATCACGTAATTCGTCACGTCAACGATGTTGTTGATCGGATTCAGCCCCAGGCTCTCCAGCCGGTACTGAAACCACAACGGCGAAGGCTGCACGCGCACATTCTCGAAGATGAGAGCGCTGTAGCGGGGGCACAGCGTGAAGTCCTTAATCGCGACGTCGATGCAGGCCAGTTCCTCGGGGAAGGGCCGGACTTTCACTGGATCCTTGAGTTCGAGGCCATAGATGGCCGCCACTTCGCGCGCCATGCCGTAGTGGCCCCAGAGGTCCGGGCGATGGGTGAGACTCTTGTTGTCGATCTCGATGATGAAATCCGGGGTGCAACCGATACCGCCACCCACTTCCACAATGCCCTCGTGATCGCGGTTGATGCCGAGTTCCTTGCCGCTGGCGAGCATCCCATCGCTCTCGACGCCTGAAACGACGGCCTTCGTGAGTTTCTTGCCTTCGATCTCGACACCCGGCGGACAATAAACGGCGACCATCCCGACACGCACATTCGGCGCACCGCAAACTACCGTCCGCGTGCCGTATTGTGCGGACTTCACCACCACCTTGCGATTGTGCGACCCCTCAATTGGCTCTACCTCAACGACCTTCGCCGAAACGACTTTGCCGAAATGCTGGCCCACCGGTTCCAGTCCTTCCGCCTCCGCGGTGCGCAGCGTGATCTGGCGCATGGTGTCGGTGGGGCTCGCCTTCAGCGACGGCACCAGTTCTTGGATCCAGTTGTAGGAAAATTTCATGGCTTAGAACTGCTTCAGGAAACGCAGGTCGCCGCCCTGCAATTGGCGAATGTCTTCGATGCCGTAGCGCATCATCACCAGGCGGGTCATGCCGAGGCCGAACGCGAAGCCGTTCCACTCCTCCGGATCGATCCCACCAAGCCGCAGTACGTTCGGATGGACCAGACCGCAGGGGAGCAACTCCACCCAACCGGACTGTTTGCACACCGGACAGCCGGCGCCATCGCAAAGCAGGCACTGAATATCGAGTTCGAAGCCCGGTTCCACGAACGGAAAGTACCCTGGCCGTAGCCGCACCGTCACTTCGCGGCCAAAGATGCCCGACAGCAGCGTCTTCATGAAGTAGATCAGGTTGGCGACCGAAACATTCCGGTCTACCATCATGCCTTCCAGTTGATAGAAGGTGTGCTCGTGGCTGGCGTCGACTTCTTCGTTGCGGAAGACGCGGCCGGGGGCGATCATGCGGAACGGCGGCTTTAGCAGCTTCATCCCGCGCACTTGCACGGGCGAGGTGTGGGTACGGAGGCAGAAACCGCCGTCCAGCCAAAAGGTGTCCTGCATATCGCGCGCCGGATGTTCGGCGGGAATGTTCAGCGCGTCGAAGTTGTTGTATTCGCTTTCCACTTCAGGGCCGTCGAGTACGGCAAAGCCGAGCGATGTGAAAAGCTGCTCAATTTCGCGCTGGATCTGGGTGAGCGGATGAAGGCTGCCCGGCCGTTGACCGGCGGGCGGAATCGTGAGGTCCAGCCACTCGGCGTCCAGCCTGGCCGTAAGGGCGGCCGAATCGAAACCGGCTTTCCGGGCGTCGAAGGCTGATTCGAGCGACTGCTTCGCGGCGTTCAGGTCCTTGCCGAAAGCTGCGCGTTCTTCAGGCGACAGCTTGCCGAAATCCTTGCTCAGGTTGGCCAGAGTGCCCTTGCGCCCGAGTACTTCGACGCGAATCGCCTCAAGCTCTTCCGCCGTCGCCGCGGAGGCGACTCGCGACAGGGAAGCCTGCGTTAAATCGGCGAGACTCATGGCTGAGGCATCGGCACGAAAGCCGGAGACTCCAGCAGTTCGAACGCCAGGTGGTTGACGTAAAAGACGAGCAATGCGTCAGGATACTTGCCCTTGAACTCGGTGTAGACCCGCTGCTGCCAATCCCCAATGAGGTACTTGGTGGCCTCAAGATCCTTGGCGAAAAAGCCATCTTCGTGGGGCACGGCGAGAAAATCGAGCACGGCCTTGATCATGTCGAGGTTCGAGACGAGGATGGATTGCGCCAAGTCCTGGCCGAGAGCCTCTTCTTTGTTCCCAAGCCGCTGCCACACCTTCGGCGCGATCTTCTTGAGCGACTCATTGTTGAGTTTGGTCAAGTGAAGCCGCGTCTTCAAGCGGTCGAACATTTGGAAAGTCTTGAGCTTGCCCAGCGAGATTGTGCGGAGCAAAGGGACGAGTTGGCTTTCGCCAAGCTGTAGGTAAAGGTCGGAAAACACCATACGGGGATCGTTTTGATTCTTGGTTTGCCTCCCAAATTCGGAGGCCAGGACCGGAAACCTCAGGGTAACATAGCGCGCTACGTTACAATGGCTGGCTGGGGGCAAAACTCCCCCTGAATCAAATGAGCAATATCATCGTTTTGGGCGCACAGTGGGGTGACGAAGGAAAAGGGAAGATCGTCGACCTGTTTTCCGACCGTTTCGACATCGTCGCGCGGTACCAGGGCGGGCACAACGCCGGCCACACCGTCTTCATTGGCCCCACCAAATACATTTTGAAGTTGATCCCCAGCGGCATCCTGCGCCCGGGAGTGACGGCGGTTATCGGCAACGGCGTGGTGATTGACCCGCTGGCGCTCGTGGAGGAGATGTCCACGCTCGAGAAGGCTGGCGTCAACGTCCGCGAGCAATTGGCGATCTCCAATCGCGCGCACGTCATTTTCCCGTTCCACCGGATGGTGGAGAAAGTGGGAGAAGGCCGGAGCGATCGCGAAGCGATCGGCACCACGTCGCGCGGCATTGGGCCTTGCTACGAGGACAAGATCGGGCGGCGCGGAATCCGCATGGCCGACCTGATTGACCCGGCTGGTTTCGCCGACTATTACAACAACCTCGCGGCGGACAAGGTGACGCTCGCGAAGGCTTTCGACGTGCACGAAGTGATCGACTTCGCCGCCATTCGCGCGCAGTACGAGGAGTTGGCGGCTCGCCTGGCGCCGCTGGTCACCGACACTGCCGCCCTTCTGAACCGCGCCATTCGCGACGGCAAGCGCATCCTGTTCGAGGGCGCGCAGGGAGCGATGCTCGACATCGACCATGGCACGTATCCGTTCGTCACGTCGTCGAACGCCACGGCCGGCGGCGCCTGCACAGGCACCGGTGTGCCTCCCACCAAGATCAACGGCATCATTGGCGTCTCCAAGGCCTACATTACGCGGGTTGGCGCCGGCCCCTTCCCCAGCGAAGACCACGGTCCGCTGGGCGAAAAGATCCGGCAGGTCGGCAAGGAATTCGGCTCGGTGACGGGCCGCCCCCGCCGCTGCGGCTGGTTCGACATTCCGCTGGCCCGCTACACCGCCGCGGTCAACGGGATCGACTCGTTGATCGTGACCAAGCTGGATGTGCTGGACGAACTGGACGAGATTCCGGTTTGCGTCGGCTACAAAGTGAACGGCGTGGAAGTGACCGAGATGCCCGCCACACGCAGCAGCATGGAGCAGGTTGAGCCGGTGTACGTGCGGCTAAAGGGTTGGCAGAGTTCCACTCGCGGCATTAGCGTCATGGAGCAGTTGCCGCCGGCGGCGATCGAATATCTGCGTTTCCTCGAAGAGCGAACCGAGGTAGAAATCGGCGCGATCTCCACGGGCCCGGAGCGGACCGAAACCATCGTCCGGCCGGGCAGCAAGCTGCACCAACTGCTGGGTTAATAGCGCCAACTGCTGAGGTCTGCGCCCGCGGGCGCGCTCAGCAGGATGCGTTCCACCAGCTTGGGGATGAACATCTGGTGGTACCGTAAACGCGACAGGTGATTCGGCCGTGTCGGGTCACCGTTCCAACAGTGCTCGGCACGATCGCCATAAGTCACTTCGCCGCCGTAAGTGGTTGTTTTGAGAAAGTCTTCCACCAGGTAAACGGCGTTGTTGAGATAGAAGTTATCCATGTCACCGCAGTAGATGTTGAGCTTGCCTTGAAGCTTGGCGCCAAGCCCCTTGTTCCAGTCGCGGCGCAAGATGTGTCCAAGGTCATAGTTTTCGCGCCAGTGTTCGGCAACCTTCTTGTCGACCTGGCCGGTGACCTTGTCAAAGATACGCGCCGGATAGCCGTCGGTCCCCACCGGTGAGTAGACGGCCTCCCAGATATCGAACTGCTGACCGGAGCGTGTCTTCGTCCCCAGCACGAGTTCCCAGTGGTTCATCTCCTCGGTGGTGGCGGAGACCTCGCCCAGGTAGTTACGCTTGGCCGGACGCGGAGTCCGCTTTAACTTCGAGTCGACAAAGAAGGCGTTCTGATGGCCGTAAAGGTCAACGGTGGTAAAGGCCCGGAAGTCGATCGGATCCGGGCAAGCACCGTAGGCGGCATTGTATTCGTCGGGATAGAAGATCTGAACGGCGAGAGCCTCCCAGCCACCCGTCGAGCCGCCATACAAGCCGCGAGCCCAGCCTTGGCCGAGTCCGCGAAAGATCTTCTCAATGTGCGGGATCAGTTCATAAGTAATCGCATCGCCATAGGGACCGAGATTCGCCGAGTTCACGGCATAGCTGTCATCGTAGAAAGGATTGGCGTGCTGAATCTCAATGGCGATGACGCGAGGGAAGCTGGGGCCGGTCCATTCTTTGTAGAAGTCGTAGGCCATCTCCTGCTGAATGCGGTTGTAGCCGGCGAGGTGAAATCGCTCGGAGTAATCGGGCTTTAGGCCATCGTCCGGCGGCGTCTCCCGCCAATTCGAGATGGTGGGAGCAAAGTGTCCATGAAAGACGGCGAGCGGATAGCTGGCTTGCGGATGCGTCTCCCAGCCCTCGGGCAGCAAGACCGTCGCACCGAGATACATGGGGCGGCCCCAGAATCTGGTGAGCCGCTCGCTTTGCAGGCGGATGTGCTTTACGTACTTACTATCGGCCGGCGGCTTGAGCGGGGGGATCTCGGAATCGAGTGTTACCTGCAGCACTTTGCCGGGCGCCCATTCGACGCGCTGGGGTTTGCTGAGTAAGTTACCGGGCGCAAGATTCCACTGCTGCCCCTCACCCCGGTCCATGGGTAACTTCAGCACCCGGCCATCGCCGAGGTGAAAGGTATCGTACTTGTGCAACACGGCTTGCAGATAGTAAGTCCCGGCCGGAAGCTGGGCGAGGGAACGAACCGGATAGCCAAAGGTCTTGGAGTCGACGATAGCGGGTTGTCCGGGGCGCCAACTGTCGACATCGACGCCAAAGATAGCGGCGGGCTCCTTGCTTTCCGCGGAAACCTGAAAGCGCGGCTCGGATTTATCGCTCAAGGCGAGAATCACAATCAGGCGGCCGTCGAAGGGCTGAGCCAGCGTATGGCGGACATCCACGCGCTGACCCAGCATCAGCAACGGAATAGTAAAGAACAGGAGAAACCGAACCATGAAGTTCAGTTTACGCGAGGATGCCGTGGACGATCTCTCCATGCACATCGGTGAGGCGCATCTCGCGGCCGCCATAGCGAAAAGTGAGTTGCTTGTGGTTGAGCCCCAGCAGGTGCAGCATGGTCGCGTGGAGGTCATGCACGTGCACCTTGTTCTCGGTGGCGAAGTAGCCATAGTCATCGGTGGAGCCGTAGACCGTGCCTCCCTTGATGCCGCCGCCGGCCAGCCACATCGTGTAACCGAAGGGGTTGTGATCACGACCGGCGCTCTTCAGGTCCATGGACCCCTGGGACATGGGGGTGCGGCCGAATTCCCCGCCCCACAGCACGAGCGTCTGATCCAGCAATCCGCGCGCCTTCAAGTCCTTCAGCAGACCGGCGATCGGGCGGTCGACGGCGCGCGAGTTATCGGTGTGGCCGGCGACAAGCTTGCCGTGCTGATCCCAGCGGTCGTGCCCTTTGAGCCTTGGGTTGATGCACTGCACGAACCGGACGCCACGCTCAACCAGGCGGCGGGCGAGGAGACATTCCCGGCCATACTCCGCCGTCAGCGGATCATCCAGGCCGTACTGGGCACGCGTCGCTGCCGTTTCGCCGGATAAGTCAGCCAACTCCGGCACCGCGCTCTGCATTCGGTAGGCCATCTCATAGCTGGATAACAACGCATCGATCTCAGAGGTGGAGCCGAGTTTGGCAAGTACGCCCTGGTTGAGTTGCTTAGCCAGAGCGAGTTTCGCCTCCTGCGCACCCGCCGTGGTCTCCTGGGGCCTTACGTTGGCGACCGGAGTCTCGCCGCGGCGGAGCATTGTCGCCTGGTAGGCAGCGGGCAGAAAGCCGCTGCCAAAATTATCCATGCCGCCCGTAGGAATGATGCCACTCTCCAGCACCACGAAGGGCGGAAGATTCTCACTCTCCGCACCTAAGCCGTAAGTCACCCAACTGCCCATGCTAGGCCGGCCCTGCATGCCAAAACCGGTATGGAGCATGTAGTTCGCGGCGGTATGCTCGGAATGATCAGAAACCATCGACCGGACGATCGCTAAGTCGTCCACGCAAGTAGCTACATGCGGGAATAACTCACTCACCCACGTGCCGGACCGTCCGTGTTGCTTGAACTCCCAGGGCGAGCCCAGTATGTTGAAGTTATTGTTGAACTGAGTCTTCGGTACGGCGAACGGCAGGGGCTTACCATGCTCGGCCCGCAACCGAGGCTTGGGGTCGAAGGTATCGAGTTGACTCGGGCCGCCATCCATATAGAGAAAGATCACGGACTTCGCCTTCGGCGCGAAGTGCGGCTGACGCACATTGGCCGCCAACGCCGTCATCGCGAGGCCGCCGAAGCCGGCCGCCGTGCGGGCGAGTAACTCTCTGCGGGTGATCATCGGATAAATAGAAACTCCGCAGTTTGCATCAAGGCGTGAGCATAATTTTCGAGTGGCTGCGTCCGCAGGAAGGACTGGGCCGCCGACAGCTCAGCCGCCGTTGGAGGGCGCGAGAAGGCTTCCCGGTACATCTGTTTCACTTGAACCGGTCGGAGGGGAGAGACCGCACCGATTCGCTGAGCCCAACGACTGGCCTGTTGCCGCACGAACTCGTTGTTCATCAGGAACAGAGCTTGCGCCGGCACCACCGAGACATTGCGTTTGCCGAGCGTGGAGATGGGCTGCGGATAGTCGAAGATCGTCAAGGAATCAGCCAGATAATTCCGACGCACGTTAACATACAGGCTACGCCGGTTCTGTCCGTCAATGGGTCCACTCTTGGGCTTGCCGCGAGGATCGCCGTCCATGAAGGGACTTACGTAGACCGGAACGCTGGGACCGGCCATCTTGCGGTCCAACGAACCGGAGACTGCCAGCAGGCCATCGCGAATTGACTCGGCGTCCAAACGCTGCACCGGGAAGCGATGCAGTAACTTGTTCGCCGGATCCACGTCCTGGGCAGCAGGGTTACCGGCGCTCGACATGCGGTAAGCGTTGGTGAGTAACATTAGCCGGTGCATGTGCTTGATGCTCCAACCGGAGGCGCGAAACTCATTGGCCAGCCAGTCGAGTAACTCGGGATGCGTGGGGGGCTCACCCGTCAGGCCGAAGTTATCCGGCGTGTTTACGATCCCGCGCCCGAAGTGATGCTGCCACAGGCGATTCACCATCACCCGCGCCAGGAAAGGGTTGGCGTCATCGGTGAGACGTTGCGCCAGTTCCAGGCGGCCACTGCCTTGAGAGATAGCCGGCTGGTCAAGGCCAGCGATCACGGGAAGAAAGCGCCGCGGCGTCGTGTCGCCCAGATTTTTATGGCTGCCGCGCACATGGACCCTGGTATCGGCCACCACATCATCAACAGGAACCAGCGTCAGCATCGGCTCGGGGCAGGTCTCCGCGGTGTTCCCGGCGGCAAGATCTGTTTCCTTCTCCCGCACCGGCGGCTTCGCCTCGTCGGTCAAAATGACTTCGGCCAAAGTGATATGCCCCGTCGGATCCTGATCGACGAGAGAAACATAGGCCGGGTGCTGAGCGTACATCAGTGTGTCATAGGTGAACCACTTGAAATCCGGGGTTCCGGAGGTAAACGGGTTAAGCGGAAACTCGTCGACCACTAACCGGATTTTGGCGCTGCCTGCGACGCGCAGATGCACGTAGCGCTTGGTGAGGGGGAAGATATTCGAGTAAGTCACGCCCTGGCGCACCGGAGAGACATTCCCCGAGGTGAGCCGTCCCTGATGCAAAGCAAACGCCGGGCCGGCGACGGTCCAGGTAAGTCCGCCGAATTGAACTCCGCTTTCATTCCGGGGCGCCTGGCCTTCCACGGCCTTTTGGCCGCGCCGCACGGAATGGAAGTATCCGGCCAGCGAGTAATAGTCGGCCGTCGCGATGGGATCGAACTTATGGTCATGGCAGCGGGCGCAGGCGACGGTTAAACCGAGAAAGGCCTTCCCGAAGACGTCGATCTGACTATCCACACGTTCGGCGATGCTTTCCACGGAGTCGACTGGCGAGTTCTTATTCTCACCCAGCCAATAGAAAGCCGTGGCCAGGGGAGACTCCAGAAAGCTTCCGTCGCGGGAGCGCCGGGGTTGCGGTAACAGGTCGCCGGCGATGTGTTCCCGCACAAACTGCGGATAAGCGAGGTCTTCGTTGAAGGCGCGAACCACGTAGTCGCGATAGCGCCACATGTCGGGCTTGTCGTTGTCGAATTCGTGGCCGTCGGTTTCTGCGAAGCGAACGAGGTCAAGCCAATGGCGGGCCCAGCGCTCGCCGTAGTGGGGCGAGGCGAGCAGGCGGTCGACGACGCGCTCATAGGCCTGCGGAGACCGGTCAGCCAGGAAGGCATCGAGTTCGGCGGGCGTCGGTGGCAGGCCGATGACGTCGAAGGTGATGCGGCGCAGCAGGGTGGCGCGGTCCGCCGCGGGCGCAGGTTTCAGCCCCTTGGCTTCAAGCTTGTGGAGCAGGAAACGATCGATCGGGGAGGCGCCCCAAGCGGTGTCGCGCACCGCCGGCACAGCACGGACCTCGATCGGGCGGAAGCTCCAAAACCGCTTAGCCCGCGCATAATCGATCGTGGCCGGCGCGGCAAGGACGACCCCAAGCGCCGCCAGAAAGGTGAGAGTCGATCGCACTCAGACAGCGTATCAAGTTGCTACGCTCGTAGGTAATGCGCTCCCTTACCGTTGCCGCTCTTGCCTTCGTTCCCCTGGCCGTTGCTCAATATCGCACCCCGCCGCCAGAGATCCTTGACGTGTTGCACGCACGCCGCTTACCCACGTTGTCGCTCAGCCCCACGCGCACTCATATCGTGCTGATCGACACCGTAGTGCACCCCACCATTGCTGACCTGTCGCAGCCTATGCTGCGCCTCGCCGGCTTCCGGATTGACCCGCTTTCGAATGGCCCGCGCCTCACCACCTATGCCACCGCACTGACGCTGAAACTCCTGCCGGACGGCGCAGACGTGAAGGTAGCCCTGCCGGCGAACGGCCGCTTCAGCACTCCGGTCTGGAGTGCAAACGGACAGTCCATCGCCATCACGAATGCCACCAACGCCGGCACTGAGCTGTGGGTGGTGGAGGTGGCCACCGGCAAAGCAAAGAAACTGAATGTCGCCGTGAACGCGGCGATGGGCCCCGCCGTTGACTGGCTGCCGGACCATCGCACGCTGCTGGTGAAGACGGTGCCGGCCAACCGGGGTGCCGCACCGCGCCAGGTGGCCGCGCCGCTGGGACCGACGGTGCAGGAGTCCGGCGGCAAAGCCGGCCCGGTCCGCACGAATCCGGACGCCCTGCACAACGCGCACGATGAAGCGCTGTTCGACTACTATGGTCGCGCCCAACTGATGCTGGTGGACACCGCATCCGGCACGGCTACCGTCAGTGGCGAGCCCGGAATGTTTCTCAACGTTGCGCCTTCGCCCGATGGCAAGCACTTCCTGGTAACGCGCCTGCTGAAGCCGTATAGCTACCTGCATGACGCCTCCGAGTTCCCCAAACAGATCGACGTGGTCAACGCGAAGGGCGTGGTGGTTTACACGGTGGCCAAGCTTCCACTGGCGGAGCGCGTGCCGATTGGCGGCGTGATTGCCGGCCCAAGGCAGGTCCGCTGGCATCCGGGTGAACCGGGCGGGCTGGTGTGGGTGCAGGCGCTGGACGGCGGTAATCCGAAAGAGAAGGTGCCGCACCGCGACCAACTGATGTACTACCGGCCGCCGACGCGCATGGCCCCGGTGCCGCTCACCAAGACGGAGCACCGGCTGACCACGCTGCAGTTCTTCGCCAAAGGACAGCGGTTTCTGGTGACCGACTATGACCGGGACCGCCGTTGGCAGCGGACCTTTCTGATGGCCGGGGGTCCGCTGGAAGGCGGCGAATCGAAGCTGCTCTTCAGCCGCAATATTCAGAACCGTTATCAGGATCCCGGTACGCCGGTGACGCAGGCGTCCGATGGCACGGTGCTGGAGTCAGCGGGACAGATGTATCTGAACGGCGTGGGCGCCTCGCCGCAGGGCGACCGGCCGTTTCTGGATCGCTTCGACCTGGCGACGGCGAAGGCGCAGCGGATTTTCGAAAGCGATCCCGGCAAATACGAGAGTGTCGTCGGCGTGCTGGACGACGCGGGCACGCGGCTGCTGATTCGCAGCGAGAGTGCAACGACGCCACCCAATTACTTCATTCGCGCCGCCAGTGGACAGCGCGTGGCGGTGACGGCCTTCCCGGATCCGGCCCCCGCCTTGCGCGGCATTACTAAGCAGTTGGTGACTTACAAAAGGCCCGATGGCGTGCCGCTCTCGTTCACGTTGTTTCTGCCGCCAGGTTACAAGCAAGGTACGCGGCTGCCCGCGGTGGTGTGGGCATATCCGCGCGAGTTCAATGACCCGGAGACGGCGGGCCAGGTATCGGGCTCGACGAACCGCTTCACGACGATCGGCGGCATGTCTCATCTGTTCTTCCTGCTGCGCGGCTACGCCATCCTCGACGATACGGCGATGCCGGTGGTGGGCTCGCCGGAGACGGTGAACAATACGTTCATCGCGCAGATTGTGGCGTCGGCGAAAGCGGCGATCGACAAAGCGGCGGAGATGGGCGTGATTGACCCGGCGCGCGTCGGCGTGGGCGGGCACAGCTATGGCGCCTTTATGACCGCCAACCTACTGGCGCATTCCGATCTGTTTCGCGCGGGCATCGCGCGCAGCGGCGCCTATAACCGGACGCTGACGCCGTTTGGGTTCCAAAGCGAGCGCCGCACGCTGTGGGAGGCGCCGGAGGTGTACTCGGGCATGTCGCCATTCATGGTGGCGCATAAGATCAACGAGCCCATTCTGTTTACGCACGGCGAGGCGGACAACAATCAGGGAACGTTCCCGATCCAAAGCGAGCGCATGTATCAGGCGGTGCGCGGCAACGGGGGCACGGCCCGGCTGGTGCTGCTGCCGCATGAGTCGCATGGGTACGCCGCGAAGGAGAGCATCGAACACACGCTGTTTGAGATGGTGAGCTGGTTCGACAGGTACGTGAAGGGAGCGCCGGCGCCGCTCTCGGAGTGAGTTACGCCGCCCGGGTTTGGGTGGCGGGATTACCGCAACAGCGCTTGTACTTCAGGCGACTGCCGCAGGGACAGGGCGCATTGCGGACCGGTTCCCTGGTCTTGGCGATTTCGAGCGCGATGGGTTCGCGTGGCGCGGGGTCCGGAGTTGTGGGGCGGCATTCGCCTTTGAGCTGAGCAAGTTCCGTGGGGCGCTGACTTTGAACGAGTTTGACGATCTCCATGGCGGCTTTGAGGCGGGTGGCGGCGGGCGTATTCGGATCGCTGAGAAGCTGTCGAAAAGTGTCGAGCGCCAGTTGGCTGAGGTCGCTCAGTTCGTCGATGATGCGGTCCGCGCGGTACTGCCGGGCGGCGAGCAGAGCGCGGGCGAAGGTGGGGTGATCGCGGGTCCAGAGGTGGACGGTGCTACGGTGGACTCCGCTTTTTTCGGCGGCAGCGGTTACGGATGCGCCTTCGGCGAGGGATTTGAGAACTTCGATCTGAACGGGCGTCAGAGTGTCGAGAAGTGCCGAATTGGCGGTTGCGGACATGCGTTTAACTCCGAGACCAGTTTAGGCCCGGCTCGCAAATTCCAAGGCGGACCGAGCGGGCTAAGCGACATATTCAAAAGGGATTGACTTAGCTTCAATGTGCCGTGACTGGCGTGAGGGCACGCACACAAAGAGTTGATCTGCCCTGCCCGGAGCCCGGCGGCGCCGTGAGAACTTGGCTCGCCGCAGCGGGGCTGATCGGGTCGTGTGGATGACCGTGCTGGCGGCCCGGCGGATGTACCTGGACCGAAGCGAATACGTCGCGTTTGAGAATGCGAGAGCGACGAAGCATGACTATCTCGACGGCGAGATCTTTTCGTCCTCCTGTCGAAGGGCACCGTTTACGCGACGGCACGGTTTTATGCGCCACCGTTTACCGGGTGCCCGTTGCTGTAGGATGTCAACAGGTGATTTCAACTGGAGCAAATCGCATGAAATTCCGCCACCTCGTGCCGTCCGTGAGCCGCTGGCTCTTGTCCATGGGATGCCTTATGGGGACGGTCGGCCACGCGACCAGCGCAGACCTCTCGAAGTTCAAGCGCATCGAGCCGCAGTTCATCGCGGCGCTGGGAGAACCGACGGCCACCTCCGGCAACGGCGCGCAATCATGGGGCTTGTGGAACCAGGACCCGGGCCCGCGCGCTTGCCAACTGGACCACTACCCTCAATTGAAGGCGAAAGGCGTGGCGCCGGCGAAGTGGAAATTCGACGCTTCGGATTGGTGGCTGGAAGAGCACGGCTTGATCATGGAGAAGCCGACTTTTCCGCTGCCGGCTGGGAAATACCTCGTCACGGGTGATCGCGAAGTGACGACCGTGCTGACCGTCCACCCCAAGGACAAGGCCGGCAATCAGCGGTGGGAACTCGCTGACGGCGCGACCCTCCACGATGTCACCCATCTCGGGTGCCGTTCCGCGCGCTATACGCCGTCGAAGGCGGCCAATGCCTGTTCGCCGGCGAACACGCCCACCAGGGGTTTTCCGGTGACTCCCGAGGCGGCCATGCCCGCCGTGGACGGCTGCCACAAGCAGGACTACACGGTTCTGATCGTCGTGGGGCTGCCTGTCACTCCCTGAGCGGCCGTACGCCGGCGACGACACCCGAATGCCTTTTTCATAGGCGGAAGGATCCGCCATTGCTCTCGAGTATGGTCGTAGCGTTTACCCCGATAAACGGGTGGATGATCGGCTACGGGGAAGCGGGCGCGACGAACAAAGCCTGAGGGGCATTTACAGGCTGGCGGCGCTTCTCACTTGTTTCTCGAGATTTTACGATGGCGGCAGTGTCTGGCCCGCACCGGCCGACCAAAGATGAATAAACTGAAACTATGCGACTCACCGGGTTTGCGCTTTGGTTCGCCGTCTCCGCCGCCGCCTCGGAATGGCATCAGACTCCGGCCTTCGACCACTTCTACAACCTGGACCACGACCGCGCCGTGCAACTCCTCGAAGCCGACCTCGTCCGCGACCCTCGCGACGCGCGTCTGCACAACCACCTCGCCTATGCGCTGCTCAACCGGGCCATGTTACGGTCGGGAGCCCTAGATTCCGCGCTCGCTTCGAGCAGCAGCAGCTTCTTCAGACGGCCCCGGGTGGAGATGCCGGCCGCCGAGCAAGAGCGCTTCGGGAAACTGATCGACCAGTCGCTCGAGCTATCGCAGGAGCGGCTTCGCCGGCATCCGCGCGACGCCGAGGCGCTCTACTCCTTGGGCGTAGCTCACGTGCATCGGACGAACTTTCAGCTGTTTGTGCAACGCTCGTGGCGCCAGGCGCTGCAAGCGGGCACGGAGGCCCGCCGGGCGCATCAGGCGGCGCTCGAGATTAACCCCGCGCTGGTGGATGCCCAACTGGTTCCGGCGATGCACGACTACGTGGTCGGCTCTTTGCCGGCCTTCCTCCGCATCGTCGGCTTTCTGGCGGGCAAGCGGGGCGATAAGGTCGCCGGGCTGCGCGGCATTGAGCATGTCGCCCAGCGCGGGCAACGCACCGCCGTCGAGGCGAATATCCTGCTCGCGGTCGTCTACTCGCGTCAGAACCAAGCCGAGCGGGCGCTTGCTATCCTGGATCGCCTCTGCCGGCAGTTTCCGCGCAACTATGTCTACCAAATGGAGAGGATTCATGCCTTGGCCCAGAACCGCCAGTGGACGGAGGCCCGCCGGGATGCCGATGCCTTACCTAAGGGCTATCCGCACCTGCCGCCTGACCGCTATCAACGTTTCCGAGCCGTACTGGCGGAGCGGGTTCCGAGGCAGTAGCCTTCGCTCCCGACATCCCGAATTTCGGACTTACCACGGCCTGCATGAGCAACGAGGATTGCAGATCATCCAGCGATTACCTGCGGATCAGGTGTCGTTTATAGCTTTTACAACTACACCGATTTCCGGAATAAAGAGCAACTGAAACCGCCACCACCAAACCCCGATGCAAACTGGGAGGAGTTTACGCGCGGATTGCCAGTGTCAAACCTGACCCAATAAACGCGGATCTCGCCAGGGCGAACGTTTACACCAAACTCACACAGAAACGGATCACGGCGTTCGCAGGTATTCAGAACAACGCTGCGCTTGCACATTGGGGGAGTTCGGGCGGAACGATGTGAGTGAGATGATCGACGGGACTGCCAAGTTCATCAAGGAGCACCAGCAGTAAGGGAAGAAGACTGGCTTTTGGCGCCAAACTCCTACACCCCCTCCGGTGGCACCGTTTACCATGGCACCTGTCTGGTGATCGCAACTAGGGCACAAGGCGCGCGAAGCCGGCCGCTTGGAACTGGAAGCCGTGGATACCGGCGCGGTCATAGTAGGCCTGAGTGTTGTGGGTGACGCCCAGCAGGATCTCGTACTCATGCGCTACGCCCAAGTCGCGCAGGTGCTGGTGCAGTTTCTCGGAATCGGGGAAGGAGACATCCTGGGTGCCGATCAGGAGCCGGATGCGCAGATGGCCGAGCCGGCCGTAGTTCTTCTCGGCCAGGGCAAAGACGTCTTCGTCCGCCGAATACCACTGCGCCAGTTGCGCGACCCATTTTTGCTGTTCCGGTTGCACGCCCAGGTAGTAGTAACCATCAAGGCGAATCCGGCCATACGTGCCGGCGACCGCCACGACGGAGCCGAACAGTTCCGGGTATTTGAGCGCCAACTTGAGCGAACCGTTGCCGCCCATCGACATGCCTTCAATCGCCCGGCCCAGGGGCGTGGCTTGCGTGCGATAGCGGGAGTCGACCAGCGGGATCAGTTCTTGGATGAGCATCGTTTCCGCCATCACATGCTGTTCCGGCCAATCGCGATACTCGGAGCGCCTCCCGCCGTTGGGGATCACCATGATGGTGGGAGGCATCAGTCCGGTGGCGATGGCGCGGTCGAGCAGCGCGGCTTGCGCAAGCCCTTGCGACTCATGGCCGCCGGCGCCATGCAGCCAATAGATCACCGGGTAACGCTTGCCCTCAGTGGTCGCATAGTCGGGCGGCAGATAGATATTGAACCCGACATCGGTTTGCATGGCCTTGCTGCGGAAGGTCTGGTGAGTGACGCCGCGCGGGGCGTCCTTGGGCGGGTTCACCCAGGTGATGTCGAATTTCAGCGGCTCGCGTTGGGCAAAGGCGAGTTGGGTCAGGAAGAGGAGTGCTAAGGCGCGCATAGTAATTTTGCGATTGTAGCGCTGGTTGCGGCGCGAGACGAGACAAGTGCACTTTCGTACGCCCCGATGCCGCGGCCTCGTTGAATTTCGCCCTGGCGTGATGGTGGCATACGGCATCCTTGCGCTATTCACTGAAGGGGGGAGGGGCACCCCCACCCTTTTCAGGAGCAATTAAGCCAATACGAATCCGAGATTTGCCGAGACATCGGGGAAGGAGCCGTGTGTGACCCCGATCCCTTTCCTCACTCGCTGAACGAGCGCTTGCCCGAAGGCGAGTATGAAGTCTTCATTGACTCATCACTCGAAGACGGACATCTCACCTACGGGGAGTTCCTTCTGCCCGGCGAAACCGAAGGGGAGGTGCTGTTCTCTTCCCATTGCTGCCATCCAGGGAACGAAGACTTACGCTACAGTTTCTGGACGAAGATGGACGACATTTGAAAGACGCCGAACGCCGGGGGCGCGCACTGCGGCGCCGATCCTTCGACAGCTAGCTCGACAGCCTGAAAAAACTCATGACTTTCAGCCCTTGAGCTATGTCCAGCCCACGATCGCCATGAGACCTGCCTTCCTTCGTGGCTCGTTCGATTCTCGATCCATGTTCGCCACTTGCTGATCCAGATCTCTCGCTCGCTTCAGCGGGTAATCTGGTTTCCACAAGCCATTTTGCCGTACCTGGCGGTGATAGACTAACGAAGACTTATGCCTGAGAACCAACCAGTTAGCCCGCCAGCAATAGAATCTAATGTGGCCCCTTCGCCCACGCTGGCGCCGTCTGGTCTCGGCGATAGACTACCAAAGGTCGAGGAGCGCTTGGTGTGGTTTCAACGCATAGGATATGTCGTCATAGGTGGCTTGTTGTTTCTTTTCTATCATCTATTCGTTGAATTTCCCGACAGAATCAAGGACAACAACAAGGACCAAATCAAAGCCAGCGTGGCCGAGGGTATAAAGCCGCTGGAAAACAGTCTTACGGAGATCAGGATTCAGCTCGCCACTCTGATTGCTAAGAGCGCAGCAAGTTCGAAGGACCCATCGAAAAGCATTACGACTGCACTGCTCGATAGTCTCAAGGGTGAGCCGTTGGTGGGAATCCTAACTGCCCGAGAAGTGGCGACTGCAGCGTCCGAGAAACGCATTGCCATCGATCCGCAGACGCTGGCTTCGGTTGGGGAGGGTCTTCAGCAAATGGGTTTCAAAAACGTCTCCTATAAGTCCGAGGTAACAAAGTCGCTGAACGCCCTGGCTAGCTACCGGAGCACTTTGAACATTGCTCGCGCGCCACCAAGAACCAACGTGCGACAAGTACCGTTTACGATTGAGGTTAGGGCAGCCCGAATCCCGGGACGTCCCGTGTCCCAGATTGGCTTAATGGGCATGGGAGAGGAAGTTTTAGCGGACCAGGGTGCCCTCTATATCGCACTCGGAAATCCGCCTCCCCAGTTCAAGACAACAGCTAAGTACTATATCGTCGATGCCACCGGAATGAGGGTGATCCTGGATGGTTCCAATATCAGAAATGTTATCATTCAGAACGCAACAATTGAGTATGATGGCGGGCCAGTGCGCCTGGAAAACATATTCTTTCTAAACTGTACCTTCCGAATCAAGGAGGGAAAGGATGCGGATCGCCTTCAGTTGTCTCTGTTCGCGGACGCCGGCATCAGCTTCTCCGCCTGATGAGGCCTAGCGGTGTCCGGGCAAGTAGCGGGGGCGGATCTGGCGCCGAACGTAGTCGCTTTCGGGGCACTGTTCATCCCTAGCTGTCCCTTGAGGTCCAAGCCTCGTACCCGTTGTTTGCCTTGAGCCTCGTCGACCAAAGCGGCGTTCCTGGCGGGATTGCGGATAGAGTCGCAGTATTGGATCCACCGCGCTTTGGGCTACGCTTTGGGTCGAGACTCGGTCACGGCGTAGGAAATGGGCGGTTGAGGGTCGCTCACGTCTTTGCGAGCCGAGGTAGGCGGAGAGCGCGAGCATCTCGGCATTCGTCATATCCCAAACGACCTTCTCCATTTCCGAAATCTTGCCGCCTCGGCGGGCACCGGACTCGCGTCAGGCGTCGCCGCCAGCCATAGACCGAGGGTGAAAATCACCACACGGCCAATTTACTACCATGGGAGCTGCAATGATGCGCTATCTGCTCTTCGTCGCCGCCCTCACCGTCTGCGCCGCGGACCGCATCGTCGTCATCGGCGACGCCAAAGTCGCGAAGCGCTACGAGGCGATCGCGGTGCCGGCTAGCGAAAAGCAGTTTCCGCCGGCGGGCGTCGCCTACCGCGACAATACAACCGGCCGCCATATCTCGCGCACGATCCACAGCTTGGTGCCGAACGTTTTGCTGACTGCCACGCCCCGGCCTTCGCCCGCCGCGGCGCGGGCCGGGCACGTGCCCGTGGTGGGGCAACTGCCTCGCAAGGTTGCGCCTTTGGCCCTGACGCTCGAGCGCGGTCGTCGTTTACGCCGCGCGCCACAGCCGGTGGCCGGCGATCTGTCGAAAGTGTATGGCCAAGAGCTGAAGGAGGTCGTTTACATTCCGGCCTTCGCCGTACTAGCGCGCAAGCACCTGGGCCAGGACTCGCTGGCCAAAGCCACGACTGCGCGCCAGCAGACTGCAGCCGACCAGGCGATCGCCAAGGGGGCGATGTATAACGAAATGAGCGGCTCCGTCTTTATGGGCTGTCCGTTGCCGGCGCACGCCGGTGGCCCGGCCGAGGCGCTGACTTACCTGGCATTCATGCAGAAGCTCTGCCCGCGCGCGGACGCCCTTTATCGCCAGTCGCGTCTGGACGAGGCCGCCTGGGGACGCGCTAAGAGCGGCCTGTGCCGTCAGGTAATTGACCCTTCCACAGCCGATGGAGAGTTCCCGGCCACCGCCATGATTGCGGCCTCGATCCACATCCGGTTGCGCGAGGGCCGGCTCAAAGGTCCGCGCTATGGGGCCGCCGTCGAACGGGCCTGGGGGGCGATCAAGGCGCGGACCGGCAACGACGGAGGATTGATGGACGTTTACGAATCCACCGGCAAGCAGCCAAAGCTCGACGCCTCCTTCCGCCGGGCGGCGATTTGGCATCGCAACCCGCGCGGCGGAGCCATGGCGCTGCTCCCGGAGACGGAGTTACTCAGGCCGTGATCTTCTGGTGCCAATTCATCCTGGCCCAAGCCGATTTTTGGGCGGAAGTATCGACTTACAAAGCGCGCGGTGACGCCGCCGGGGCGCTGGCGGTCATCGAGAGGCAGCAACCTCGCACTTCGGCCTTGGAGAATGAAGCCGGCTTTCTGTTGGCCGCCCTACAGCGGAGACCGGAAGCGATCGTCCGTTTTCGCGAGGCACTCCGTCTGCAGCCCGGGAATGCCATGGCGCACTACCACCTGGGGGTGGCGCTTTGGCTCGAAGGGGAGCGGGAGGCGGCATTGAAATCGTTGGCGGAGGCGGCCAAGCGGGCCCCGGCGAACTTTGACTACGTCCAGCGCTATGCGATTGCGGAGCGGGAGGGTGGAGATCGGGCGAGGGCGCTGGCCGCTTACCAGCGCGTGGTGGCATTGAAGCCGGCTTGCCTTGAATGCCGGAACGCGCTGAGCTTCTTACTCATCGATCAGGGATATGCAGCCAAAGGGCGCGCAGCGGCGGAGTTCGTGCTGGCGCGCGAGCCCAAGAATCTCGCCGCGTTGAGTAATCTGGGATTCGCCCATATGCAACAGAACGAATTGGCGCGAGCCATCGGCGTCTATCAGCGTGGCTTAGTTGTGGCCCCAACCAATGCGGTAATGCACTATAACCTGGGCTTGGCCTATAAACAGAAGGACGAACTGGAACTCGCGAAGACCCACTTAGCCAAGGCGCTTGAGCTCGATCCTCAGCTAGTGGAGGGCCACTATGCACTCGGCATTGTCTATTGGCAGAACGGCGATTTTGCCCAAGCTGACTCCCGCTTCGCGGAAGCGGTGCGATTGTCGCCTGACTATGCCGAAGCGTGGGCGATGTACGGCACGGTGCTGCGGCAGAAAGGGGCACGCGACGAGGCCAGGATAGCGCTGGAACGGGCCATTCGCCTGAAGCCCGAAGATCCTGGACCGTATTCGCAGTTGGCGCAACTGTTGCGGGCGCAGGGCGATGGTGATCTGGCGCGCAAGTATCTGGAGCAGGCAGCGGCACGGAAGGCGGCCAAGGAGTCCATGCAGCGCGAGATGTTTGACCGTTCCGCCGCGCCGAAACCCAAGGTGGTGCCATGAAGAGGCGCGGATTCCTGAACTCGATCTGTCGAACGGCCGCGGTCTACACCTTTGATCAGCTGATCGAAGCCCAACCGCTGCCGGTGAGCTTCGTGAACATAGCGCGCGAAGCCGGCCTGAAAGAGAAGAACACCTTCGGCGATGAGCGAAAGAACCGCTATCTGGTCGAGACCACCGGCTGCGGCGTGGCGTTCTTTGACTATGACCACGATGGATGGCTGGACCTGTTTTTCGTCAACGGTTCGCGGTTTCAGGCGACCTTCTCCGGCGGAACGCCTACGAATCGCCTGTATCGCAACAACCGCGACGGTACGTTTACGGACGTCACGGTAAAGGCCGGCCTCGTGCATCACGGCTGGGGACAAGGCGTTTGTGTCGGCGACTATAACAACGACGGGTACGACGACCTCTTTGTGAGTTACTGGGGCGAGAATCAGCTCTATCGCAACCGGGGCGATGGAGCGTTTGAGAACGTGTCGCGGCAGGCGGGGATCACAACGGGCGGCGGAAAGCTTCCGCGGTGGAATACCGGCTGCGCCTTTCTTGACTACAACCGCGACGGGCTGCTGGATCTGTTCGTCGCGAACTATATCGACTTTGACCTGAAGACCGTCGCCGTTCCCGAAAATGGCACCTGTAAGTACAAGGGCTTGCCGGTGGCGTGTGGTCCGCCAGGATTACCGGGCGCGAAGAATATTCTTTTTCGCAATAATGGCGATGGCACTTTTACAGACGTCTCGAAGGAGGCCGGTATCCTGAAGACGCCGGGGACGTATGGCCTCGGCGTATTGGTAGCGGACTTTGACAATGACGGCTGGCCCGACATCTACGTCGCCAACGACTCGACGTCTTCGGCTCTTTATCGGAACAATCACGACGGCACTTTTACCGAACTGGGGATTCAGGCCGGCGTAGCTTACTCGGCTGACGGAAAATCGCAAGCCGGCATGGGTGTTTCAACGGCTGACTTCGATGGCGACGGGCTGCTGGATATTGTCAAGACGAACTTCGCGGGGGACACGTCGAGCCTGTACAAGAACCTAGGGGATAACCTCTTCGAAGACCAGACCTTTCAGGCGGGCCTCGGCCGTAATACGCGTTTCCTGGGTTGGGGAGCCGCCTTCCTTGACTTCGACAACGACGGACTGCCGGATATCCTGCTTGCGAACGGTCACGTTTATCCAGAGGTGGGCAATACGGATGCCGAGGCGGGTTATCGCCAACGGAAGGTGCTCTATCGCAACCTGGGTAACTCCCGCTTTGGCGATGTCTCCACGACGACCGGGCCGGGCATCCTGGAGCAAGTCTCTGCACGGGGCTTAGCCGTGGGCGACTTTGATAACGACGGTGATTTGGACGTGGCGGTGAACTGCATGAACGACGTGCCCCAGTTACTCCGCTGCGACAACCGCACGGGGCGGCGTTGGCTGCAGGTGAAGCTGATTGGTACCATCTCCAACCGCTCCGCCATTGGCGCGCGCGTGACCTGCGTGGCGGGCGGGCGGCGGCAGATGAACGAAGTACGGTCCGGCGGCAGCTATCTTTCGCAGTCGGACTTACGATTGCATTTCGGGTTGGGTGAGGCGGAGACGGCCGACTTAGAGATTCGCTGGCCCAGCGGGAAAGAACAACGCCTGGTGGCCGTAAAGGCCAACCAGGCGTTGAAGGTTACGGAGGCGAGGGACTAGAAGGCGAACTTCAGGGCCATCTGCCATTGCCGCGGTACGTAAGCGGCGAAAGCACCGAAGATGCGGCCGGCGGTGCCGGGGCAGTCGACGCAGGTGTTGGGATTCGCCAAATTGGTACGGTTCAGGAAGTTGAAGCTCTCGGCGCGGAACTGAACGGTCTTGCCCTCCTGAATCTGGAACGTCTTGAAGAACGACATATCCATTTGCGCGAATGAGGGTCCGAAGATCTCGTTGCGTCCCACTGTACCGAAGCGGCCGCGCTGCGGACGCTGCCAGGGGCCGTCGATCTGGCCATTGGCGGTGAGGGGCCCGGACGCCGTCTTGAACCAACCCTGCTGGCCGGGATTGCTTACACTATAGTCGCCGATCAGGTCCGGGCGGCACCAGCCGGTATCGCGGTCCGCATTGCAATCGCGATAACTGGGCGTGAAGGGTTGTCCGCTCATCCAGTTGTAAGTACCGTTCATCTGCCATCCGCCGAGGAAGAACTCGGCCGCTTTGGACGTGTTCGAGAGGAACTTACGACCCTTGCCGAAAGGCATCTCATAGAGCGAGCCGATGAAGAAGACGTTCGGGCGGTTGTTGTTCGAGACGCCACGGGCCAACCGGGCATCGCGAGGATAGTAAGTGCCGTCGAAGTCGATGTTCTTCGAGAAGGTATAGTGCGACATTATGGAGAGTCCGCTCTCGAAGCGCTTGTCAAAGCGGAGCTGAATCGAGTGATAGTTATTCGAAGCGTCGCTGCCGTAGTAGCGTAGGTTCTGCGCCCAGCCAAACTTTTGGAAGAACGGCTTGCGTTGGTTGGTGGTGAGGGTGCCGAAGCCATTGATATCGGCCTGATTGGGGTCATAGTCGCCACCCGTACCGGCGAAGACGTGGGTGCCCTTGGTGCCGACATAGGCCGCTTCCATCGACATGCTCTTACCCAGTTGACGCTGAACGGTGAAGTTCCAGGCGTCGACGGTGGGGAAGCGGATGGGGTTGGTGATCATGAAGGCGGTGACGCCATTGGGCAGCATGCGGTTGCCGTTGGGGCCGAGGGGCTGGCGGGCCAGGATCTGGGCGGGATCGAGCGACGTGGGGCCGGCGGTAAGGGCGAAGACGCGGTCGAAGTTATTCGCCGGCTGGTCGGACTGGATGCCGAGTACGGGGAGGTTCTGGGTGACGTTGTGCCCGAAGATGGAGCCGAAGACGCCCAGGTTATAGCCGCGGCCATAACCCGCGCGAATAACTGTTTTGGGCGTGATCTGATAGGCGATACCCAGGCGAGGGGCGAAGTTGGTGAGCGGCGAGGTGACGTTCAGATCGAGCCCGACGCCGTTTTGCCCGGCGACCATGATCTCTCCCGTGGTGGAGTTCAGGAAGCCGCCTTGGTTGGGTCCGGAGACCTTCTGGGGACGGTAGATTTCCCAGCGAAGACCGTAGTTGATGGTGAGCTTTCGAGTGGCGCGCCATGAGTCCTGACCGAAGAAAAACCAGCGGTTCTGGGTTTCGCCGGCATTCAGCGAGTTCGAGACATAACGCTCAAAGCGGGAGACGTCGCCCATGAGGAACGAGGCGAGGCCGGAACCGCCACCGGTGGGGCCCTGGGTGCGGGCGGCATCGAAGTTGAGTTCGCCGGACCGGTGACGATCGCTGGGGACCCGCAAGTTGATCGCGTGACGGATGTCGCCACCGAACTTGAAGGTGTGGTTGCCTTGGATCTTCGTCCAGTTGTTGACGAACTGGTATTGGCTCTCGTTCTGAATCAAGGGGCAGTTACAGCCGTTGACGCCCAGTGCGTAACCGAAGCGGAAGAGGTTGTTAGCGTAGCCATTGATAAAGAAAGCCGGCATGCCGGAGTTGAAGTTATCGTCGACGTTGAGGCCGGGGATGCCGGCGTCCTTGGCTGGAGCGGTGCCGATGCCGTTGGGTTGGCCGAAGACCTTGTAGCGAAAATAGCCGAAGCGAAAGTCCGTCAGCAGCGTTGGCTTGAGGGAGTAGTCGAACCCGGCGGCGATGGAGTGATTGCGGGAGTCAGACTTGCCGGCGTAGGCCGTGGTGGAACCGGACGCATCGAGACCGCCGCCACCGGCGATCAGGCCGAAGGAGCCGGGGGCGAGTACGCGGAACTGCTGCAGGCTGTAGCGCCCGAAGAGGTGGAGTTTCTCCGTGGTGTAGTGATCCACGCGCGTATTGAAAGCGTCATCGTCGCTACTGACGCCGCCCGAGGAGGCGAAGTTAGGAGCATCCAGGTTGGCCAGACTGTTCGGGAGCGGAATCAATCGCAGTAGGGCCTGCGATTGCGGTGCGAGACGGCTGGAGGGAATGATGTTGCCGGGGAACTGAGTGCGGGTGGCGGGCGTTGCGCCGCTGGCAGGATCGAAGATGTTCAGGCCGAGGTTGTTGAGATCGCCCCCGCGCTCCGCAGCGGTGGGCACTCGAAGCAGGGCACCGCCACCGGTGTTACGCCGCGTGAGTTGGACGTCGCCGAAATAGAAGAGCTTGTTCTTCTTCACCGGACCACCGATGGAGGCGCCGAATTGATTCCATTGCGTGAGCGGGATCAGGCGGCCATTCGAATTAGGGATGGGGCGCGACTGCGTAAACGGATTGCGGGCCTGCATTTTGTCATTGCGCAGGAACCAGAAAGCACTGCCGTGCAGCGCGTTGGTGCCGGACTTGGTTTGCGCACTTACTACGCCGGCGCTAGCGACGCCAAACTCAGCGTCATAGTTGGCGGTCGTGATCTTGGCTTCGGTAACCGATTCGAGCGTCGGGTTGATGACGATCCACCCCAAAACAGCGTCATGGTTGTCGGTGCCGTCTAGCAGGTGGCTGGTGCCGGCGAAGCTCTGGCCGTTTACCAGCATGCGGTAGGAGCCTTGCGGATTCTCGGCCGAGGCGGCCGTCAGCGAGGTGGGGAAGGCAACTACGCCGGGCGTCATCAACTGGAAGTTGGTGAAGCGGCGGTTAAGCACAGGCAACTCGGTGACGGTCTTTTCATTGTAAGTGGTGGCGACGTCGCTGCGTTCCGTCTTGAGGATGCCGGCCTCGGCGCTTACCTCCATGGTTTGAGTGACGTCACCCACTTGCATCTGCAACTCGACGCGGGTCTCGGTGTCGACCGAAACGCCCACGTTGTCTTGTACGATCGTCTTGAAGCCGGCAGCCTCTACCCGGATCCGGTAGCGGCCCACAATCAGGAACCGCTGGGTGAAGTTACCGGATTCGTTTGTGGTGGTGGACATTACGACGTCGCGGCCAATGTCGGTGATGGTGATCTTTGCACCTGAGACGACGGCGGCGGTGCTGTCCGTCACACTGCCGACAATGCTACCGTAGACAGCTTGTCCGTAGCTGGAAGCCACTGCACACAGCAGGGCGATGGATGTTGCGAGTACTATCTTCATGGACCCCCCAATACCCCATCGATCGACGGCTTGATGGTGGGCGAATCTTACAAGATTCCGCGCCCGAGCGCAATGGGCCAGAGCAATGGCGGAAACGGCTCACTTACGCCTGCGGACGCAGCCCGGGAAAAGCGTCTTCAGCTTCTCCACCTTGGGGTCGGAGACATTGATAACGTGGGGATTCGAACGGTTTCACGGAGTAACTCTCAATACCTCTCCACAACTCTCCACCGCGTCGCCCCGTCGATCGCACCGTCTACCGGCACTGTCTACGAAAGAGGCTTCTGTGTCGTTACGGGAACCGGGATTGCGGGTCGCGTCGCAGGCTTAGATCACTGCGCTTCGGGACGCCGTCATGGCGCTGAGATGGGCGGTTGAGGGCCGCTCACGGTCTTAGCGAGCCGAGATAGGCCGAGAGGGCGATCATCTCGCGTTCGGTCATATCCCAAACGACCTTCTCCATTTCCGAGGTCTTGCCGCCGCGGCGGGCACCGGACTTCAGATCGTAGAGTTGACGCATGATCGACGTCGG
>JALHNI010000081.1 GCA_022843605.1 Bryobacter sp.
CGCCCAGTGCAAAATCGATGGAAGCACCGATAGAAAAAACAATGGAAAAGCCCGAGGAAGAAGAAATCGCCTCACCGCGCGAAACCGCCCACCCAACACACCCAAACCCAATCCGTAACGCGCCCTGCCCCTGCGGCAGCCGTCTCAAGTACAAACGCTGTTGCGGCAAACTTCCCCTCCCGGCCCTCGCTGCTTGACAGTTTTTGACACTTCTCAACACTTTTGACACCGGAAATCGCTCCCATGCTCGTCTTGCCAGGGCGGAATGTCGGCGGCGGAAGGCGTTGGGAGTCGCCCGACCCTGGTCCATTTCTCCCACCGTCTACGCGGAACAAATGAAGGAGAGACGATCAAAATGCAGCCAGCAGGAAGAGCCATACTCGGAATCGCGATGACGATGCCCTTCGCCATCGCCGGGATCGCCACCTTGACGGGCGACACCTACACCGCGGCAGAGTCTCCGGACAGCGTTTTCGGCGCTCAGGAACGGATCGTCGTGGATGCCGGACGTCAGGGGCTGTTTCAGTTCCAATTGCCCAACGCATCGGGTAGGGCGTTGCGAAGCGCCACGCTCACCCTGTTCGCTCATCAGGTAACGCGCGCGGGCACAATCAACATTGCGCCGTTAGCCGGGCGCTGGTCCGAGGCGTCGGTTACACGCGAGCTTCAGCCGGGCACTCGCGGTCCGGTGATCACGAATGTCGCCGTTAACCAAAGTCAGCAGTATGTGGCCGTCGATGTCACGGCGATCGTGAAAGCCTGGCTGGAGGGAACGCCGAATCAAGGGCTCCTGATTTCCGCGGGTGCCCAGGCTGTAAGCGTCGCTTTCGATTCTAAGGAGAATTTGGCGACCAGCCATCCGGCGCAACTGGAACTGAACTGGACAGAGAGCCCCGGTCCAGCAGGCCCCGCCGGTCCTCCGGGTCCTGCGGGCGCAGCAGGACCCACCGGCCCAAGAGGCTTGCCAGGTCCAGCCGGACTCAATGCGATGGAAGTCTGGGCGTCCAGAGGTCTGGCGCTCGACTTGCGCCGGATCGCCCTACGCCGTTGGGGCGTCCAGCGAGGGCCACTATTCCTAAAGGGCGTCTCCCTCGGTACGTTAGTCCCCCAAGGGACGACGCCCCCGAAGCCCCTCGCGATCGAGACCGATGGCGAGGCCGTCTACCTTCTGGAAACCCATTCGCTCACCAAGATTCGTGCCGTCGATGGCGAGACGATCTGGAGTCGCCCGGTGAGTGGATACGGAGGCTCCGGCTGGGAGTCCGGGGCCGGATTGCTTCACGACGGCGGATACCTATGGCGTGTACATGGCAACGGTGACGGACTGACACAGGCCAATCCCGTTACTGGTGAGGGCCTGGCTGGCATCTCCTTAACCGAAACCCCGCGCCGGATCGCCTTCGACGGACAATCCCTCTGGACCGGGTCGAATCAGGGTGTACGGAAAATCGCCCATACGGGATCCATCGCGCAGCAGACCCAGGCCATTCTGGCGACAAACTCGGAACTGGGCGTCGTATCCGCACTCGTGTGGGATGGCGAATCCATCTGGGCCGCGGTGCCGGCTGAAGGCGTCGTCGCTCGCTTGTCCCCTTCGGCTGCGGTTGTCGAGAAGCATGTGGTTTGTCCGGCCACCCCAGGAAGCACCATGCCCGGCATGGCCTTCGATGGCAGCGCCATCTGGGCCTCCTGTGGAGAAACCGGGCTCTTGGCTCGTTGGAACACCGGCCGCGACGGTCAGCCGAAGGGGCTCATGAAGATCGACGCCGGCGGGGGCATCGGGCAGGTTGAGTTTGACGGCGCGAGTCTCTGGGTGATTCGCACCAATGAGAACGGACCCCTGTTTGTGAGGGTCTCCAAAAGCGGCGATTCGGTGGAGCCCATCACCTGGCCTGGTTTTGCGCAGCCGCTGCTGCTCCGGTTTGATGGGCTGAATCTGTGGTCGGTGATGCACCTCACGATGCCGGGTGCAATCAGCACCGGGGCCTTGGTCAAGTTCTGACCTGAAACAATCTCCCAGCCCTCGGCTATCCCCGAACCTGCCAGGACGCCCCGCTTGCGGTCTGGCGTCGCCCGATCGCACAGACGAACGGCAGTGGCCCAAACGTCCACCATTTTTCAATGGTGGCACGGTCTGGACATCGCATTTACCGGGTCGACGACAGAACCAAAGTAATAAGATATTCTCAACAGAGGACGTCTCTCAGGACTCGACTAGGCGGTAGTTGCTGAGCTATACTGCGGTTCTGACACCCAAAGGAGAATGAATGCTCAAATTCATCATGGCCGCTTCCCTTACCGTCTTGACCCTGCCCCTCTATGGACAGGTCACCGGTACGCTGCGAGGAACCGTCACCTTGGCCGCCACAGGTGATCCGCTGCACCGGGCGACGATTACCGTAAGCCGGGTGGGGCGCGTAGCCGAGACGGGCGAAGATGGCCGGTACGAGATCACCGGGTTGCCCGTGGGCGTTTACTCCGTTCTGGTTCACTTGCAGTCGCTGAGCGATGAATCGAAAACCGTCACGATCACCTCGGGAGCCACCGCTACAGCCGATTTCGTTCTGAACCTGTCGATCCAACGCCAGGCGATGACGGTAACCGCCAGCGAACGGGAGCAGTCGACTTTTGAGTCCTTTCAGACCGTCACTTCGCTCGACGCCATCGATCTCGCGCTGAACACGAAGTCATCGCTGGGCGAATTGCTCGAGTATCAACCCGGAGTGGCCAAGCGCAGCTTCGGGCCCGGCTCCTCCCGCCCGGTGATCCGGGGGTTTGACGGAGATCGTGTGCTGGTGATGCAGGATGGCGTTCCCACGGGCACTCTTTCGTCGCAGTCCGGTGACCATGGCGAGTCAATTGATGCGTCGGGTCTCGACCGGCTGGAGGTCGTGAAGGGGCCGGCCACGTTGCTCTACGGCAGCAACGCCATCGGCGGCGTGGTCAACGCAGTCACCGGGCACCATCTGGTGCACGACCATCCGCATTCGGGTGTACGCGGCTACGCCACCGCCTTCGGTGGCTCGGCAAACGGGCACGCCGGCGGCGCCGCGGGCTTTGACGCCGGCGTGGGCAACTGGCTTCTCTGGGGTTCCGGCAGCGGCCAACGGACGGGCGACTACAACACGCCCATTGGCCGGGTGGAAAACTCTTCCACCCGCGTGAGCAACAGTTCGGCCGGTTTTGGCTGGTTCGGAAACAAGGCCTTCTTTGACTTGGGGTACCGCTATGAAGAGGGAAACTACGGCGTGCCGTTTGCCGGCGATTTTCATGCTCATCATGAGGAGGAGCACGAAGGAGAGGAACACGAGGGCGAAGAGCATGACGACGACCATGACGATCATGACGACGAGGAACCCGCTAATATCCGCCTCGCCTTCCGCCGTCACAACACCCGCTTCACCACGGGCTGGAGAAACGCAAATTCGTTCCTCCAGGGTTTCCGCCTGTCGGTCAACCACGCCGACTGGCAACACCGGGAACTCGAGAACGGTGAGGAAGCGACGATCTTCGACAACCGGCAAACGACGATGCGCGGCGTCTTTTCGCAGCGCGCCGTCGGCCGCCTGTCAGGCAGCTTTGGCTTTCAGGGTTCGCATCGCGACTATGTGGTCACCGGCGAAGAGGCGCTCGCCCCACCGGTAAAGCAGAATAACTTCGCGGTGTTCGGTCTGGAAGAAGTGGATTATGAGCGGGTGCGCTTTCAGTTCGGTGGACGCGTGGAGAACACGCGCTACAAACCAACCGGACTGACGGATCGCAGCTTAACGGGCTTCTCCGGCGCGGCCGGCATCCATGTCCCTCTCACGAAGGGAAAGGGCACCGCCTTCGTGGCCAATGCCACGCACTCCTACCGCGCACCGGCCCTGGAAGAGCTCTACAATCGCGGTCCGCACGTGGGGAATCTGACCTACGAAATCGGCAACCCCAACCTGATGCGGGAGCGCAGCAACGGCATCGATCTTTCCTTGCGTCATCAGACGCGCCGTGTTCGCGGAGAGGTGAACTTCTTCTATTACGACATCGGCAACTTCGTCTACCTCGCGCCCACCGGCGAAGAGGAAGACGGTCTGCCCGAAGCACGCTACGCACAAGCCGACAGCCGCTTCAAAGGAACCGAAGCCAGTCTCGATCTCGGACTGCATGAAAATCTTTGGCTCAATCTGGGCACCGACTACGTGAACGCCGAATTGAAGAACAGCGGCAGTCCGATTCCGCGCATTCCGCCGCTTCGCGGGCGGGTGGGTTTCGAATTCCGCAAGAATGGCTTGAGCGTGCGCCCGTCGATTCGCATGGCCAAGGATCAGGACCGGGTGTTTGAGACCGAAACGCGAACCGCCGGCTACACGGTGTTCAACATTGCCGCCTCCTATACCGTCACGCGCCAGCACCTGGCGCACATTTTCGGCCTGGATGCGTTCAATCTCGGCGACCGGCTTTATCGCAATCACCTTTCGTTCATCAAGGACCGCGCGCCCGAGATCGGCCGCGGCGTGCGCTTCACCTACACGGTTCGATTCTTCTAAAGCCGGTTTTCTAAAACCCACCAGGCGGCTAGTGAGACTTAACTTCCCAGTAGCCGCCCACGAAGATAGCCAACGTGAGAATCGCCCACCAGATGAGGACCAGTCGCTTGTGGACCGGCGTGATGGGCGCCACGTTTCGATACTCCACCGAAACCGCAGTGTACCGGGGGTCCGCGTTCAGCGCCTGTGCGACTTCGCTCGCTGCTTTCCAGGCCTCTTCTTTCGTTTGGAGCCGTCCCGAGGTGTCGATCTGATGACCGCGCACCGTTTCGATTCCCGCTGAGTAGTACTTTTCGTCGCCGTATTTGCGGCTGCGGATGAAGACGTAGCGCAGGTAACAAAGGGCGATGTCGCCACGCTGGATGGTCTGGCTGAGGCCAAGGGGGATGGGCCCGTTACGAAAAGCGACTTTGTCCGGCGTCACCAAGACCACGCGACGATTCACCATGAAGGCAAGCCCAAGATACGCACCAACGGCGTAGAAAGGGATGAACACGCGAATCATCTGCTCCTCGGAGTTGGGCATTTGTAGGGTCCGGTAGATCACCCAGCCGAAAAGGCCAACCAGCCCACCGGCGATGCAACCGATCCACCACCGTACCCAGCGCCGTTCGATGCGAAGTGCCTGCATAGGCCTCCATTCTACGAATTGTCTGCCAACGGGCCACGCTATGATGAGGGTCGGAATGCGCAATCTGGTCTTTCTATTCGCCCTGGGACTACAGGCGGAACAGTTCGTGCTGTTCGACGTCACCTTCACCTACACGAAGGAGAATGCCGATACCTCGACGCCGAGTAAGTCGCACTACTACGTGAAGGGGCCGGCGTTGAACCCCCAGCGGCCGAAGGATTGGACCAGCCCTGTCGACTACCGCAACGGCACCGTCCACATCCGCGCCGAGGTCCTCGAAAAGCCCGCCGGCGGCGAAGAGACGACCTGGACGCTCTGCTATATCCCGAACCAGGGACAAGGCAACGGCTACGGCTGCACCGGCACAGGACTCTACAAGGAGAAGGGTGTCTATGAGGTGGATGTGCCGATGACGTCCTGGTGGCAGAACGGCGCGATCGTGTGGACGGAAGGAATCAAGCAGATGGACCTCGTGATCAAGGACAACAGCGGTGGCGGCGGGCATGCGCATAAGCGGGCCGACCACGAGAAGTTCTTCCCCACCCGGATGCGGATCACGATGGTGCAAGTCTCGGCCGGCGCGAAGTACGATCCCAGCCTGGTGCCCAACCTGTGATCCTCGCGATTCTGGCCCTGACGCTGATCGACGAACCCCTCAGCGGCTGGAAGTCCTTGCCCGCCATCGCCCTTCAGGCCGACTTGCCGCACGTTCAGGGAATCGATGTCGAGCGCGGTGTCCTGTGGGTCTCGTCCGTCGATGCCCGTACCCGGAAAGGCTTTGTCTCCCGCTTCGACATCGCCACCGGTAAGCTCCTGAATCAGGTGGAAGTGCAGGAAGGTGCCCGGTTCCACCCCGGCGGACTCACCTTGGACGGCGATTCCATCTGGGTGCCGGTCGCCGAGTACGATCGCGATGGCCCCACCACCATCCAGCGGCGCGACAAGCGAACGCTGGCCTTGATCTCCAGCTTCGACGTCAATGACCATATCGGTTGCCTTGCCGCGAACCGATCCGGCTTGGTGGGCGGCAATTGGGACAGCCGGATCCTCTACCGCTGGAACCGCGCTGGGCAGGAACTGGCAAAGACGCCGAATCCAGGTAAGACAAGTTATCAGGACCTGAAGATCGTGGGCGGCAGTCTGCTCGGATCCGGCAACTATTCCAGGCAACAGGGGGCCGTGGAATGGCTCGACTTGAAGGACTACCGGCTGAAACGCAAAGTGACCGCCGGCTTGACCGATCGCGGCGTCACCTATACCCACGAAGGGATGACCCTGCGGAACGGACGGCTTTACCTTTTGCCCGAAGACGGCCCGAGCCGGCTATTCATCTTTCTGATGCCCTAAACGCAAAAAGCCCCTCCAACGCCGGAGCGCGGGAGGGGCCTCTCTCAGGAGCGTTTAGTTGAAGAGAACGGCCGCGACCTTCTCGGTAATGAAGGCCTCCAGGATGTCCCCGGCCTTCACGTCCTTGTAGTTGGCGAGCGAGATGCCGCACTCGAAGCCTTGCTTCACTTCGGCAACATCGTTCTTGAAGCGTTTCAGCGACTCGATCTTGCCCGTGTGCACCACGACGTTGTCGCGCAATACCCGGACTTCGCTGTTCCGCGTGATGAAGCCTTCTTGTACGTAGCTGCCGGCCACCTGGCCAACCTTCGTGATCTTGAAGACTTCGCGGATTTCGACTTTGCCTTGGTAGGTCTCGCGAATGATCGGCTCCAACATGCCGGTCATCGCCTTCTTGATCTCGTCCACCACTTCGTAAATGATCGAATGGAGGCGGATGTCGATCTTCTCTTTATCGGCCAGCGTCTTGGCGGTCTTTTCAGGCCGCACATTGAAGCCGATGATGATACCGTTCGACGCCGTAGCGAGCAAAACGTCGGTTTCAGTGATCGCGCCGACTCCGGTAAGGATGACGCGGATGGCGACTTGCTCGTTCGAAAGCTTGCTGAGCGTATCGCCCAGCACTTCGGCGGAACCGCCCACATCGGCTTTGATGATGAGGTTGAGTTCCTTGCCGTCGCCTTCTTTCATCTGGCGATGGAACTGTTCGAGAGACAGCCGCTTGCGGCGTGCCATGTCGATGTCGCGAGCCTTGGACTCGCGGAACATGACGATCTGCTTGGCCTTCGACGTATCGGTAACCACCTGGAAGGCGTCGCCGACGTCGGGCAACTCTTCGAGGCCCAACACTTCGACGGGCTTCGAGGGCTCCGCTTCTTTGATCTGCTCACCGCGATCGCCATTCAGCGCGCGGACCTTGCCGAAGACCGAACCGCAGATGAAGTAATCGCCCACGCGGAGCGTACCGTTGCGCACCAGCACGGTGGCCACCGGACCACGGCCGCGATCCAACTGCGCTTCGAGCACGGTAGCGAGAGCCGACCGGTTCGGATTCGCCTTGTAGTTGCCGATTTCAGCCACTAGCAGAATCGTTTCGAGCAACGTGTCGATGCCGACCTGAGTTTTGGCCGAGACCGGAATCATTTCTACGTCGCCGCCCCAATCGGTGGCCAGCAAGCCGCGTTCGGAGAGCTGCTGCTTGATGCGATCAAGGTTCGCGTCCGGCTTGTCGATCTTGTTGATCGCCACGATCAGCGGCACTTTAGCCGCCTTGGCGTGGTCAATCGCCTCGACGGTCTGCGGCATCACCCCGTCGTCAGCGGCGACAACGAGAATGACGATATCCGTGACCTTGGCACCGCGAGCACGCATGCGGGTGAACGCTTCGTGGCCTGGCGTATCGATGAAGGTGATTTTCTGGCCGTTTTTCTGGACCTGATAAGCACCAATATGTTGAGTGATGCCGCCCGCTTCGCGGGAGGCGACATTGGCCGTACGGATGGCATCGAGCAGCGACGTCTTACCGTGATCGACGTGACCCATGATGGTAACGACGGGCGGGCGCGTCTGCAGATCGCTGGTGGCTTCGACGATCTCTTCGTTGAAGGTCGCCTCTTCCTCGTAGCTCATGCGGGTCGCCTGCGACTTGAAGGCCGCGGCGAGATCCTCGGCCACTTTGAGGTCGAGCGGCTGGTTGATGGTGGCGAAGATCTTCATGTCCACCAGCTTGCGGATGACGAGCGCCGTCTTCACGCCCAGCTTCTCGGAGATTCCCTTGACCGTGATGCCTTCGGAAATCGTAATCTCGGAATTGGTGGCGACAATCGCTTCCTCGCGCTTGGCGCGGAATTGAAGCCGACCCTCCTGCTCTTCCTTCTGCTGCTGCTTGCGCGTCGTCGGCTTGGTGGCGTGACGGCGGCCGGCTTCAGTGGGTGCGGGAGCGGAAGTTTCCGGACGTAAAGGCGAAGTAGGATGCAGCGGGCGCCGCATCATGGGACGGCCACCGGGCCCGATACCCATGGGCTGGCCCGGACCGGCAGGGCCGGATCCCGGCGCGCCGGGGCGCATCGGCATGGACTGTCCAGGACGGAACGGACCGCGATAGATCGGTTGACCCGGCACCGGCGGCGCGGGGCGCGGCGGCGGCGGCCTATAGGTTGGGGCTCCTGGAGCGGCCTTCGGCTGATTCTGTTGCTGCAGTCGCGCGAGAATGTCCGGCCGTGGCGGAACGACGGGACGCGCCGCAGGTTGACCAGCCAGCGGGCGGCTCGGACCACCGGCTTGCGATCCACCGGCGGGAGGATTGAACGGCGCCGGCGGCGAGGCCGGTGCGGGGCTGCCAGGCCCCTGCTGTTGCGGAGCGGCCTGTCCGGGAGGAGCACTCACCGGAGGACGCGGAATCGACGGAGCCGTGGGCGGCCGATAAGGCGCCTGCGGCTGATACTGACGCACCACGGGCGGACGGGGGATCGCCGGCGCACCGGGCGAAGCCGAAGGCCGAGGGGCGCCGGGAGAGGCCATCTGCGGCTGCGCCACCGTCGGACGGGGCATTTCGGGCGGCAGCGGCGCTCGCGGACCCTGTGCGGGTCGAGGCGCCATCGGCGGACCCGGAGGACGGCCCATGGCGGAAGCGCGATCTTGCTGAGGCCGTTCAGGCGGCCGCGGGAGCGGAGGACGCTCGAGCGGAGGGCGGGTCATCTGGCCTTCGGGCGGGCTTGGACGCTGGGGCGCCCCAGGAGCCCCGCGCGGCGCCTGGGGCGCGGCTGGCGCTGAAGGAGCGGCCTGACTGGGCACCGCCGGGCTGGTTGTTACTGCACTGGGCGCCGCTGGAGTGGGGGCCGCCGGCGGGGCGACTGGGGCCACAGGAGTGGCTGCGACCGGGGGCACTACCGGCGCTTGAGAAGGCGGCGGCGTGATGCGCGGAATCGGGATCGATGGCGCGCCGCCCGCGAGGGGCGGACGGACCGGCATCGATGATCGTAGAGGCGGCATGGGAATCGAAGGCACCCCGGTAGGAGGGGGGCCAGCTTTCGGCGGTTCAGGCTTCACAGGTTCAGGTCTTGATACTTCGAGCTTGGGAGGTTCGGGTTTGACAGGGACAACGACTGGCTGCGCGCGTTCCACCGGGGGAGGAGGCGTCCGTTCCGGTTCGCTTTCGCTGTGTTCTTGGTGAGAGGATTCGAACTCTGAACCACTGCCCGCGGCCGCCCGGCGGGCGTCTAAGCCCTCGGCAAAATGGGCACGGATCTTACCGGCGAGATCGGGTTCGATCGCGCTCGAGTGAGTCTTCTTGTCTGCGACGCCGAACTCGCCCAACGACTCGATGATGATGCGGGAGGGCACCTCAAGTTCGCGCGCGAGTTCATTTATGCGGATCGTACTCATAGCATCGCGGGGTTATATTTGCCCGCTCTCACTGTCCTCTCGCCATCACTGGCAACGCCACCACGCTGATCCGGGTTATCAGCTAATCGGTTCTGTTTCAGCGTTTTTTATGGTAGCAGATTCATCCTGCACCACTTCAATCGTTTCGACGTCCGCCGGACCGCCTTCGGTTTCCTCGGCTGACTCTTCCACTCCGCCGCTCTCGCCTTCCGGCGAGTTTTCCAGCACTGTTTCAAGGTCAGTTTCGAGGCCGGTTTCGGCACTCGGTTCGGCCTGTGCTTCTGCTTCCGGACCGGCCGTTTCTTCGCTAACCGGCTCAGTTTCCTGAGGTTGGTCGTACTGGCTGTAATAGCCATTCACGGCCATCCCGATCTTCTCGAGGCCTTCCTGATCCACGCCCTCAATCGCCAAGAGCTCCTCGGGCGTCATCGAACCGAGGCGCTCCACGGTCGGAACGCCGCTGGCCATCAGGCTTTCCACCAACGAGTCCGTCAGGCCATGGTCCAGAAGCACCGAAATCGGTGCTCCGGAAATCGTAATGGCGTTCAGAGCGTTTTCGGCCTCCTGGCGCTTCTCTTCTTCGCTCTTGATGTCGATCTTCCAGCCAAGGAGCTTGGCCGCCAGGCGAACATTCTGCCCGCGCTTGCCGATCGCCAGCGACAATTGCGTGTCGTCGACGATCACTTCCATGTGCTTATTTTCGATGTCGATCAGGTTCACGCGGCTGATCTTAGCCGGGCTTAAAGCATGGGTGGCAAAGGTGACCGGCTCTTCGCTGTACTCGATGATGTCGATCTTCTCGCCACGCAACTCCCGAATGATCGACTGGACGCGCATGCCCTTCATGCCGACGCAAGCGCCGACTGAATCGACGTCGCGGTCGCGCGACTGCACGGCAATCTTAGTTCGTTCGCCCGCCTCTCGGGCACACGCCCGGATCACCACGGTGCCATCGTAGATCTCCGGCACTTCCTGTTCGAAAAGACGCTGCACCAACATCGCGTCGGCGCGGGAAATCAGCACCCCCGCGTTCTTGCCCGTCTTGTCGACGGCCTTGATGACGGCGCGCATACGCTCGCCCACCGAAAAACTTTCCAGCCGCGACTGTTCCTTCTTGGGAATGCGCGCTTCGGTTTTGCCCATGTCGACCACGAGATCCGGGCCTTCAATGCGCTTCACGACGCAATTCACCAGTTCGCCCACACGGTCAGCGAACTCGACGTAAACATTCTCCCGCTCGGCCTCGCGGACCTTCTGCAGGATCACCTGTTTGGCCATCTGGGCGGCAATCCGGCCCAAAGCTTCCGTGGGCCGAGCGATCCGGAGCGTCGTATCGACAACGGCGTTCTTGTCGAGCTTCTTGGCCTGCTCCAGCGTCACTTCATTGAGCGGATCTTCAACTGTCTCCACGACCTTCTTTAACAGGAAGATCTGCACCGCACCGGACTTCGGGTCAAACTCGGCTTCCAAGTCTTCATTGGTCTTGAAGTGTTTCTTGGCCGCCAGCACCATCGCATCTTTCACCGCATCCAGGATGATCTGGCGGTCGATGCCCTTCTCTTTACTCAGAATTTCGATTGACTGATAAATGCTGGCCATAGGTTTGCCCTCACGAATTCACAAATTGCATTTTCGATGGAAAAAGCGAACGAACTGAAAGGAATGGGCCTTAGGCCCGGAGGCGCCCCAGGCGGGTAAGCCACGTTGCCCGAACGGGCCCCGCGGCGGGGATCAGTCGTTGATCTTGAAGGATAATCAACTCTTCCTCAATCCTTTAATCTTCAGCTCGAATTTTGAACAACTCCAATAAAAAAGTCGGCTTGCGCCGACTCCACTGGGCATTGCTCTAGCTACAGTATACATGCTGCCGCAAGCTTCTGTACCAGCGCCGTCCGGAGGTGATAGTCTGAGCCTCATGCGAAAACTCATTTTCACCCTGCTGATCGGCGGATTGCTGGCCAACGCACAGTTGGCGACCAAGAAATCGCTTACCCTGGACGCCGCCAGAAAGCTGGCCGACGCCGCGCGCGCCGAAGCGACGGCCAACAAGTGGACCATGGTGATCGCCATCGTCGATGACGGTGCTAATCTCGTTTACCTGGAGCGCGCCGACGGCACCCAGATCGGCTCGGTCGAAGTGGCCACCGACAAGGCTCGTTCGGCCGTCAAGTTTAAGCGTCCCACCAAGGCTTTCGAAGATATGCTGGCCGGCGGACGCCAAGCCATCCTCAAGTTGCCAGGAGCTCTCCCCGTGGAAGGCGGCGTGCCGCTGATGATCGATGGCGTCGTGCTGGGGGCCATCGGCCTCAGCGGCGGAACCTCCGCGCAAGACGGGCAGGTGGCTGCCGCCGCCGTTAAGGTTTTCGAGAAGATGGCGAAATAGACGCGACCGGGTCCCGGTGGAGCGCGTCGGCGCAGCAAGCCCCGTGAATCTCAGGCAACGGACGCTTCCCACCCGTAAAGTGGCAATCAAAAGGCTGACCGTCGATCTGAAAGTACGGGCAGCCTTTTGAATTTTGCGGCGGTACTGGGTTGGGGATTCGGGCCACCCGGGCCATCAGGTGGGCCGACCGTGCACGCTCCAGGGCAGCGTCCAGCGAAGGCGTTCGCTGGGTGGCCGGCGCGTCACTCAGTTCGAGCAGCGTTCGGAAGCAGCCGTCGGCGATAGAGAGTTGGACGCGCTCCGGCTTCAGTCCCGTAGACTTGCTAAACGCGAACGTGCCGTTGAGATGATCCGGGTCAGTCGGCAGGATCGGCAGGACGCAATTCGGCACGATGCTGTTTACAAAGCGGGCGTCCACTTCGTCCTGGTGGCCGGCGTAAGCGTTTAGGTAGCGGGCGATCTGCTTATCGACCAGTTCGGCGCTTTGGCAGAACGAATGCAGCTTGACGTTGGCGCGGAGTCGGCTGCTGGCTTGCCAAAGGCTGACCGTGTCGGAGTCCGGCTCCGCGCCGGAAAAGTCACTGTCGAGCGCCGCAGCGATGATCAACGCCGGATTCTCGAATCGGGTCTTGAGGTCCCGGTAAGCTTGCCTCGGATCCGATTCCCCCGCCGCCCGCTGCACCTCCGAGAGGACGTCGATGGCGGGAAAGAACGGCAAGTTGTCGAAGATGCCGCCGTCGGAGAACAGCGTATGCGTTGACCCGCCTCCGGGAATCAGATCAGATTCCGAACGCGGCGCAAAGACCACCGGAAAGGCGGACGAGGCCAGGCAGGCCTCCAGAAAGTCGTAACGCGGAACCTCGGTACTGAAATCCCGTCCCAAAATGACGGGCATCCGGCGATTTACATTGGTGGCCGTGGCGAAGAAGGCCGTCCGCGGCAGGTAGGGTTGCGTGGGATTGGACGAGAGCGTCAATTCCGGCGGAAATAGCAGCCGCTTGGCGGTTTGTTCCAGGAGATCCGCGCCCATTACGCAATCCTCGATACTCAGCCGCCGCAGCGTCTCACGCTGTACGCCCTCCCAAAAGAGATTCATCGCCTCAGTGATGTGTCCAGCAACGAAGCGTGCCGCCACAATGCGCGTGATCTCATGCGGCAGGAGAAACAAATTTGAGATCGCGTCAATCAGCAGGGGCGGCGCTCCGGTGATGGCGTAGGCGGGATCCACCCGGCTACCTTCCATCACCAGGTGCCGGATCATCGCTGGTGAAACATCCACCGCCCGCCCGCGGACGCCCAGCAGCTTGGTTACGTTCTTCAGCGACCGGGTGAGGGCCACTTGGCGGTCCACTTCGAGAAAGACGCGCACCAATTCGTGGTTGTGGTCGCGGGCCAGTGATGCGTCGTTCAGGGCAGACTGCGCGGCGAGCGCGGCCCCGGCAATCGATCCCACCGAAGCACCCACCACCAGATCGGGCTTCACCCGGGCCAAGCCCATCGCGGCCAGCACCCCGGCATGGAACGTGCCGCGAAATACGCCGCCGCTAGCCAGAAAGACAATTCGCGGCTGTTGGGCGATCACGCCGGAGAGGGCACCAAAAGTCGCGGCGATTTCATGACGGCCGGCCAAGCCATAGGCGTTCACCCCGCAGGACGTCGCCTCCCCCACTGGAGCCTGCAGCACTCGGGTGCAGGCCGCGCAGACCTCGCCCAACCCAGGGCTCTCCGGAGCGAGGAAACTGCGGCGTTCCGGCGCCACCTTGGCCAGTAAAGTCTTGCAGTCCACCTGACCCAAAAAGGTTTCGGACAGCTGCTGGGCATGGAGCCGCTCCAGCGTGCGCCGGCAACCCTCGGCCACGTATTTGAGCGCCGTCGGGCGGTCCGGTTTCAAATTATTCTCGAACGTGATTTCCCGAGCCGGCGCAATCGGGTTCGGCAGAATGGGAAACATCGGCAATTCAGGGTCAGCCGTTTCGCGCCGCCGGATATGAGTCTCGAACTCACTCATGAATTCGGTTTGGCGCGATTCGAGTTCCGTGTCCCGCCGCCGCTCCAGCGCCAGGCTGGCGAATCCGTTCTCCACGATGTTGATGGTTTCCCGCCGCTTGGCTTCGGACTCCGGGAGCGCCTGCAGCGGCACGCCGTAAACGATGTTCAAGCTACGGCCCGGTTGGCCTTGCCCCGTGAAGAGACGGCGCACCTCCCGTTCGTCGCCTTCGTTCCACATTCCTCGAAGCCAGACGAAGAGCGCCGGAATCGGATTCGTCCGAATTACCGAACCATCCACCATCTCCAGCCGATCGATGCCTTCGGCTTTTGGCGAGACCCAATGGTCGATCGGCGAGTTCGCGCCCTGTCGGTCGTATACCTCGGGCGCATACAGGCCGGGGTTCGAAAGCGCGGTCAGCAGCGCCGCATCCAGCGGCATCCTCGCCGTCGTTCGCGCCCAGAGCTGCTGATTGGACCCCGCGGCGCTCTTCATCGACGTCTGTCGATTCACTGGCGCCGCCACCACCAGCAGCACCGGCACCTGACCGCCTGGAGTCCGCTCGATCAGCTCGCCTTCAAACAGCTTGGCCAGCGCCCGCCGCAGCGGATACTTATGCACCAGCCCACGATGCAGCCCCATGGGCTCCAGGCAGAGCCTCGCCAGCTTCCAAAACGTCCCCGTCAGAAACGTCCCCGCGAGCAACAAGGCCGGAGACAGAAGGCCCAGCAATAGTGCGCCGAGCGCCTGAGCGCCGTTGCCTTGGCACGCCAGAATCACCGGCAAGGCGAAAGTCAGCGTGGCCCAGGCCACGGCCCCGCTCCAGATCCACGGGCCGAACAAAGGCGACGGCCGGAAGCGTTCCCGCGTACGGCGACCCTTCAGCACCGGTGCTCGCCAGATCCAGCCCGGATTGGAGAATGTCCGCCAGGCCAGCAGAAAACCGACGCGAATCAGACGGTAAACCAGCGCCACGGCCTGCCAGGGCCAGAGCGCATAGCGCTCCTTCACGCGCACGTAGCGGACCATCAGATCGGTGAGATCGCCCACCGTTACCCGGATCCCGGCAAACCAGAGTCCGAGCCGGATCAGGCGGTGAAGTTGCAGACGAGCCGCCGTCTCCCCGGCCTTGAGGTCGTTCGGGCAACTCGTATCTTCTACCGGCATGGTCTGCGCGAAGAAGTCGATCGGGTTCGGAATTGCGTCCCAGACAAAGTCCAAGGGAGAGTAAGTGATTTGCTCCAGGTATTTGCGAAACCAAGTCCAACGAACGGACTCCAATTGCCCGTCGGTCGGCTTAACCGTCTTGTTGCGTTCGCGGTCCAGATCCCGGTAGACCTTGTAGAGCGCGGCGGCCGAAACTGCTCCGGCGGAAATACCGGCCACAACGACGGGAGCCGGCCGGTCCGAGGCCAGGTAAGCATGAACCGTGCCGGCGCCAAAGTAAGCGCCCGGCGGTCCGGCGGTAAAGCAGACAGCGTCCTGCCCCCCGGCGCGATCTTCCTCGAATGGCTCGCGTACCATGAGTACTGTCTACTATCACACTTTCGCTTGGGCGGCGTTATCAGACCTCTCGCGGTCGAGTAGACTGAGCGTTGTATGCACCGCCTTCTCCTGCTTCTCCTACCCGCTCTACTGCTGGCCGCCAATGATCCTCAACGCGAGGAGTGGCTGCGTCTCTTCAACGGCAAGAATCTCAAGGGCTGGACGCCGAAAATCCGGGGCTACGCCCCGGGCGAGAACTTCGGCAAGACCTTCCGCGTCGAGAAGAACGTCCTCAAGGTTTCCTACGACGCCTACGATCGCTTTAACGAGCGCTTTGGCCACCTCTTTTACAAGGACAATTTCTCGTATTACGTTATTGCGGTGGAGTACCGCTTTGTCGGCGATCAGGCCAAGGAAGGTCCCAATTGGGCGATCCGCAATAGCGGCATCATGGTGCACGGGCAGCCCGCCGCCACCATGACCAAGTCCCAGGACTTCCCCGTCTCTATCGAAGTCCAGTTATTGGGTGGGAACGGCAAGGATCCTCGCACCACCGCCAATCTGTGCACACCCGGCACCAACGTCGTCCGCGACGGCAAACTTTTCACTCCGCACTGCCTCAATTCCACGTCGAAGACCTTCCACGGTGACCAATGGGTGCGCGCCGAAGTGCGCGTACTCGGCAACGAACGGATTGAGCATCGGGTGAACGGCGAGTTAGTGCTGAGCTACGAACAGCCGCAATTGGGCGGCGGCAATGTGAAGGAGGCAGTGCCCGCGTGGACAGAATCGGGCAAGTTACTCAGCGAAGGTTCGATCTCGCTCCAGAGCGAAAGCCATCCCGTCGAGTTCCGCAAGGTGGAGTTGCTCAACCTGAAGGGCTGCATGGATCCCAAAGCGAAAAACTTCAAGGCCTATTATGTCAAGGCCGACAACACAGCCTGTAAGTTCTAACGCTTGGCTTTGGTGCGCGTCTCCACCGCATAGAGCGACTTCCGTGCGGTCAGAAACAGTGTCCGTCCGCCCTTGCCGCCGAAGGTGAGATTTGCCGCGGACTCGGGAAGCAAGATGCGAGCGATCAACTGGCCGTCCGCCGAGAAGATCTGGGCTCCGTCACCCGAGCTCGACCAGATCCGGCCCGCCTCATCGGCGCGAATTCCGTCCGGCCCTCCCTTGTCGATCACGACAAACACGCGCCCATTGCTGAGCGCGCCGTTGGGCTGCACATCGAAGACGCGAATATGGTGCGGCTTGCCGGAATCGGCGACGTAGAGCTTTGACTCGTCCGGCGAAAAGCACAGGCCATTGGGTTTGTCGAAATCCTTCACCACCGCGGTGATGTTGCGGCTGTTGGGATCAAACCGATACACGTAATTCCCTGGCTGCTCTTTGGTCCGGCCGCCCAATCCGTAATCCGGGTCGGTGAACCAGATCGTGCCATCGGACTTCACCACCGCATCGTTCGGCGAGTTCAGCCGCTTGCCCTCAAACGTCTCCACCAGATTCGTCACCTTGCCCGTGGACTCGGTCCGCGAAACCCGTCCCGCGTGCTCGGCGCTGATCAGCCGCCCTTCGCGATCGAGCGTGTTGCCGTTCGTATTGTTGCTCGGCTTTCGGAACGTTTGCAGTCCGCCGGATGCGTCCCAGCGCTTCAGTTCGTTGGCAGGGATATCGCTGAACACGAGAAAGCCCTGCGGCATCCACACGGGGCCTTCAACGAACTGCATGTCCGTCGCCAGGCGCGTGACGCGGGCGTTCTTCTTGAAGATCTTTTTGAAAGCCGCTTCGTCTTTTACTTCGAAGTCGGCTGCGAAAGCTGAGGCCGCACAGGCAAGCAGGCTGAGGGTGAGACGTCGCATGGTGTGCTTATGCTATCAGGCGAAGGCGACGAATTGGCGACCTGCTGGCCCAGTTGGGAGAGGTCGCTCAACCCCGTGGTGGAGTCGATCAAGGCCTGGAGGCAATCGGTGTCCAGGGCATGCGGCGCATCTTGCCGCATAATCGCGAAGACCTTCTCGAGGGGCATCGCGTCACGATAGGGCCGTTGGGCGGACAGGGCATCGAAGATGTCAGCGACCACCAGGATGCGGGCCGGTAATGACATCTGCGCCCCGCCCATGTTGCGGAAGTATCCGCTGCCATCGAGCTTTTCGTGGTGCGAAGCGGCAATCTCCGCCTGCTGCCGGAAGCCTGGGACCCGCTGCAACACCTCGAGGGAATGGGCCGGATGCTGGCGTACGATCTCCCACTCGGCGGGAGTCAGTTTGCCGGGCTTCTCAAGAATCGCATTCGAAACGCTGAGTTTCCCTACGTCGTGCAGCAGCGCGGCTTGGCGCAAGCGTTCGAGGTCCGCCGTCGACATTCCGAGACGCTGGCCGATAGCCGCTGCCGCTGCCGCCACACCCAGCGAATGCCGGTAAGTGAAGGGACTCTTTGCGTCAACGATGTCGGCGAAAGCGAGGCAGATGTCGTCCAATACCTGCGCGCCCAACAGCCGCCGATCCCGCTGGGGATCCAATGCCGACACCCATTCGCCCGACAGATTCAGTTCGTAAAATAGCTCACCGCGGTCATCCAGGGCGACGGCCGCGCGAACCAGTTCCGGATCGAACCAACGACCGCTCCGTTCCCGGGCCATCCGCATGGCCGCGGCCGGCGAATGCCTCGTAAAGAAGAGCTCGAGGTTCTGCGCGAGGCCGATAATCCGAGCCAACTGGGGTATGGCCTCCCCCCGCAAGCGATCCGGATAGCCAAGGCCATTCCAGTGTTCGTCCAGAGCATAGATGGCGGCGGCGGTCTTCTCGCTCATTCGCAGGCGGCGCGCGATCCCTGCGCCGCGCTCGCAGCGAATCTGAATCATCTTGTGGGCGTTTTGCTGGCTATTCTGGGCCAGCGCGAACAGACCGCGTACTCGCTCCAGAAACGACGCGCCCCGGCGCACATGTCCGAGAGCATATTGCAGCGTTTCCCAGCCGGTGCGCGTCCAGTCAGTGGTTTTGACGTTGCGCTTGGCGGCAATATCGTCGCTGCCCATGATGTGATACATCCGCGAGGCATTACTGCTGCAGCCTGCATCCTTCAGCAGCAACGCGTAATAGAGGTCGGCCCGATCGGCATCGCCCAGCCCTATCTCGCGGGCGATCCGCATTCCCAGGACGCAGGTGCGCGTCGCGTGGCCCGCTGGTTGCCCCTCGCTGGATAAATCCAGGGCGTAGGAAAGTGCCGCCAGTACGTCGGACAGTCGGGGCGGACCGCTGCTTACATCAATCTCTCTCTCCACCTGGGTGTTATCGGCGGTGAGGGGCTGGACCTGAAGGTACTCTGCATAAAAGTTGTCCAACTGCCGATGACCTCCCTGTGGATACGCGTAATCTGCTCTCTGTTCGGCCTCAGCAGAACTGGATTCGCAGCATTTTTTGGGCCAATCTCGACAATGACCTGGAAATCCATGCGGCAGCCCGCTTCGGCTTCTTTGCTTGCCTGTTCGTAAGCTCTTTGGCGCTCGTCTCCGGGTTGATCGGCGGTACCCCCTTGGCAGCCCTAGTCGATATCCTCTTCTTTTTCATGGCCGGTCTCGGCGTTCGCCAGTTCTCCCGCCTGGCCACTGTCGCCGCGCTCGCCATGTTCACCGTGGAGCGGATCGTTCAGCTTGCAGCGGGACAAGTCCGATTCTTCAACATCGTCGGGATCGTGGTTGGCGCGATTCTCTTCAATGCGCTTCGCGCCGCCTATGCCGCCTATGAAACGAAGCTCACCAACTCTGGTGATCCGGCCGGGAGCGGTTCCCCCAACGAGATCGTTCGGAGAATCGACGATCTTCCCCGAACACTCTGGCCCAAGTTACAAATGGCTTTCCAGTTCTACCTGGTAGGCCTGATTGCGCTGATGTTTATCGGCTACGTCGTCGACCGGATCGGTTTGTTGCAATAAAAAAAGGCCAGCGCTGAGGATGAGGTGCGCTGGCCAGATTCCCCGGTCAAAAGGGTACAGGACGTTACGCAGCTTACCTTCGCAAATTGCCTGCCAACTGTAAGTTATTGAAAATAGGATCACGCCTTCACTCGAGTCGGGCAGTTTGTCCCGTTTGCGGGGCAAACTGTCTCAAAATGGGGGCAAAATGGTCGCCAAAGCGGGGAGTCGCCTGCCATAATAGTCACTCCCCAGGTTGGAGGCGCCGGAATGCTCAAACATTTGCCGTTGATTTTCAAGAATACGCTGCGCAACAAGCGTCGCAGTATCTTAACGATTCTGAGCATTGCCGCGTCCTTATGCCTACTCGGCTTTCTGCTCGCGATCTACAATATGTTCTACTTCGAGGGCTCCTCCGCGGAACAGGCGTTGCGGCTCATCGTACGGAATCGTGTGTCGCTTGCGAATCCCCTTGCGCGCTCTTACCAGGGCCGCATCGCGCAAGTGCCTGGCGTCGTAGAAACCACGATTTTTCAGTGGTTTGGCGGTGTCTACAAAGACGCTCGCGACCCCGATAACTTCTTTGGCCGCTTCGCGGTGGAGCCCGAAAAGTTCCTGCGCGTCTATCCCGACTACCGCGTCCCGCCCGACCAGTACAAGGCCTTCACGGATGAGCGGTCCGCCTGCATCGTCGGCCGCAAACTCGCCAAGCGTCACGATTTCAAACTCGGCCAGCGTGTCACTCTAGTCGGCGATATCTTTCCCGTCACCCTCACGCTCACCATCCGGGGCATCTACGACAGTGAGCGGGACAACGAGAACATGGTCTTCCACTACGACTATCTCAACGAGAGCCTGACCGGAGGCCTGAAAGATACGGTGAGCACCTTCATCCTGCGCATGGCCAGCGCCGACGACGCCACCCGCATCGCCCAAACCGTCGACGCCATGTTTCGCAATTCCCCGCTGCAAACCAAGACCGAAACCGAGCGCGCCTTCGAACTCAGCTTCCTTGCCTTCCTGGGCAACGTGAAAGCTTTTCTCTTCTCCATCTGCGCCGCCATTACGTTTACGGTCCTGCTCGTATCCGGCAACACCATGGCCATGACGGTCCGCGAGCGGGTGAAGGAAGTTGGCATTCTGAAGACCCTCGGCTTCACCAACGGCAAGATCCTCTCGATTCTGCTCGGTGAGTCCGTGTTGATCTCCTTCCTGGGCGGCGTGGTGGGCCTAGCCCTTACCGTTCTGCTGTGTACCTGGCTGCGCACCATGCCCTCCACCATGGCCGACATGTCGCGGCTCGCGACGCCGCCGTGGGTACTCAGCACTTCCCTCGCAATTGCCCTGGTGATTGGCCTGGTGAGTTCGTTCTTTCCGGCACTCTCCGCCTCGCGCCGCCCGATCATCGAAGCCATGCGGGTGACGGATTAAGCCATGGCCTTACCGCTCACTTACAACTGGCGCAACTTACTCGCGCGCAAAACCACCACTTTGATGACCGCCCTCGGCATCGCGCTCACTGTGGCCGTTCTGCTTGCCACCGCCGCGCTCGTCGACGGACTCAAGACCTCACTCACCTCCACCGCCCATCCCCTCAACGTACTGGTGATGCGTAAGGGTTCCACCGCCGAACTCAACTCCAACCGTTCCCCCGAGGACTACCAGATCATCAAAGTGAAACGAGGCATCGCCAAAGGACCCAATGGCGAGCCGCTGGCCTCGCTCGAGTTGGTCACCGTCGTGATCCTCGAAGGCGACCTGGGCGCCATCAACATCACCGCGCGCGGAATCACGCCGCAGGGATGGCTGCTTCGCGAAGGCGTCAAGATCGTTGAAGGCCGACAGTTTCAGCCCGGCCGGCGCGAGATCGTCGTCGGCAAGAGCATCGCCAGCCGCTACCCGGCCGCCCGCCTGGGCGGCACGATCGACTTTGGCCGAGGTCCCTGGCAAGTCGTCGGCGTGATGGATGCCGGGCGCTCCGCCGCCAATAGCGAATTGTTCTGCGACCTGAACCAACTCGCCGCGGACCAGAATCGCGCCACCGCCCTCAGCAGCGTCCTGGTGCGCGCCATTGATGAGGTCGCCATGCAGGCTCTCACCAATGACCTGACTGCCGACACGCGGCTCAATGCCGATGCCCCCAGCGAGTCTTCTTACTACGCGAGCCAGACCCAATCTGCTGCGCCGCTGCAATTCATCGGCACCTTTGTCGCCCTCATTATGGCCATCGGTTCCTGCTTCGCAGCCATGAATACGATGTACGCCGCCGTCGCTCGCCGCGCCGCCGAGATCGGCACTCTGCGCGTGCTGGGCTTCTCAAAGGGCGGCATCCTGCTGAGCTTTCTCCTGGAGAGCCTCTTACTCAGTTTCGTGGGAGGCATTCTGGGGTGCTTACTCGTGCTGCCGCTGAACAACTTACAAACCGGCATCGGGAACTTTGTTACTTTCTCCGAGATCACCTTCGACTTCCGCGTTACACCGGAGCTAATGCTCACCGGCCTGGCCTTCGCCCTCTTCATGGGCGCCGTGGGTGGCTTGTTTCCTGCCGCCACGGCCGCGCGCAAGGAAATCCTCACTGCCCTGAAACAGACCTAAGGAAAATATTGAATGGCCTCAGACCTGGATGGATTGCGGATTGACCGGACGATGAAAGGCGGCAGCTCTTCGTGGGCCTCCCGCTGGATCATCGGCGGCATCCTCCTGTTTTTGTTGTTCGGTATTGGGGCCTACGTCGCCACCCGCATGAATGCCGCGGTTGAAGTGCGTACGGCGCGCGCCACAGCCAACGAAGTCAGTGGCGCGGGCAGCGCCAACGCCGGCGAAGTCATCCTCAATGCCACTGGCTACATCGTGGCGCATCACAAGATCCAGTTGGCCTCGAAAGTCGTCGGCAAAGTCGCCTGGATCGGCGTTGAGAAGGGCGATCGCGTTCAGCAGGGTCAGATCATTGTGCGTCTGGAAGACGACGAGTACCGTGCCCAATTGGACCAAGCCAAAGGCCAATTGGCGGCTCTCGAAGCGCGCCGCCTGGAACTCGCGAATGGCTCAAGGCCCGAAGAGATCGCCCTGGCCCAAGCAAATCTTGACCAAGCGAAGGCCGACCTCAACAATGCCCGAGTTACCCTCGATCGGACCCGTAAACTCGTCAGCGAAGGCGTCGTCGCCAAGCAGCAACTCGATGACGCCCAGGCCCGCTTCGACGGCTTCGCCGCTCGCGTCGCGTCGCTCGATCGCGCTTTCGAGTTAGTCCGCCTCGGCCCACGTCAGGAGATCGCGCAACAAGTCGCCGGTCAGATCGCCGAAGCCCGCGGACGCCTCGCTTTCTACGAGACCCAGCTCAACAACACCGTCATCCGCGCGCCCATCCGCGGCACCATTCTGGAACGCGTCGTGGAACGCGGCGAATTCGTCACCACTGGCTTTGTCGGCGACCGCGGAGCCAAGGGCTATGTCGTCTCTATGGCCGACCTTGATGACTTACAAGTCGAACTCGACATTAATCAAAATGATTTCGCCCGCCTCAGCGCCAAACAGCGCGCCGTCATCACCACCGACGCCTACCCGGATCGTAAGTATGCCGGCGCTATCGAAGAGATCTCGCCCGAAGCCAATCGCCAGAAGGCCACCGTACAGGTGAAGGTGAAGGTCCAGGATCCTGACGAGTATCTGCGCCCCGAGATGAACGCGAGCGTCGCCTTCTTAAGTGACGAGAAGAAAGCGGGCACCAGCGCTGCTCCGGTCGGGGGTACGGTGTACGCCCCGCAAGCTGCCGTCCGCGACGGAGCTGTCTTCGTCGCCGTCAATGGCAAAGCGGTCCGGCGCGCCGTCAAAACCGGCTCAACAAACGCCCAGGGCATTCGCATCGAAGAAGGCCTCATCGGAGGCGAAGAACTCATCCTGAACCCGTCCGCTGATTTGCAGGACGGCGCGAAGATTGTGGTGGTGAAATGAGCAACGTCGTCATTGAAACGCGTCAGTTAACCAAAGAATTCGTCCGCGGCGAAAGTAAAGTGGTGGCATTGAAAGACGCCAACATCACCATCGAGAAAGGTGAGTTTGTGGCCTTGATGGGCCCGTCCGGATCAGGCAAGTCGACTCTGCTGCACTTGATCGCCGCGATGGATCGCGCCACCGGCGGTGAAATTCGGGTGCTCGGCGAAGACCTCCGCAAACTCTCCGATGGCGACATCGCCCGCTGGCGCAACGCCCACGTGGGCTTCGTCTTTCAGAGCTTCAACCTGATTCCGGTGCTCTCCGCCTGGGAAAATGTCGAGTTGCCGCTCAAGTTAACCAAGTTAGGCAAGGCCGCGCGCTTGGATCACGCGAAGAAGGCGCTCGAACTGGTCGGCCTTGGCGACCGTCTCGACCATACGCCACGCCAACTCTCCGGCGGCCAGGAACAGCGCGTCGCCATCGCCCGCGCCATCGTCACGGACCCCGATCTGATCCTCGCCGACGAGCCCACCGGCAACCTCGACGCCAACTCGGCCCGCGACGCCCTCGACTTACTCGGCCGCCTTAATCGCGAGTTCGGCAAAACCATCGTTATGGTCACCCATGACCCCCACGCCGCCAAAAGCGCTTCGAAAGTCCGCTATCTCGAAAAAGGCGAGTTACTCCCGATCGGCCAAAAGCCCGAAGATTGGTAGAGGGGCAAGGCCAGCCGGAGACCGGCCTTGCGCCTGTTATGCGGTCCTAACCCATTACTTTCGTCAACGCCGCCTTGAACTTATTCATCTCTTCATGCGTGCCGACAGTCACCCGCACATGGTTTGGCCAAGCGGGCCACACGCGGCCGATAAAGATTTTCTCCGCCGCCAACGCGCGCGCCACTTCCATACCCGGACGCTTTACGTCCATCATGAACTTGTTCGACACACTGGGTACGAAGCCGATCCCCTTCTTCTGCAGAAATTCGAGCGTATTCTCGCGAATGTCGGCATTGATTTTGCGGCGCTCGGCTATCAGCGTCTTCGATTTCAAACTGGCTCCGGCCGCCGCCATACCCGTGATGGGCAACATGCCGGCACCCCAGTTCCGCATCTTATCGAGTAAGTCCGGCCGCCCGATCGCAAGTCCGGCGCGGATGCCCGCCATACCGTAAAGCTTGGAGAAGGTCCGCAGGATGATGACGTCCTTATCCTGCGCCACCAGCGTCGAGCCGCTCTCCACATTGGCGAAATGGATATAGGCCTCGTCCAGCAGCACGATTGATCCTGCCGGCTTATTCGTCAGCAGCCACTCAATATCCTCCTTCGGCGTCAAGGTCCCCGACGGATTGTTGGGGTTGCAGATGTAGTAAACGCCAGCCGTAGGGTTCGCCTTCAGCATCGCCTTCACATCGTGTTCGAAGGTAGGCTTCAGGGGAACCCGGCTCACTTTTGCGCCGATGAATTCGGCGGCCCGGGCACCTGCCTCGTAACCCGGGTCGCCCATCACCAGACCACGTGCGGGGGAAACATACGCGCACACAGCCCGGAACAGTGGGTCGCTCGATCCAGCGTAGGGAGCCACGTAAGTGGGCTTCACGCCTTCCAGATCGGCGGCCAATTTCGGAAACTCGTTGGACTCGACGCCGCCGTAGCGGCCACCTTTCTTGGCGACCGCGTAGATCGCCTCCAGCGCCTCCACCGACGGCCCAAGGGGATTCTCGTTTGAACTGATGCGCACCGCGTCCGCCGGCATCGCGGCCCGTGACATGCGCCGCTCGGCTTCCTGCGCCAAGGCGAATTCGTTGTAGAAGGGAAGCGTCGCTCCCGCGGTGGCGAGCGTGGAGAGGCGGCCTAATTGGCGTCGGCTGAAGCCGCGCGAAAGCAGTTCGTGTTGCATAGAGTGTCCTCGTAATCGGTTGGCAGGTTGCTGATGATCGGTGCCTAGCTCGGAGTTCGCGTTGTCTCGAAGGGCTGACGACAATGCAGCCGGGCCGGGTGACGGGGAGGGCTACCGGGATGCAAGCAGAGCATCCCGATCAGTGAGCTTCTAGCATATGGCGGATACTGGTACTCGTCCAGTTAGTTTCTTGATTGAAGGCGATAAGCGTTGCTAATCGTCTTGCGGGCCTGGAGAATCTCATACAATGGCAGAACGATGCGAATTCTGCGCCGCACTCTAATTCAACTGCCCGCCGCCGCTTGGGCCGCCGCCGCGAGCGCTCCCCAACACCGAATCGTCTTTCAGGAAAAAGGCCGTTTCGGCGGCTGGCCCGCCAACCACGGCATGTGGGCCTGGGGCAACGAACTCCTGGTTGGCTTTGAGGCTGGTTGGTTCCGCGTCAACAACGGCGCGGGCCGGGAACACGCCATTGACTATTCGCGTCCCGCGGAGCACGTCCTTGCCCGTTCTCTCGATGGAGGCGAATCCTGGAAGATCGAAAAGCCTGACTCGCTTAAAGCGCCACCGGACACCAAACAGGCGGGGGTTCTGACCGAGATGGGCGGCAAGCCCGCGGTGACCAGCCCCGGTGGCTTCGACTTCACGAAGCCCGGCTTTGCCCTCACCGCCCGCATGGCCAGCATTCACACCGGCCCCTCGCGTTTCTATGTCACCTACGACAAGGGGCGCCAATGGCAGGGTCCCTTCGCCGTGCCCGATTTTGGCACGCCCGGTATTGCGGCCCGCACCGACTACATCATCGACGGCAAGCAATCGATGACATTGTTCCTCACCGCCGCCAAGAGCAACCTGAAGGAAGGCCGGGTTCTGTGTGCCCGCACGACCGACGGCGGCAAGACTTTTCAGAAGCTGTCCTGGGTCGGCCCCGAACCTCCCGCTGACGACTTCGCCATCATGCCCTCCAGCGTGCGCCTCTCCAGCCGCTCCATTCTCAGCACCATCCGGCATCGCAAATTCATCGCCGCCTGGCGCAGCGATGACAACGGCGCTTCCTGGGCCATGGTCGGCAAACCGGTGGACGACACCGGCGGCGGCAATCCGCCCGCGCTGCTCAAGTTACCCGACGGCCGCCTCGTTCTCACTTACGGCTTCCGCAATCCGCCCTACAGCATTCGCGCCCGTGTCTCCAGTGATGAAGGCAAAACGTGGTCAAGAGATGTCATGCTGCGCGAGGATGGCGGGGCCTGGGACCTCGGCTATACACGCACCGTCCGCCGCCAGGACGGCAATTTGGTCACCACTTACTACTACAACACCAACAGAGACGGTGAACGCTTTATTGGAGCCACGATTTGGAAACCCTAGCTCGACTCCTGCTTTCCGGCGCGCTGTTCACCGCCGCGCTTGCCGCTCAGCCGCTGCACCAAACCGAGTTGCTCTTTCCGCCCGAGAATTGGCATAACCACTCGTCCTCCATAGCGGAGCTACCCAACGGCGACTTATTCGTTTCCTGGTTTCATGGTTCCGGCGAACGCCAGTCCGATGACGTCAAAATCGAGGGAGCGCGCTGGAGGAAGTCATCGAAGACTTGGTCACCAAGGTTTGAGCTGGCCGACACGCCGGGCTTTCCAGACACCAACTGCGTCGTCTGGCTCGATTCGAAGCAGCGCCTGTGGCTCTTCTGGCCCACGATTCTCGCCAACACCTGGGAATCCGCGCTGATGAAGTATCGGGTTTCGAGCAATTACTCCCAGTCCGAAGGCCCACCGAAGTGGGACTGGCAGGACAATATCCTGCTGATCCCCAAGCGCATGCAGGAGCGTACTCAGGAGGTCTTTGCGAAGGAACTCAAGAAACCCGGACCCTTCCGCGACTGGGCTACCCGCATGATCGGCCTGGCCGGCGACAAGCAGTTCTCCCGGCTCGGCTGGTTCACACGAACCCACCCCATCGAACTCCCCAGCGGGCGCATCATCGTGCCGCTTTACTCCGATGGTTTCTCCTTTGGCCTGATGGCCATCAGCGACGACGCGGGCAAATCCTGGCATGCCAGTGAACCCATTGTCGGCTTCGGGAATATTCAACCCAGCGTCGTTCGAAAGAAGAACGGCGAGCTAGTTGCCTACATGCGGGACAACGGTCCCGCGCCCAAGCGCGTTATGAAGAGCGTCTCGAAGGACGACGGCGAAACCTGGAGTCCCGCCGAAGATACGGAAATTTTCAACCCCGGTACCAGCGTCGAAGCGATTGCCTTGCGCAACGGCCGCTGGGTAATGGCTTACAACGACGTCGAGAAGGGGCGCACCTCGCTCGCCATCTCCATGTCGGATGACGAAGGCCAAACCTGGAAATGGAAGCGGAACATGCAAAAGGGCGCCGGTAGCTATCACTACCCTTCGCTCATTCAGGCCGCAGACGGCAACTTGCACCTGACTTACAGTGAGTTCGAAACCCGGGACGGAAAACAATTTAAGTCCATCCGCCACGTACGATTCAATACGGACTGGATTGAACAGAGCGGACAGTAAGTTACTTCAGGTGTACGACGCGGCCAGTGCGGGCGGACTCGCGCGCCGCCGCCAGGATCTCGTTGACGATGAGGTTATTCTCCAGGCCCGTCAGACCGTCCGGCTTGCGTCCGCCACGCACGACGCTGGTTAAATAGTGGATCACGTCACCGTCCGGTTGGGGTAGAGGTGGCGCGGTAAGTGCCGTATCCTGTTTGTCTGCCTTTAGCCGCAGGCGATAGTCGCGCGGAGTCGAAGTAATCAAGTGACCGGTCTCGCCGTACACTTCCATGTCCTTCCGGCTAAACGGCCAATTCCAGGAAGGCTGAATGACCACCTGCGCCGACGGATACTGAAGCACGATGGTCGCCTCGTCATCCACGCGTGTGTAGATCGCGGGTTTATTCGTCTTCGTCAACGCCGAAACACTCAGCGGGCGGGCATTGTCGAAGAGCCACGTCGCGAAGTTGGCGCCATAGCAGCCAAAGTCATAGAGTGCACCGGCGCCGTTTTTCGCCGGGTCCGATAGCCAGCCAAAGAACTCGGGCGGCGTACCAATCTCCTTCGGGCCCTGATGCCCGTAGTGCGTCACGATCCGCCGCACGGCCCCCAATTTGCTTTCGTTGTGCACCAGGTTCCAGATCGGCGCATTCACCGGGTACCAGGTCGTTTCGTAGTTCACCATCACGTGGATGCCGGCGGCCTTGGCCGCGGCTTCCATCGCTCGACCATGTTCCACGCTAACAGCGAGCGGCTTTTCCATCATCACGTGGAGCTTTCGTTTCGCACACAGTTGAACGGCCTCTAAATGCTCCACGGTGGAGGTGAACACCATCACCACTTCTGGTTTGGCCTTGTCCAACATCTCCGCATGCGAAGAATACAGGCGGGCACGCTCGAACTGATGCTTCTGGATATAGCGCTCGGCCACGTCGCGGTCCGGCTCGGAGATGCCGACGATGTCGAGATCCGTCCGCGTCAGTGAACGCTGGAGAAAGCCGGCGGCATGGCCGTGAGTGAGGCCGAGAATACCCACGCGCAGTTTTGGGGCTTGGGCCAGCAAGGACAGCGAAATGCAGAACAGATAGAGGAAGCGCATGCTTGCCGGAGTCTGTCACGCGTGCGGAGCGGCTGTCAACTCCTGGTAGGCTCTTTGGAAGAAGCCGTCCGTCATACCCGCGATGTAGTCGCAGACCATCCGGTGGGCAGGCTCCGACGCATAGTCGAGTCGATAGGCCTCCGGCAGCGCCTCCGGGTGCGCCAGTAGGTGTTCGAACATCCAGCCAACCTGAGTTTCGGACTTAGCCCGTTCCGCTTCCAACGACGGTGACGAATACACCCGCGCATGCAGAAAGTGCTTCAGTGACTGATTCAACTCGGCGGTCGCCGGCGTAAAACCCACCAGACGTACCGGATGCTGTCGCACATCCTCCACGCTCAACAATTGGGTGGAGAGCAGGTTCGCTTGCGTACCGGTGATCAGCCCGGTGACAAGCGCATCCACCAATCGACGAACGAACTCGAGCCAACGTACCCGCTCCGGCGCGCCCGGATACATGGATTCCACCGGTTCATAGAGCGCGTACGCCCCCGGGCAGGCATCCCAAAGGTCATCCAGCGTAAACATACCCGCGTCTGATGCATCATCCAAGTCGGCCGTGTTGTACGCGATCTCGTCCGCCATGTCGATCAACTGGGCCTCCAGCGGAGCGCGTTCGCCTGGCCGGTACTCGTCAAGTTCCGGAAACTCGCCCGGACCAAAATCACGAGAGTGCTTGGCCATCCCTTCGCGAACCTCGAAGGTGAGATTGAGGCCGGGAAAAGCCGCATAGTGCGACTCAAAGCGCTCCACAATACGTAAGGCATGCACGTTGTGGTCGAAGCGGTCGCCGAAGGCGGCCATCTGCCGGTTAAGTTCCTCCTCACCGGAATGTCCGAATGGCGGATGCCCCAAGTCGTGAGCCAACGCGAGTGCTTCGGTGAAGTCCTCATCCAGGCCGAGGCTTGCCGCAATCGTGCGGGCGATCTGCGATACCTCAAGCGTGTGGGTCAGGCGGTTGCGAAAGTGATCAGAGACTGAGGGGGGGAAAACCTGGGTCTTGTTTTCCAGACGGCGGAAGGCCCGTGAATGGACGATGCGGTCGCGATCCCGCTGGAAGTCGTTGCGGTAAGGATGGGGGAGCTCGGGGTACCGGCGTCCGCGCGAAGCAGACACCGGCAAACGCAGGCGCGCGAATCGTTCCGATTCGGCTACGCCCGGCATCGGCAGCTTACTTCTTGGCCGTCGCCGGAATCTCGCCCAGCAGAGCCACTGCGTTGCGGCTCACCTGGTTGCGAGGGTGGGCACGCAACGGTTCCAGTAACTTCCGGGCTTCTTCCGGCCGGGTGCTCATGATCGCTCGCGCCAGAGCCATCGTCCCTTGTTCCTTTGAGACCATCATCGTCGGTGAAGCAATGATCTCGCGAAAGACCTTTTCGGCCTCCGCGACCTTGCCGTCTGTCACCATCGCCTGCGCGACGGAGAACCGGGCGAGGGATCCATAGTCGCCACCGACGGTGGCGAGTTGCTCAAATAC
>JALHNI010000082.1 GCA_022843605.1 Bryobacter sp.
CGTAACGCACCCTGCCCCTGCGGCAGCCGTCTCAAGTACAAACGCTGTTGCGGCAAAGTTCCCTTCCAGGCCCTCGCCGCTTGACAGTTTTTGACACTTCTCAACACTTTTGACACCGACCACGGCGCCCGGCCAAATGACCTCAGCGTCCATGTGACTTGTTGCCGTAGAGCAAGGGCCCTAGTTTGTCGCTTTCCAGCGTCACCGGGCACCGGTTTGGCTGCTCTGCCAGCCTGAGAGCTTCCTCGAACCTAACGCAGGGCGAGATCGCGCTCTGCGCGGGCTATCAGGCTAACGAGGTATGCCATGCACCGCTTCGAAACCCGCGAAAGAACTCTCGCGCTGGACGCGCCTTCCCCTTCGCGGTCCCGACCACGGCACTTTTCGTTTTCGGAGTTCCTTCATGAAGCCGCTGGAACGTCGTTGGCGTTTGAGTCCTTCGTGGAGTCGAGCATGGCGTCGTTCCTCAGTCCGCTGGATCTTTGAAAACAGAATGTGAGTAGCGGAGCCGCCGTTTTGCCCGTCCCCCGAATCGGAGGCCTTCTTCTACCGCCGGTCGCTAATTCCTCACCACATGAACGCCCACCACCCTCGACTACAGCCGTTGGATACAATCTGAAATCTGAGGTGACGCGAATGATGATCCGGCTTCTTTTGGTTGTGGCTTTTGCGATGTTGTTGGCCGCAGTTTCGCAGACACCTGCGAGCGCGGTGAAGGAAGTGGCTCCTGGCGTGTGGGTGCGCATGGGGGACAATTCCCGCAATCAGCCAGCCAATGCGGGCTGGGTGATCTTTAAGGACTACGTGCTGGTGATCGACGCCAATTTCCCCTGGGGCGCCAAGGAGATTCTTCCGGAGATCCGGAAAACATCCACCAAGCCCATCCGCTTCGTTTTCAATACCCACTATCACGGCGACCACGCCTACGGCGGTAGCGTCTTCACCGAACAGGGTGCGCAGATTGTCTGTTCGATGGATTGTGGCGCCGAATCGGTCACCAAGGGACAGGCCGGCTGGGACCGGAACACGGCCACCGGAGCCTTCAGCTTGAAGCCCTATAAGCTAGCGCATCCAACGATTACTTTTGGCGACACGATGGCCTTTGACGACGGCGAACATCGCGTGGAGTTGCGGCTGATGGGACCTGGACACAGCAAAGGCGATGCCGTCGCCTGGTTACCGAAGGAGCGGATCCTGTTCACCGGCGATATGTGCGTCAATTGGAACTCCGGCAACAATGTCGCCGATGCGGATGCCGACCATGACAACTGGCTGCGTGCGCTCGACCGCATGGCGGCGCTAAATCCGGCTACCGTCGTCGTGGGCCATGGCACTCTGGGCACCGCATCCGATCTGCGCGTGCAACACGCATATCTGGCTGACATGGTGGATACCGTCCGCGCCGGCATCGCCGTCAGCAAGACCGAGGAACAGATTGCCCAATCTGACCTCACCCGGCACAAAATCGGTGCGCAAAAAGATCGCAATGCCGCGTCACTCAAGGCGGTCTACCGGAAGTTGACGAAGTAGAGCTTAGGCGGGAAGCTGGCGGCGAATCGGTGTGAAAGCCGACTGAATAAAGTCAGTAGCCGCAGCCATGGCTTTGTCGGTGTCGTTGTTGATGACGGGTACGATAACGCGCACCAGCGCTGAATCCGTGCGGTTGTCGCGCAGGGAATCGAGAACGACGTAGCCCTTGGCGCTATACTCGCTGGCCACGACGCGATCGCGCGACTGATACCAATACACCACCAGGCTCTTGGCCTCGCCCTTCTGCACCACGTAGCGATTCACTTCGATCGGTTCGGCACGCCCGGGGACCTGCAGCGTGGCGAAACCTTGCTCGTTTTGTACCCAGCCGCTGCCGGGAAGACAGTTCTTGGGTGAGTGCGGGGCCTTGCCGTTGCGTTGCGAACGGAAGGCGGCGATGAACAACCCCACGTGGGCCTGATACTTGGGTGAGACGAAACTGCGCGTCATCGTGTCGTCGGCCTTTAGAATGTCCTGAACTTCCTTCTCGACGACACCTTCCTGCACAGTCGTCCAGTTACCAAGCGCCTTGGCTAAGCTGGAGAGGGGCGGGCTCGGCGGCACAACTTCGGCACGCGATAAGCCGTAAAATGCAGCGGCCTGCGCGATCAAAATCACGCTGAGGATTTGGCCGGCTCTCGTGAGGGTGAATTTCATCGTCGTTGTTCCTTAAGTAAGGGCAGGCTCAGTACGGGCTTTGGTCACTGTGCGATGTAACCAGTTTACCGTTTGATGCAGAACGCCCAGCATGACGAAGGCAATCATGAAGATCACCCAGCCTTCCAGGCTATGGAATACGCCTTGTGCCAGCTCTTTGTCGTACTCAGAAATCACACCGGTAATCGTCACCCGAGCCGCGTTGGCGATGATGGCAATGGGAATTACTCCAATCAGCAGCACCGGGCGCATCCAAGCCTTCTGATCGAAAAAGTAGCCGTAGACCAGTGAGAGAAAGGTCAACGAAAGCAAGCTGCGAATCCCGCTGCATGCCTCAATTACTGAAAGCTTGTTATTCGCAAGTTCCAGGACGTTACCCTCGCGCAGCGCGGGGATGCCAATCAGATTCAGCGTAATCTCGGCCACAGTGCTGGCAAAAAGCTGCAGGGGAAAGGTGATCTGGTTATAAATCACGGCCGGGATCGGCACCATGAAGATCAGCAGCGCGAGCGGAAACGCGAGCAGGCGTAAAATGCGGGTCCCGCAAACCAGCCAGATCGCGCCGACTATCGTCACGATCAAAGCTGTGCGCTGTAGGAATAACTCTGCACCTAAGTTGCCGATCGTGAGTTGAATCGCTCCCCAAACCAGGACGGGAATCCCCCAAAAGCTGGGACGCAAGGGTTGAGCCAAAAGCACTGCCCGCTCTTGCCAGGCAATGTAGGCGGCGATGACGGGAACAAAGAAACCATGTCCCATGTCTTCGTCGAAAGACCACTGGGCAATGAGGGCCTGCAACATCGGAAAATAGCAAATCGCGACGAGGAGGAAGAACCACGCTAAAGGCCCCCAAGGTACATCTCGGTCCGGCGGCCGGATCGTACCTGGGGCAGCCACCTCCGAGGGGCTGACCGGTTGAACTGGGCTGGTCATTAGTTTCTGTTTCTCCATCATAGCCGATTCAGCGAACGTCCAATGGTTCGCCAATGTAAACCAACCGGCGGACTACAATGAAGGCGGTGCACCCGTATCTTACTCGCTTTCTGCAACTGTTGCTCTTCGGCATCGCTTCGATGCAGCTTTATGGGCAAGCAGGTTTACTCGCCTTAACCGATCTGAAGGCCGGGCAGAAGGGCGTGGGCCGGACCGTCTTCGCCGGAACGGCTGTCACCGACTTCGACGTTGAGATCCTGGGCGTGATGGAGAATACGGGGCCGAAGCAGAGTCTGATTCTGGGGCGGCTGTCTGGCGGACCCCTCGCGAGCACCGGTGTGATGCAAGGTATGAGCGGCAGTCCGGTGTGGGTGAACGGCAAGCTGATCGGCGCCGTCGCGTTCGCGTTTCCTTTCGCCAAGGAGGCGATCGCCGGCATTCGCCCCATTGCGGAGATCCTGGCCAGCACTGCCGGTGGCAGCGGAACCGTGCGGGCCGCGAAGGGTGGAGTCCGCTTTGGTGATGCCCAGCTTGAGGAGATCTCGACACCCGCCTCGTTTGCGGGCTTCACCCAGCGGACGCTCGATGAGTTCGGTCCGCAATTGCGCGAATGGGGTTTCTCGCCGCGCCAAGCCTTGGGTGGCGGCCGGCCGCGAACGACGGGCGATCCACGTCAGTTGGAGCCAGGGTCCATGATCTCTGTACAACTGATGACCGGCGACATGACCGCCGGCGCTGACGGCACAGTGACCTGGATCGACGGTAAGAAGATCTACGCTTTCGGACATCGGTTCCTCTCGGTGGGCGATACCGAACTGCCTTTCGCACGCGCCGAGGTGCTCGCCCTCTTGCCCAGCCTCACCACGTCGTTTAAGATTTCGGCAGCTCGCGAATGGATGGGCTCCATCACCAGCGACCGCAATACCGCTGTCGCCGGCGAACTCGGACGACAGGCCAAACTGCTGCCGGTGCGTATCTCGGTGAACGGCCGGCACCAGTACGCCGTGAACGTCGCACCGCATCGCTTTCTCGCACCGCTCATGCTCCAGATGGCCGCATTCTCCGCGCTGGACGCGACCGAGCGTTCCTTTGGCTCGGCCACCATCGGCGTCAAGGGGCAGATCGCCTTTGAGGATGGCTTGCCGCCGGTCCGGCTCGCCAACCAATACACGGGCGACTTCAGCGTGTTGGGCGTCGCCTCGCTCTCGGCCGCCACTCCCCTGGCAACCATTCTCGAAGGCGTGTTGCCGGGTCTCCGTCTGAAGTCCATCGACCTCGCCTTCACCGTCACCGAAGAGCGGCGCCAACTCCGGATCGAGAATGCCTGGCCCGATCGCCGAAAGATTGCGCCCGGTGACGCCCTTGAACTCACCGTTGCCTTGTCCGGGGAGAACGGTCGAGAGGAGCGCAAGAAGGTTCGCTATACCGTGCCCACCGGTGCCAAGCCCGGTACGCTCTACTTCACCGTCGCCGACGCCCCCACCTTGAACGCCTTCGAAATGCGTAATCTGTTTTCTGGCGGAACGCTCGCCGGCAAGACGCCTGCCGAGATGATCTCCCTCTTGAACAGGCAACGCTCGAACGGAAAGGTTTACGTGCGGGTGTGGCGAGCGGAGCCGAGCTACGCGGCGGGTCCCGTTGAGTTGCCGAATCTGCCGCCTTCAGTGGCTTTGCCGATGGCTAAGAGCGCAAGCGCCCCGCCGGCCGCCACCGGCTCCCTGGTCGCCGAACTGGAGATCGATTGTGGCGCGTTTGTCGTGGTGGGGTCGAAGTCGTTCGAGCTCGAGATCCAGCCTTAGCCCAACGCGGCCCGAACCGCTTGCGGCGCCTGATGGCGCACCCGGACCATTCTCGACTCGATGATTCCTTGGATTTCGCCAAAAACCTCATCCTGGTGGCGGTGTCCATCCAGCGTGAAACAATTCTCGCCCCGATAATAGTCGAGCACCGGGCTTGTCTGTTCGGTGTAAAGCTGCAGGCGGGCGCGTACCACCTCCGGCCGATCATCGTTGCGTTCTTCCAGCGGCACACCGCAATCGCAGAAGCCTTCACGCTGCGGGGGATTCGTGTAGATATTATGCACGCGCTTGCATTCTACGCACTGGCGTCGGCCGCTTAACCGCATCAACAGCGTATCTTCGGCAACCTGCAGGTGAATCACAATTGGGGCGGCGAATCCTCGTTTCTCCAGCAGCCGGTCCAGGAATATCGCTTGCGGCACCGTCCGCGGATAGCCGTCGATCAGAAAGCCATTCACACAATCGGTTTGATGGCTGCGGCGCAGCAGTAACCGGTTCATCTGCGAGTCGCCAACATAGCCGCCGGACGATAGCACCGACTCAATTCCTCGCCCTAGGTGCGTGCGGGAGCGGATCTCCTGGCGCAGCATGTCTCCCGTGGCGATCAACGGAATATCCAGCCACTGCTGGATCCGCGGCGATTGAGTCCCCTTCCCACAGCCGGGCGGGCCGAAGAGCAAAACGATCATGGTCGTGCCTCCTGAGCATCGGGTAGACGCGAGTCCTGTCCCGGAATGGTGATCCCTGGGTTCCCCGTAGTTAGACTCGAATCGAAGACTAACCAAATTTCAATTGGATTGCAATGGAAAAAAGTCAACAATTTGTTACCGTTCGGCGCTGAAGGGCTTTCGACTGCCGAGACGGAGGACTTTACCCCAAGGGATATTTTTCCCGGGACTAGCCCCGGTAGGCTTCGTCCAGCAGTTCGATGACGTGCTGCACCGGGCGATTCTGCCCGTGGAGTTTTTCACCAGCGCGAAGTTGCAGCATGCACCCAGGGTTCGACGAGATCACCCGGTCAGCCTTCGTCACGTTGACGTTGCCCATCTTCGATTCCAGGATCTCCATCGCCAACTCATTCTGGACGACGTTGTAAATGCCAGCACTCCCGCAGCAGATGCTGGCGTTGGGCATTTCGACGAACGTAATGCCCGGAATCTTCGAGATCAGTTGACGGGGGGCCTTGGTGACCTTCTGTCCGTGTGCCAAGTGACAGGAGTCCTGGTAGGTCACGACAGCGTTGATCGGTTTCATGTTGGGATTCAGCTCGATGGAGGCAAGGAACTCGTTCACGTCGCGCATCAGGCTCACAAACTTCTCGGCGCGCGCATCGTGCTCCAGGAGGTGATGGTATTCCTTCAGCGTCGCGCCACAGCCGCCGGTGTTCGAGATGATGGCGTCAAAGCCGCCGTCCACCAGGGCCTCGACATTCTGTTTGGCCAGAGCGCGAGCCTGATCGCGAAACCCGGAATGGGCGTGCAAAGCACCGCAGCAGGTCTGCTCCGCCGGAATATGGACTTCGCAGCCGTTCTTTTGCAGCACGCGAACGGTGGCTTCGTTCAGCTTCGCGAAAAAGACGTTCTGCATGCAGCCGGCGAGCAACGCGACCTTCTTCTTCCGCGTACCTTCCGCCGGAAAGACCTTGCCGATCTGGCCGAAGAAGTTTGGCCGTTCGGCGGTGGGCGTCAGCTTCTCGATCTCGGCCAGGCCCATCAGCTTCAGGATGCCCGTAGCGCGCACCAGTGACTGCAGCCCGGTGCTCTGGTAGATCCACAGTTTCAGCCCCACCAGCGAGAGCATCCACCGCGACGAGAGCAGGTGATTAAAGACGAAGCCCTCGATGGCGCTGCGAAAGAAGCTCTTGGGGCGAACGGCGTTCAGTTCTGTGCGCGCCGCCTCAATCAGCTTGCCGTATTCGACGCCGGAAGGACAGGCGGTCTCGCAGGCCCGACACCCGAGGCAAAGGTCCATGTGCTCGGTGTACGTCGGGTTGATGGGCGTCTGCCCCGTGGCCACTTGCACCATTTGATAGATGCGGCCACGGGGAGAATCCATCTCCACGCCGAGTTCACGGTAGGTGGGGCAGGCGTTGAGGCAGAGTCCGCAGTGGACACAACGGTCGAGGTCCTTCTGCGCTGGGGCGTCGGCGTGCCGTCCGGCTTTGACGTACTGGGCTGTCGTTTCGGTGGACATTAGAGTTTTCCGTAAAGGCGGCCGGGGTTCAGCAGATGATGAGGGTCCATCATGTCTTTCACGCGGCGCATCAGGTCGAAGTCGGCTGCGGGTGCCGGCCAGAGATCCATTCCGGCCGGGCGCGGCTCGGGAGCGTACTCGATCACGCACTTCAAGGGGGGCAGCTTTGCCGGTGGCGTTTCGCAATAGGCATATGCGACGCCGTTGCCGGCGCGCATGATCACCGGACCCGCAAACGCGGTCAACACCGGGGCCGACTCGGTCAGTTTGCTTGAGATTCGCACGACACATCCAGCAGGATGGGCAGCCAAGAAACTCTCGGTGAAGCCGTTGATCCGTGCCCAGAATGTCTTGTCCACCACGGCAAAGCCGGGTAGTTCGCGCGCGTAGCGGTCCAACACGTTGGGTTGGCCGCCGGCCTCCAGCAACAAAACAAAGCCACTCAAGGAGAGCGTACGCGCGGCAGCCGGGTTCAGCAAATCCAGTGCCATGGGCTGCAGCGTGCTCTTGAGGATGCGGTCCCTCTCAGCGATCGCCTCGGCGGCGGTGGCGAACTCCTTCGCGAAGGTCCGCGTGTCGACGGGCATCGGCAGCAGCTTAAAGTTCAATACTGTCATCACGCCTAGCGTGCCCAACGCGCCGATATGCAGCTTACCGGTGTCGAGGCCGGCGACGTTCTTGACGACCATGCCGCCCGATTGCACCAGCTTGCCTTCCATCGTGGCGTACTGCATACCAATGATCAGGTCGCGCGCCGTGCCAAACCAGCGGCGGCGAGGGCCCGAGCTGTTGGCCGCCACCACGCCACCGATCGTCGCCGTGGCGCTGTAGGGCGGGTCCAGCGGGATCATCTGCTGGTTCGTCGCCAGCAACGCCGACAGCTCGGCGAAGGGCATGCCGGCTTCGACACTCAACGTGAGGTCGCGCGGCTCGTAATTCAGCACCCGATTGAGCTTGGCGGTGGAGAGCGTCAGTTGTGCGCCTCCGCGCGGGCCGCCGGCACGAACTTTCGAGAAGGCGCCACCGGTTTCAATGGTTTGGCGATCGTGGGCGGCTTGGGCGAGGGCAGCGGCCAGGGCCTCGGCGGAATCGGGCTGAAACAGGCTCATTCGAAGATCTCTGAAAGCGGGACTTCGATCTCTTCGGCACGCAGCCAGCCATCGGGAACTTGCACTCCCGCCTCGGCCGAATGGATCCACGCGGTGCGGGCGGCAGGGTCGATCACCCAGACGAAGGACGCGCCGAACTCCAGGTACTCTTCCACGCGGCGCTCGAGCACGGTGAGGTCGTCACCCGGCGAGAGGATCTCCACGCACAGATAAGGGGCCTGGTCCAGATCGGGCACGCCCTTGGCCACGCCAATATCGGGTACGGGCAGCCGTCCGGCGGCGAGAGCGACTTCAGGAAGAACGAGGATGCCCCAACGGTGGCGCCGGGCCCACAGGTACGAAACCAGGCCCGCCTGCACAAGGCTGTGCGGGATCTCGCCACCGCGACGTTCTTCGCGGTAGAGATCAGGGTTGAAAACGGGGGGCATGAAGTGCTCGACCGAATCGAGTACCGGCGTATCCATCAGTGTCAGTATACGTCGGTAGCTCTCGAAACGATGAGCTTTCCCCCACGGTCGCCCGAGCGGCTATTGATCGCTGGTGAGCCAACCCAGAATCTGCCGGACGTAGTTTTGCGTTTCCGCATACGGTGGTACGCCTCCGTGCTGGTCCACCGGCACTGTCCCCGCGTTGTAGGCTGCAAGGGCGCTTGCCAAGTCGCCAGGGTACCGCTCGATGAGTTGCCGCAACAGGCGGGCGCCGGCCTCCACATTCTGTTTCGGGTTAAACGCATCGCGAACCGCGAACTGCCGGGCTGTAGACGGCATCAGTTGCATCAACCCGGCTGCGCCTTGGCGAGAGACGGCGCACGGGTATCCCGCACTTTCCTGGCGGATCACCGCGCGCAGCAGGTCCGGCGCCACCTGCTCACGCGACGCGGTTTGATCCACCAGTTGGCTGAGCTCGGCAGGATCCATCGGATCGCAGGCCCATGGTGTTGCGCGGCTGAGCCCGTAGGCGACCGGTGAAGCAGTGGCTTGCGGCGGCGGTGCGGCTAAGGGTTGCGGGCGGGGCCAGGGCGTCGTAAAGAACCCGGCCGGCTCTTGCTCCGGGTGCAAGCCCAGAGACTTGGTCTGGCGCTTGACAGCCTCGCGTTGCTTCTCCGTCGAAGCCGCCATCTTGTCGCGTGTCGTCGAGACGGCGGCGGGTGGTGGTGAGGGCGGAACGGAAGGTTGGGCCACCTGCGCTAGCAGGAGCAAGAAAAACATCATTAAGAGTCAGATCGGCTCTCAATCGATGCTCGAATATCAGGAAACCGCAGTAGCCCGTCTAGGCCTGGGAATACTCTCTCTGCTGGTCGAGGCTCTGTCTTACTGGCCACTCAACGGGTCTGTCCTCCGCGACAGCCAACAGAGCCCCGACCGCCAGAGAGCCTTTACTCCAGGCGGTAGTTGGGGGCTTCCTTGGTGATAATCACGTCGTGGACGTGGCCTTCTCGCAGACCCGCCGAAGTCACCCGGCAGAAACGCGCTTTCTCCTGCAACTCCCGGATACTGGCTGAGCCGCTATAGCCCATGCCCGCGCGCAATCCGCCCACCAGTTGGAAGACCCAATCCGACAGCGGACCCTTCGACGGCACGCGCCCTTCAATGCCTTCCGGCACAAGTTTGTCCGAACGGGCCTGGCCATAACGGTCAGCGTTGTTACCTTCGGACATTGCGCCCAGCGAACCCATCCCGCGGTAGCTCTTAAACGTGCGGCCCTGGTAAAGGATGGTCTCGCCCGGGCTCTCGTCCGTGCCTGCCAGCAGGCTGCCGATCATCACGCAATCCGCACCCGAGGCGATCGCCTTGGTCAAATCGCCGGAGAACTTGACCCCGCCATCGGAGATCAGCGGAACGCCGGCCTCCCGCGTGGCTTTCACTGTTTCCGCGATCGCCGTCACCTGCGGCACACCCGCACCGGAGACCACGCGCGTCGTGCAGATGGAGCCGGGCCCGATTCCCACTTTTACGCCATCGATCCCGAGCTCGACGAGATCGCGAGCCCCATCGTACGTGGCGACATTGCCGGCGACCAGTTGCACCTCAGGGTGAGCCAGCTTCACGGCCCGCACCGCGGCCAGTACGCCTTCGTGGTGACCGTGGGCAGAGTCGATGACAATGGCGTCCACTTTTTTCCGCACCAGTTCACTCGCCCGTTCGAGATAATCGCCCGTGGAACCGATCGCGGCTGCAACCCGCAGGCGCCCCTGATTGTCCTTGGCCGAATTCGGATACTTGAGCTTCTTCTGAATGTCCTTTACGGTGATCAGGCCTTTGAGCGCGCCGGTCTCATCCACCACCAGCAGCTTCTCCACGCGATGCTTGCGCAGCGCTCGTTCGGCATCCTCAAGCGTCGTGCCGACGGGTACCGTGATCAGCGGGTCCTTCGTCATCCGGTTGGCGATGGGCTGGCTGAAGTCTGTTTCGAAGCGCAGGTCGCGATTGGTGAGGATGCCCACCAGTTTGTTCTGGGTGTCGACGACGGGAACGCCAGAAATGCGGTACTGCTTCATCAGGTCAAGCGCGACCGAAATGGGCTGGTCCGGGTGGGTGGTAAACGGGTCGACGATCATGCCGCTTTCGGAACGCTTCACGCGGTCCACTTCTTCGGCCTGCCGCTCGATCGACATATTCCGGTGAATCACGCCGATGCCTCCCTGCTGGGAGAGTGCGATGGCTAAATGAGACTCGGTTACCGTATCCATCGCTGAGCTGACTACGGGAATATTCAGCGGGATGCCGCGCGTAAACCACGTCTTTGTATCGGCTTGCGTGGGGAGCACCGCGCTTCGGGCCGGTACCAGCAGAATGTCGTCAAACGTTAGGCCCTCAGGGATGAACTCCGGAATCATGCTTGTCCTGCATTGTAGCTGATAAACTATCGAAGACAGCTATGCAAGCCACACAGATTCGCCCCGGAAACGTCATCAAATTCAATGGGGAACTATACTCCGTAGTCAGCTTTGTGCACCGTACGCCGGGGAATCTCCGCGCTTTCGTTCAGGTAAAGATGCGCGGTTTGAAGAGTGGATCTTTCGCCGAACATCGTTTCGCTTCAACGGACAACGTCGAAAAGATCAGCCTGGATGACCAGGACATGGAGTTCCTTTACAAGGACGGTAGCGACTACCACTTCATGAACATCGAAACTTATGAGCAGACGCACCTGAGCGAAGAGCTGCTCGGTGACAATGTAAATTACTTGACGCCCCAGCTCAAGGTGAAGGTGACGTTCTTCGAAGAGCGTCCGATCGCCGTCGAACTGCCGGCGAGTATCGAGATGACCGTGGTGGAAACCGAGCCGGGCCTCAAGAGCGCCTCGGTCTCGAATGTCGGCAAGCCGGCAACCATGGAGACGGGACTAGTAGTCACGGTACCGCCCTTCATCAACCAGGGCGAGAAGATTCGCGTGTCCACAGCGGACGGCGAGTACCTCGAGCGCGCTTAGCGTCCGTCAGTCATTTAAGTACAAAAGGGGCCCGATCCGAATCGGGCCCCTTTTGCTTTGCCCCTCGCTACTTTTCGATCCGCATTCCGTAGAAGCTGCGGTAAACGAAGAACAGCGCGACGGCCAGGAATGCGGCCGCCAGCGCATTCGTCAGCCCCGGGCCCAGGTCATGCGTCAGCGACACCGCCAGTTCCACCGCCAACAAGCCGAAGAGCGTCGTGAACTTGATGATCGGGTTGAGCGCGACTGACGACGTGTCCTTAAACGGATCGCCCACCGTATCGCCCACCACCGTCGCATCGTGCAAAGGCGTGCCCTTCTGCTTCAGTTCGGTCTCCACGATCTTCTTCGCGTTATCCCAGGCGCCGCCGGCGTTGGCCATAAAGATTGCCTGGTACAAGCCGAACAGTGCGATCGAGATCAGGTAGCCGATGAAGAAGAAGGGTTCGACGAAGGCAAAGGCCAACGTGGCGAAGAACACTGTCAGAAAGATGTTGAACATCCCCTTCTGCGCGTATTGCGTGCAGATGGCCACCACCTTCTTCGAGTCCTCCACAGAGGCCTTGGTGATGCCCTCCAGCTTGATGTGCGCCTTGATGAACTCCACAGCGCGATAGGCGCCAGTGGTCACGGCTTGCATCGAAGCGCCCGTAAACCAATAGATCACCGCGCCGCCGGCGATCAGGCCCAGCAGAAAGGGCGGATGCAGGATGGAGAGCTTCTCAATGTTGTTCGTCAGACCGGCGGTCAGGCTCACCACAATCGAGAAGATCATCGTGGTGGCACCCACCACGGCGGTGCCGATCAACACTGGTTTGGCCGTCGCCTTGAAGGTGTTGCCCGCACCATCGTTTTCTTCCAGGTTCTCCTTGGCGAGTTCAAAGTGCGGGTCGAACCCGAAGTCCTTCTTGATCTCGCCTTCAATGCCCTTGATCTGCTCGATCGTCGAAAGCTCGTACACCGATTGGGCGTTGTCGGTCACCGGGCCATAGCTATCCACGGCAATTGTCACCGGGCCCATCCCCAGAAAGCCGAACGCCACCAGGCCGAAGGCGAAGATCGCCGGGGCGATCATCAGGCTGGCCAGCCCCAGCGTGGACACGCCATAGGCGACGCTCATCAGCAGCAGCAGGGCCATGCCCAGCCAGAACGCTGAGAAGTTGCCAGCCACCAGCCCGGACAGAATATTGAGCGATGCGCCGCCTTCGCGGGAGGACGTCACCACCTCGCGCACATGCCGGGAATGCACCGAGGTGAATGCCTTCACCATCTCGGGAATGATGGCGCCAGCGAGCGTGCCGCAGGTGATCACCGTGGAGAGCTTCCACCACAGGCTTGGATCGTTGCCCAGGTTCGGAATCATCACGTAGGAAAGCGCATAAGTCAGCGCGACCGATACCCCCGAAGTAAGAAATACCAGCATCGTCAACGGCGCTTCGAAATTCATTTTCGCGACGTTGCTGTACTTGGATTTGGCCATCGCTTCGTTGATGAAGTAACTTCCGGCTGAAGCCACCACCATCATCACGCGCATCATGAAGATCCAGACGAGTAACTGTACCTGCACCATGGGCTCTCGAACCGCGAGCAGAATAAAGCTAATCAGGGCGACGCCCGTCACGCCGTAAGTTTCAAAGCCGTCGGCCGATGGCCCCACCGAGTCGCCCGCATTGTCGCCCACGCAATCGGCAATCACACCGGGGTTGCGGGCATCGTCTTCCTTGATCTTGAAGACGATCTTCATCAGGTCAGCGCCGATGTCGGCGATTTTCGTGAAGATGCCGCCCGCCACGCGCAGGGCCGCTGCTCCGAGGCTTTCGCCGATTGCGAAGCCGATAAAGCAGGGCCCGGCGTAGTCGCCGGGAACGGCCAGCAGGATGAAGAGCATTAACAGAAGTTCCACCGAGATCAGCATCATGCCGATACTCATACCGGCCTTCAGCGGAATTGCGTAACAAGGAAAAGCCTTGCCCGTTAACGCGGCAAAAGCGCAACGGGAATTTGCAAAAGTATTCACTCGGATCCCGAACCAAGCGACACCATAACTACCCAGAATGCCCACCACCGAAAACAGCAGGATAATCCCAACCTTGAACGCCTCAAAATGCAAGAGGAAACCAAAATAGAAAACGATGACGATGGCAATAAACGCTTCAAGGATCATCAGGAACTTTCCCTGAGTCTGCAAATAAGTCTTACAGGTTTCGTAGATCAGTTCCGAAACTTCCAGCATGCTGCGGTGCACGGGCATGCTCTTCAGTTGCCGGTAAATGACGAGTCCAAACAGCAGGCCCAGTACCCCAACGATGCAGCCGAGCAGCAGCAGAGTGCGTCCGCCCGTGTCACCGAAGAAGAGGGCCATGTCGAGGTCAGGCAGGATGAGGTTAGCCTCTCCGCCCGCCCGTTCCTGGGCTTGGCCCAGACCGTGAACGCTGCCGGCCAGCAGCAGCGTCTTCATTACCCGCGGCAACCCCAGCCGCGCCACAAGGGAGTGTTTCATGCTTTGGCTCCTATCGATTTGTCGGCGTTTCCCCGCAGGTACGCCCAAAAGAACCTGCATACTCTATCGCAGCGATCCGGCGGGAGCAATGCCATAAACTAGAGCCAGAATATGGGCCTACTGATTAATGGAGAGTTCGTTGACGACGCCGTGATTCACGCCGAAGCGGCGTCAATTCGGCCGCGCTACATGGAGGCGGTCACGGGCATGGATCCGGTCGCCGCCGAAATGCAGCTTTGGGAATGGTCGAAGGAGAACGTCATCGAGCGCCACCTGCTCCGGCAACTGGCCAAGGCCGAGCTTGAGCCGATTCCCGAGGACGAGATCGAGCAAGCCATGACTGCCGTGCTGCCTCCCCCCGGAGGCCCGGAGAACTGCGAACCGGGCGTCACCCGCGCCGGCGTCGATCACGACGCCCTCCGCGAGGAGGTGGAGATCCGCCTGCGGATTGACCGTCTGATCGCCCGTTTGAACAGCAAAGTCTCCCCGCCGCGCCACAAAGATCTGGTGGAACGCTACAAGAAGAATCGGGATGCCATGCGGCGTCCGGCCATGGCGCATGCATCGCACATCGTACGCAACGTACGTCGCGGCGAGGGAGGCGAAGGCGATTCGCCCGATGAAGCGCTCGCCGCCATCCAGGAAGCGGAACGGCAACTGGACGCCGGTGTGCCCTTCGCCGAAGTGGCGGACCAGCACTCTTCCTGCGCCGGTAACGGGGGCACGCTCGGTTGGTTTCCGATGGGCGAGATGGTGGACGAATTCGATGCTGTCGTCTTCTCGCTCAAGCCCGGGGAACGTAGCAAGATCTTCCGTTCTGAGTTCGGCTATCACATTGCTTTGCTGCACGAACTGAAAGAAGAGGGCCCCATCCCGTTCGAGGAGGTAAAGAGCCATCTGGAAGAAGAGATGCTGAAGGAGAAGCGCGATAAGGCGCTCGGCGACTACCTGGACCGTCTGCGGGCAAAAGCCGATATTCAGACGGCCGAGGCGCCCGCGGTATGAACCCCTTCGGGATCATCAATCCTTGCTGCGTGCCGAGCCGTGACCGTTCCCAGCAACTCGCCGTCTCTGAGCGAATGGCCGAAGAGCGCGTTCGAGTCCGTACCGGCTCCACCGACGGCATGATCCGCCTGGATGGCGGCAAGTTCCTGATGGGCACCGAGGATGTCGATTGCTACGCGGCAGACGGCGAAGGCCCCATCCGCGCCGTGGAAGTGGCTCCCTTCTATGTCGACACCACTCCCGTTACCAACCAACAGTTCCGCGAGTTCGTCGCGCGCACCGGCTACCGCACGGACAGTGAGCGCCTCGGCTGGTCCTTCGTCTTTCACCTTCACGTGGCGAAGGAACTGGTCGATCAGACCGTGCCCGGGCACTATTGGTGGTGCAAGGTAAACGGCGCCGATTGGGCGCATCCCGAAGGCCCGGATACCTCTGTGGACGCGCGTGCCCACTATCCGGTCACGCACATCTCCTGGAACGATGCGCGGGCCTTTGCCACCTGGGCCGCTAAGCGTCTGCCTACCGAAGCCGAATGGGAGTATGCCGCTCGCGGTGGGCTCGAGCAGAAGCGTTTCCCGTGGGGCGACGAACTGAACCCAGGTGGCCGCCATCTCTGCAACATCTGGCAGGGCACCTTCCCCGACGTCGATCTGGGCGAAGATGGCTTCACCGCGCCCGGCCCCGTCGATGCCTTTCCGCCCAATGGATACGGGCTGCTGAGCGCCACGGGCAATGCCTGGGAGTGGTGCGGGGACTGGTTCCATCCCACCTGGCATCAGACGGCGACGAAGCTGAATCCCGTCGGTCCGCCGCAGGGCGCCGAGCGCGTGATGAAGGGCGGCAGCTATTTGTGCCATCCCAGCTACTGCAATCGCTATCGCGTCGCCGCGCGCACGAAGAACACTCCGGATAGCGCGACCACCAACATTTCGTTCCGTTGCGTGCGCGACGTTTAGTCTGCCGCCGGATCCGGCGGGGCGATACCATGTTCAGGATGAATGAACCACTAAAGCTCGCGGTTGCGGGCCTGGGACGCATGGGCTGGATTCATGCCCAGCACGCGGTGCAACTCGCCAAAGAGACCGGTACCTGTACCTTGGCCGGAGTGGCGGACGCAAACCCGGAACGGCGTCAGCGCTTCACTGACACTTATGGCACCGCCGTACCCGTCTTCCATTCGGTAGACGAGTTGGCTCAGGCCAAGGTCTGCCAAGCCACGGTCATCGTCACGCCGACCGAGAACCATCGTGAACACGCTTCCCAACTGATCGCCGCCGGCCACCGCGTGCTGGTGGAGAAGCCTCTCACGGGAACTCTGGAAAGCGATCGCGAATTCACCGCCGAACTCGACGCCCACCATCCTCATGCCTTGATGCTCGCCTTTCAGCGTCGTTTCGATGAGCCCCTGCAGTTCGCGCGAGACCTGATGCAGAGCGGCCTTATCGGGCCTGTCTTCAAAATCTACTCGGCCCTTGAGGATTCCGGCCCGGCGCCGGACGGCTACCAAAGTGACGGCATCCTCCCCGATATGTCGATCCATAACGTCGACGAAATCCTCTGGCTCACCGGCCAGATGCCGGAGGCGGCGTTGGCCGTGGGATCCCGCACGTATAGCCATCGGCTGACCACCTGCACTGAAGACTTTGACGATGCCGTGCTCTTCATGTGGTTCCCCGGCGAACTCAGCGCCCAGGTTCAGGTCTCCCGCAATCACGTCTCCGGCTATCGCGTCGAAAGCGCCATTTTCGGAGAGCAGGGACACATCCGCCTGGGCCGCTTCGCCCAACGCCCGCACGAGGTCATCGTCGAGGCTTACGGCCGCCGCTTTGCCGATCAACCGCTCGTGCAGCGCATTTTCCCTGTCCTGCCGGATGCTCCTGGCCAAGCCGAGTTTGTCGCTCGCTTCGGCCTTTCGTATAAGGCGGAAATGGTGAAGTTCGTCGACTGTTGCCGCACCGGAGAGGCTTTTCCGATCACCCACCGCGACGGACTGCGCGCCCAGGAAGTGATCGCCGCCGGAATGAGCAAGATGCTCACCCGCGCCGACGCCTCGCCCGTAAGTTGCTGATTATAATAAGAAATCTGGTAAACTCCCGCCCGGCCCATTGACCCTTCAAGCGGCTGCATGTTACGTTTAAGTTTCTTCAGGTGCCCGCGAGGGCATAACAGGGAAGTCCGGTGAAAAGCCGGCGCGGTCCCGCCACTGTCAGGAGTTATCGCCGTTCCGTTGTGTGTCACTTTGCCCTTTAGGGCGAGGGAAGGCAGGGACGGCGGAGGCCGCAAGGCCTTGCTCTGAGCCAGGAGACCTACCTGGGGTTCGAAATTTACTTTCTGCGGAGAACGGAAAGAATGTACGCGCCGACCCTCAATTTGCTTCATCGATTTGGCATTCTGCCTCATCCAATAGCTTTCCGCGCTTCTGCTTAACGCAGCGTCCACCCATCCAACCAGGACTCCGCGCCGTATATCAAAGAGAGAAGAAGGATATCGCTTGAAAACATCAGAGGTTGTAAAGGCCTGGGGCAAAATTTTGAAGGGAGAGCAGCCCTCTCTCTCGATCGAGTTAACCAAGGAGTGCCCGCTTCGCTGCCCGGGATGTTACGCCTACGATGATGCTCACCTCGGCGGCTCCGGAGTCACTTTGCGAAGCTTGGCGGATCGGAAAGGCCAGGATCTGATCGACGCCGTCCTCGAAACGGTTGACCGGCTTAAGCCATTGCATCTGTCTCTGGTTGGGGGCGATCCCCTGGTCCGTTATCGCGAAGTGGAAGCCATGGTTCCCTTGTTACTGGCTCGGGGGACGCACGTGCAGATTGTCACCAGCGCCTTCCGAACGATGCCGCTGGAGTGGGCGAAGATGGACCATCTCAATGTCGTTGTTTCCATCGACGGCCTGCAGCCAGACCATGACATCCGCCGCGCCCCGGCCACCTATGACCGGATTCTGAAGAACATCGCCGGCCAGAAGATCACCATTCACAGCACCATCACCGGCCAGATGATGAAGCGGCCCGGCTATCTGCGCGAGTTTCTCGAATTCTGGACGCCGCGCGCCGAAATTCACAAAGTCTGGTTCAGTATCTTCACCCCCCAGGTGGGCGACCAGATGCCCGAGATCCTCACTCCCGCTGAGCGCAAACAAGCGGTGAAAGACATGCTGGAACTGCGCCGCATGTTCCCCAAGTTGGACATGGCGGAGGGCCTGATCCGGCAGTTCGAAACCCCGCCGCACAACCCCAGCGAATGCGTCTTTTCACTGACCACGCAGACGCTTTCGGCCGACTTCAAAACCAAAGTGACTCCTTGTCAGTACGGCGGCAAGCCTGATTGCTCGCAATGCGGGTGTATCGCTTCGATGGGTTTGGCCGCCGTAGCGGCCCACAAACTGGGTGGCGTCATTCCGGTGGGCGCGATCTTCAAAGCCTCCATCAAGATTGGCCAAGCCTGGCCGAAACCAGCTGAGCCGCCTCAGCCGCTTGACCAACTCCGCGTCCTCCAATAAGGCTTTTGGCGACTGACGTGCTCCCGTGCAGTATGCCGGCCGCAAGGCTGGCATATTTTGCCGTTTAGGGAGTTCTGTCATGCAGAAGCTCAGCGAATTCTTCCAGCCGCCCTTCACATCTTTGGGCGTGTTTTATCCCAAAGATCATGCCTTGATTTCTTTCCGCTCCTTTGCGGTGGCGCAGACGGCCGCCGAGACCCTCGTCCGGAATGGCCTCCCGCACGTACGGTTCATTCCTGCCGGCGAGTTGCTCAACTTTCTCGACGATCTGGAGTCCACCGCGAGCGGCATGTTGGGCATGGCCCTTTCCCGCCTTACGGATACCGAGGGCGCCAACGCTTTGCTCGACGCTGAGCGTGCGAAGGATGGCGCCGGCTTCGTTGCCGTCCGCTGTGCGGACCGCGAGGAGGCGCTTCGCGTCCTCGAAATCATTCGCCCGCTTGAGCCCATGGCTCTCGATTACTACGTCAGCGGCGGTGTCGAGTCCATGGTCTCCTCCGCCGAGCCGGCGGCCGTCGTCGAAGAGAATCTGCAGGCACCGTTTCTCGACCCGTTTCGCCGCGATGCGATCCACTGAAGAACCGATCAGGGTTCTTGCGCCTGGCTGAGCGCATAGACCGCGAACGACGCCAGCCAATGTTCGCCGCCGTAGTTTCCCGCCGTCACATGGGGTAAAGCCGAATCCAGCAGTTTCTGTGCGGCGCCCAGCAGCGTCTTTCTGCGCGCTGACTTCTCCGGCAACGCCCGGGCAATGCCCGTCAGGCACCAAGCGCGGCTCAGCGAGAGTCCATCCAGGTGCACGATCTGGTAGTCCGAACGGTCTGAAACTTCGGGCGCCTTGGTCAGGTTCGCCAGACCGGCCGGCGAAATGTACTTGTTGAACCACGCCGGGAACGCCGCCGGTGGCAATACGCGGCGCATCAGGTCGGCCACTTCCAGGCTCGGCGAGAGGAAGTCCGTCCCGTCCGGTTCCTGAATGGCCGTTACCGCCGTATTGGTTCGGTAGTAGTCTTTCGCCCGCTGCACGATCATCGACTCAAACTGCTGGTTTTTCGTTGCGCGGGCCCAATCCAAAGCGAACACCAGCCCGAAGGCGGTATTCGGGTGCACGCCGGTTCGATTGGGATAAGTCTGCTTGGGCAGGTACGCGGACCACAGATTCACTACCAGGTTGGTGAGCGGCTGTAGGTTGCGCGCCCATTCCTTGCCTTGCGGATCCTCCCACGTTCGCAGTTCTTCATCCAGCTTCAACAGCCAAGCCCAGCCGTACGTTCGCTCGAAGGTTTTGGCTAACGCATACTTCTCAAAATAGGCAACCTCCCCAGCCAGGGCTTCACGGGAGAGGCTCTGAGCCAGCACCGCCCGGATGGCGGCTTGCTTGGGAAGTCCGGTGTGCGTCTTCAAGAGCCGCACCAGCATCCAGTGGCCGTGGACGCTGGAGTGCCAGTCGAAGCAGCCGTAAAATGCCGGGTGCAGTTGGCGGGGGCTGAGCCGCGCGTCGGCTTCCCGCTCGAGGGTGTGGGCGGTCTTGTTGGGGTACTCCTGCTGGATGCAATGCAGGGGCAGGTCGGCGAGCCGGGCGGCAGTGTTGAGGTCAAGCATTTGGGTCAGCAGAAAGAGCACAGTCATTTGCTACATTGTGGATTATCGCCGAGGCGGCCCCACGCTGAGCCGCGCTCCACTCCCTCATCCAACTGCTGCGAGGTGCAATTGAAGCGACGTGATTTTCTGGGCGGCGTGGCCCTGACGAGCCTGACCGGGTGTGCCCACAAACTGAAGACGGTGGCCCCGCCCGCCGCTCCCAACCTGCTCCCGCGCCTGATGCCGATTCGCGCCCAGGCCGACCGTATTTTCCGCGTCACTGCGTGCCTGCGTCCTTTCCGCGCGGCTGGTCCTCGGCTCGATGTCGAGCGCGTCGGGGAGAAGATCGTCGTGCACAACTACGGCCACGGCGGCAGCGGCTGGTCCTTATCCTGGGGCTCCGGCAGCATCGTCGTCGAGAAGGCCATGGCCACCGGTGAACGCGACATCGCCGTGCTCGGTTGCGGCGCTTTGGGGCTCACCTCCGCCATCTTGCTGCAGCGGGCCGGCGCGAAGGTGACGATCTATGCCAAGGAGCGCCCTCCGGAGGTACGGTCCGCCCGCGCCACCGGCAGTTGGACGCCCGATTCGCGCGTGGCTCTTCATAGCGCCGTATCCGCGGACTTTCCCGCGTTATGGGAGAAGATGTGCCGCTACTCCTTCCACACCTACGAAAGCTACCTGGGTATCGCCGGCAACCCGATCGAGTGGCTGGACCGGTATGCGCTGTCCGACGAGCCCGGCGGGCGTCGTCGTCCCGAAGGCGGGTTAGATTTCGCGCACTACCAGGACCGTGTCGCCGACCTGACTCCGCGTGCCGAGGAACTCGCTCCCGGTAGTCATCCGTTTCCTACCAAATACGCCCGCCGCTCCTCCAGCCTCACGTTCAACATCGCCGGCTATTCCCGCCAGCTCGTCAACGACTTTCTGGTGGAAGGGGGCAAGATCGAGCGTATCGAATTCCACTCGCCCTCTGACCTTGTCCAGTTGCCGCAAAGGACGGTGATCAATGCCACCGGCTACGGCGCTCGGGCCCTGTGGAAAGACGAAACTATCGTGCCCGTGCGAGGGCAGATCGCGTGGCTGATTCCGCAGCCCGAGGTGAACTATGCGGTAGGCTACCGCGGCGTCAACATCCTTTCCCGCCGCGACGGCATCGTGGTTCAGGACGGCGCAGCCGGGGAAATGGACGGGTACAACATCGCGGACGAGACGCCGGACCGTGCTGCAGCGGAGGCGTCAGTCGGCGTGGTGGCCGAGTTGTATTCGCGCATGCGAAGGTAGGCAACACCTTTTTCCTCACCACGTCTTTTGTGTCGTGTTCATTCGACAGAGTGCGTTGCCGATGCCCGATGGCGGCTCGCTCCGCAGGTTTTGGCCTGGAACCCGAGAAGCTATGAGTCCTTTTTTTCAACGAGATCGCCGGGTTTGTTTTCGAAAAAAATACTTTTGGTGGGACCCTGAGAAGGGCGATTCGCATCGGTAGTGATGGGCTGGTTCGGGCACTCGAGGGGTCGGGTCGGGGTGTTGCTGTCCGTGGCCGGTTGGTGCTCGGCATTCCCACAATTCTGAGTCGCCTCGACAGTCGTCCGGTTGGACTGCTCGGCCTTGTCCAGCTACGTTTTTCGTCGAGCTGGCGGCTCGTTGCCGGTCTCGGTTGGGTCTGGCTCCCCTTCGGCCTTCTCACGCCTACCGCGGGCCGCCACTAAGGGCAGGGCATCGCCGGCGGGCATTCATCCGGGCGGACGACCACTCTGGAGGCGAATGGGATGCGATTGGTAATGGCCAGCAAAGCGAATTTCGCGGGCGTAGGCGCCGTGGCACGGTGCGGATTAGGCGCGGTTTGGCCTAACTCACATTCAATTTTCAAGGATCATAGCCGGTGGCCAGGGTTTCGGGGTTCCGGAGAAGCGTTGGTTCGTGGCCTCAGGAGCGGGGCGGGTATTGGTTGGCTTTGCGGAGGAGGCGGTCCCGGTATTCTTCGAAGAGCTGGGCGTCGGATTTTGGGGTGGGGTTGGCTTCGTTTGGAGTGGCGGTTGTGTGGGCTGGGGTGGGGGTCGGTTGCGGGGGAATGGGTTCGATCGGTGCTTCTTCCGGAATGGGCTCGGGGAGGGGTTGTGGTGGTGGATTTTGCGGGTTGAGGCGGAAGGTTTGGAGGTCGCGTAACTCTTTGAGGCAGCGGAGGTATTGGCGGTGGAGTTGGGCGCCGTAGCGGAGGTAGAGGCGGAGGAGGTTTTCGGAGTGGGCGATGCCGTTGGCGAGTTGGGCGGCGTTGTCGGCGGCGGGGAGGTCCTTTCTGAGTTGGGTTTCGTGGAGAGCGATGGAGATTTCGATTTGGGCGGTCTCGGCGAGCCAGAGGCGGTGCTGACGCCATTTGGCGTAGGCGGCTTCGGTGACGAGGTCATATTCGTCGCGGTGTTGGGGCTGATAGGTGTGGACGTATTCGGCGAAGATGATGCGGAAATGGGCCTCGTTTTCGGTGTGGAGGAAGCATTCGGGGGAGAGGGGGTTCACGAGGTTGGGCGGGAGGGTGAGGCCAGTGAAGCCGTGCTGGGTGGAGTTGAGCGCGGATTGGGCTTTGCCGGCGGGGGTTCGAGGCCCGGTGGATTTCTGGGCGTTGCGGCGGTTGGCGTCGATGCGGCGGTGGGAGGACATGAGGGGGGCTCCTTGGTACTGATTGCGCGCGGGTCGACGCCCGGCGGTGGTGCAGAGGACCGTGCCGGGTCCTTGTGATTTAAGTGTACGGGGAAGGGAGCAAGTTTCTGGAGGCTATGGAGGCGTTAAGTGGTTGATTCGGGGCGGGTAAGGATTTTGAAAATTGTTGTGATTGGATGTGGGCGCTTCCGGGGAGTTAGTTCGTGCGAGGGAGATCACGGTTGCGAGGAGGGCTTGGCCGGAATCGTAACATCGCGGGCGATGTGATATCGTGGGCAATATGAGGCTGACCGTCGATACCGACGTGGTCGTCGCCGCCATGCGAAGTCCCACCGGAGCGTCGGCAGCCCTGTTGTCGCTCTTGCTGAGCGGCGAAGGAATTTGGCTCCTGAGCGTCGCGATGGCGCTCGAGTACGAAGCGATTTGCATGCTAGCTGACCATCGGTTGGCGGCTGGTGCCAGTCTAGCGGAGGTGCAAAACCTGCTCTCCTCCATTTTTGAAGTTATCGTGCCGGTCGAGGTTCACTACCAGTGGCGTCCGCAATTGTCGAATGCTAGCGACGAAATGGTCCTGGAGACGGCGGTGAATGGCCGGGCCGATGCGATTGTTACTTTTAACCATGCGGACTATGGAGATGCGCCCCGCCGATTCGGAATCCAGCTATGGAAGCCCGCGGAAGCGCTACAGGAGATAAGGAAATGACCTCTCGATTGTCGACGTTTTCTCTGCGAATGCCGAACTCTCTGAAGGCCGCGGTGGAGCGGATGGCGGCCGCCGATGGCACAAGCATGAACCAGTTTCTGGTGATGGCGGCGGCAGAGAAGCTCTCCGCAATCCAGACGGCAGAGGCCTATATCTCCGCGCTTCGTGGCCAAGGGGACCGGGAGGCCGCGTTAGCTTTTCTGTCCCGTTCCGGAGGAGAGGCGCCCCGTTCGGGAGATGAACAGCCTTGACAGGCTCGATTCGTGCTTCGGCCGCGTTTTCGCGCTGACCGTGGCAGGCTGCCTGAAAAGCAACGAGCTATGCGGGCGATGCGCTAGCCGGCGGCTGCCGGACCGGTCGGGAGACCGGTCCTACGGGAATAGGGTACTGCGGCTTTCTGAATGCGCAGCGTGGTAGATTCTTCTAGACCGGCTTGGGTACTCTATGCGTGCTTTCCTGATGATTCTGTCGATGACCGCCACCATCGGCCTGGCGGCCGATGATGTGCAGGCGCTGTTTGCGGGGATTCGCGCGGGAGACACGCGGGCCGTGAAGGCGCTCCTGGGAGGGCAGGCAACAGCCCGCGACATGCTGAACGCCGCGGGCACTAGCGGGCTGAGTCCGCTGATGTATGCGGTGATGACCGCGAGTCCGCGGGTGATGCGCGTGTTGCTGGAGGCCGGCGCCGACGTCAATGCGGCGAATGCGGAGGGGATTACGGCGCTGCACATGGCGGCGTTCGACGTCGAGAAGACGCGGGTGCTGATTGAGGGTGGCGCCAAGGTGGAAGCCGCGACGCAGGCCGGTGAGACTCCGCTGATTATTGCGGCAGACCGGCCGGGCAACTCGGCGGTGGTGGCCCTCCTTCTGGCCAAGGGGGCGAAGGCGGGAGCGAAAACCTCCAACTCCAGCACGGCCCTCAGCCGCGCCGCGGTGAACGGCGACGTGGGTGCGATGCGTTTGCTGCTGGCCCACGGCGCGAAGGTCGCTGACAGTCCGGATATCGCGCGCGCGGCGGCTTTTGGGCACTGCCGCGAATGCCTCGAACTGGTGCTTGCCGCTGGAGCGTCGGCGAATGGCGTTCCCCAGAGACGCACGGCCTTGCAGGACGCGGCAGCTTTTGGCGATCTGGAGATGGTCAGCAGATTGGTGGAGAAGGGCGCCGACGTGCAGGCGGCGGATGCACGCGGCTACACTGCGCTGATGCGGGCCGCGCTTTCTTATGAGCCCGGGTCGGCGAGCGTGATTGAGTATCTGCTGGCGAAGGGCGCCGCCACCAGTCCGAAGAACGAAACCGGCGAGACCGCGCTTTCCTTCGCGCGGCGTTTCGGCGACACGCCCGTGGTCAGCCTGCTGCGGAAGGCCGGGGCGACGGAGGTGATCTCCACTTCGGCTGTCCAACCTTTGGTCCCGGTTCGGAATGACGCCCGGGCGGCGATCGCCCGCAGTCTGCCGCTGCTGCAGAAGATCGGCGCTCCGCTGATGCAGCAGATGAAGTGCATCTCCTGCCACCATAACTCTCTGCCGGCGCTGACTGTGGCGATGGCGCGGACCCGTGGCATTGCCGTGAACGAGGCGGCGGCGCGCAAGGAGTACGAGACGGCGCTCGAGATGACCAAGGGCCGAAGAAACCGCACCAACCTCCTCGGCACTGGAGTTCCCGACATCAATCCGTATCCGTTGATTGGGATCGCGGCGGAGCGCGGCGAAGCCAGCACGACCAGTAACGCCGCCACAGATGCGATGGTGCACCACGTATCGACGCGCCAGGAGCCGAACGGCCGTTTTCGGGGGCAGGATTACCGGCCGCCGCAGGAGTATACCGAAATTACGTTTACCGCGACGGCGCTGCGCGCGTTGCAACTTCACCCGTTGCCTGGCCGCGCCGACGAGTTTGCGGACCGCGTCCAACGGGCGCGCCGTTGGCTGGCGGCACAGCGGCCCCGTGATACCGAGGAGCATGCTCTCCGGTTAATGGGGCTCGCCTGGGCGGGGGGGCTCCGCAAAACCCGGGAGGAGGCGGTGAAGGCATTGACGGCGTTGCAACGCGAGGATGGTGGATGGGCCCAGACGACGACCCTCACGAGTGATGCATATGCCACCGGCCAGTCGCTCTATGCGCTGCATCTGGCCGGCGTGGCCAGCGACAGTCCGGCGTATCAACGCGGCATTGCGTTTCTGCTGAACACTCAGCGCGAGGATGGGAGCTGGTACGTCGTCAGCCGGAGCCATCCGGTGCAGCCGCTGATTGACGCGGGCTATCCGCATGGCAACCACCAGTGGATTTCCGCCTCGGCGGGCGCCTGGTCAACCATGGCGCTTCTTGCGACGCTGCCGGTGCGGAATCAGTAGCGCTCCTGGGCCTGGGATGAGAGCCCGGTGCAAGCGGTGTCCAGACGCCAACGGTGCCCACTCCCGGTGGGGTTGGGCTAGTAGGTGCGGGGGAGGTCACGGTTTTTGCGGCCGGTGTATTCCTGGACGGCCTGGGTGTAGGCGTCGTGAGCGGCTTGGAGGGCGTCCGGGAAGTCGGCGATAGCGTTGAGGATGCGGGAGTGGAAGATGGGCCAGAGCTCGATATCGCCGGGGATGTAATGAGGGTCGGCGGCGCTGACGAGGTGGATTTCGTAGGAGCCGTCGGGGTGGTCGCGGCGGGGCGGCGAGTACTTGGAGCCGGCCGGTTCGGGGAGCAGGTGTTGGTGGGCGAAGGGTTGATGAGACATGTCGGTTTATCCGGTTTGACTTTAGCCCACGGAGAGAAGGGGATTGGCGGGTAGGAAAGCCAAGTGGTTGAGAGCAAGCGGGATTGAGGCGCCCGATTTTCGTGACCGCGTAGGGGCGCTTTGCCGGTCCAGAGTTTGCCGTTGGGGCACGAAGGTCGCCCGCATCTTCGTCCGCGATACCGGGATGCCCTAGCTCCGAGCCCAATCGTGCTTAGCCCTCGGCCCATACCCACCGCCTTCCAGAAGCGGCGGATCGCCGAGCGTGGCCTTAGGCATGCAGCGCGGCGGCTGGGGCACCAAAGGTCGTCGTGACTTTAGGGGGAAGTTTCCGGGGACGGTTGAGTGGTTTGGCTCGAAGTTGGATGGCGAATTGTTGCTCGAGTTGTTGAACGAAGTCATCGGAGCCGAGGGCGGTGTCGTGGCGCGTAGCGAGGCGGAGGGCGGCGGCCTCGCGACGGCTGAGAAGGCCGAGGCTTTGCTGCCATTGGTGGGCGGTGGGCCAGCGCTGGCGGAAGTCCTCGAGATGAAGCCATGCGGGCGGGGGGATGAGTCCGAGATGGGCGGGTGCGGAGGACCAGGGGAAGTCGCCAGCGCGTTCGACGAGGCGGGCGCGGACGGGGTTCAACTCGACGTAACGGAGGGCGGTGGCGAAGTGGGCGTGGTCGAGGACGGCGGCGTAGAACCGGCCTTGCCAGACGCGGCCGGAGTGGCGATGGGTCTTGTTGCGGTAGGTCGCGTAGAGCCCGTTAACGTCCATCATGAACAGGGAGATGGCGTCGTCCCGGTCGCCTTTGGCGACCAGATGGAAGTGATTCGACATGACGGCATAGGCGGCAATGTGGACTTGGCGTTCTTCGCTGCGCTGTTCGAGGAGCTGGAGGAATGTTTGGCGGTCAGGGTCGGTGAGGAAGATCCGTTGCTTGTCGTTGCCGCGTTGGGTGATGTGCAGCCAGTGGTTGGGCGGGGCGAAGCGGTTTCTGCGGGACATTGGGCCTCCACTGAATAGTGGAATTTCGGTATGAAAGTTCTCAGAAATTTTGCTATAAAAATGTGTTGAGGGGCAGGCTCGGCAGATCGTTTTGGCCGTAAGCGATTCAGCATGCGGCGGTTGGACAATCACGGTGGATACCCGGCGATGCCACCGAAGCCCGGCGATGCCACCGAAGCCCCGGTCACTTCGGAGATATCGTCGAAGCGGGAAACGCTTGCAGCGGTGTCTTCCCGATTCCGCAGAGCTTGGACATCGGTATTGCCATCGAAGAACTCCTGCTCGTCTTGCTGATCTCGGAAGCATCGGAATGGAATCAACGGCTGGAGTGGCTGCCTCTTTGAGATCCGCCGCCGAAACCAAGTTTGCCTACCCCAAATAGGATCTAGAGCGACTGTTCATCGAACGGCGCGTGCCACCGAAGCCCGGAAATGCCACCGAAGCCCAGCCGTTCGCATCGGACGCTAATTGCACCGGCTTCAGCAGTCCGGCGATGCAATCGGGGCCCAGTCGATCTGCTGAGGGCAGAAGGGTGAGGGACGAAACCTAGCGAGGGGACTTGGTACTCTATGGGCATGGCGCTGCTGGATGAAGTCCGGATGGATCGGACGCGGATGACGGTGGTGAAGACGACGAGCCCGGCAGAGGGCCGTGAGTATTGGAAGACGAGAACGATGGAAGAGCGGTTGGCGGCACTGGAACTGACGCGGCAGGTGATGAATGGCTACGACCCGGATACCACCCGATTTCAAAGAGTTCTTGAGGTTACTCGCGGCCCACGGCGTTAGGTTTCTGGTGGTTGGCGGTTACGCCGTGAACGCATTCGGCTATGTGCGGAATACGATCGATATTGACGTGTGGATTGCCCCGAATCCCGAGAATGAACGGCGGGTGATTGAGGCGGTGAGGGAATTCGCATTCCCGAACGCGGCGGACGATCTCTTCATTGAGCCGGACGCCATGGTGAGGATGGGCGTTCCGCCGCTGCAGATTGAGATTCTGAAGTCGATTTCCGGGGTGGAATTCGATGAATGTTGGGACCGGCGAATCGCGGTGGCCGATGGTGACTTGGAGATTCCCATGATCTGCCTGGAGGATCTGAAGCGCAACAAGCGGGCAAGTGGGCGGCCGAAAGACCTACTCGATCTCGAAGAATTGCCCTGACGTATCCCCGTTCTCCAAGGCGGTCTCTTGCGGTGGCGGCGAGTGGGTCATCGAGATGGGGTTCGCCCTAGAACGGATCGCCCTTGGCCCGCGCCCAGGCTCCATCTCTCCGCTGCGTTCGGTGTTGTCCCAAGGCCCTCGCCATCCCGTGTTCTGGACTACGTGTGCCGATCTCCTCCTTTACGGATGTCGGGCACCATCGGCTTCTTCCGTCGGCTTCTGGTGGGGTGGGGCGAAGCGGTTTCTGCGGGAGATGGGGCCTCCGTTTGAATCGTGGGATTTCGGCGCCAAAGTTCTCAGACATTTTGCGTGAAAAATGTGTTGGGGGTCAGGATCGGCAGAATATTCTGGCTGTAAGTAGTTCATAGTAAGGTGGTTAGGAAATCGCGGTGGATACCCGGCGATGTCACTGATGCCTGACCCGCCGATCGTTCCGCGCACCGAAGCTGAGATATAGGGCGAAGGGCAGGCTTGAAGGTATGCTGGAATTTCTAGTTTAGGTGGACGGATTTTCCGGTCAGGTCATGTCGACCCACGAGGTGGTTGCTTTCTTCAGGGTACCTATACACTTGATGCAACCGGCCGATGAACTGGTTCCAATCAAGAGTAAACTGTGCCTATGTCACCTTTTCAAAAGGCTCAACTTGGGAAGATAGCTATAGTTGAAGCCATGCTGGACCTGCTTGCACAAAAGGCACCTGAGTCGGTTGAGCACAAGACTCTTGTCGAGGAACTTGGCCTTGAATCCGAATACAAGGGTGGGCAGCGGAACTACGTTACGGCGTCCCTACTGGACGAGTTGGAACGCGCCGGGAAGGTAGTCAAGAGCCAGGACCACGCTGGAGGGCCGATGAGTTATCGGCTGGCAAGATAGCAACGTTGTGCCACGTCGTCGGACCGTCAGGCTGATTGCCAATGAATACGAGGGATTAAGGCACCGACCAGAATGACTCATTTGACTGCCTCGCAGCGAGACTCCGGCATGAAAGCTGAGCGTTTGCTCAATTTGGCGAGGCTCCGACAGCAGACACGATGGTCCGGGCACCAAAACATTGGAGACTATCATGGCGGTCGGTATGAATGCGATTACGTTTCGCCCTACACGAAATCAGCTAGCAATATCGATTGCTCCACGATAATCATGCTTCAAGACTGGGCGTCTGATGGTTTCCTGGGCGGCGACTTCTGTCAGCAAACTGCTGACCACGGCCGTACTCCGACGCGGCCAACGAATGTGAGGCTTGACAGTTTAGTTTTGCGATTCCTCGGATTTCCGGTCTCGAACACCTACGCCACCAATCTCTTCCCTTTCATTAAGAATGAAGGAATGAATGCCCATCTTCCGACCAAGGACCTCGTCCTAGCAGCACAGCTCTTCGGGGTTCCTCAGATTGAGATCATTGTGACCTGACCGGAAAATCCGTCCACCTAAACTAGAAATTCCCGCTTAACCTTCAAGCCTGCCCTTCGCCCTATATCTCAGCTGGGGTGCGCGGAACGATCGGCGGGTCAAGGCCGAGCGCCAGCGAGCCCGTAGGGTCGCCTTGACCCGCCGGGCGTTCTGCGCGATCCATCCTCTTGGGGGCGAAGGGCAGCCCCGCGACAAAGTCTCGAGGTGTC
>JALHNI010000083.1 GCA_022843605.1 Bryobacter sp.
AGCCGACTGACGATTACGGCCGCCGCTGCCTGCTGGCCCGCCGCATGGTGGAGAAAGGCGTTCGTTTTGTCTGCGTCGTCTCCGGTGGCGGTCCGGGCGACCTGCAGTGGGATGCCCATGGCGACATCGAAGAGAACCATATCCGGATGGCCGCGCAAGCCGACCAGCCGATTGCCGCGCTGATCCAGGACCTGAAACAGCGCGGCATGCTCGACGATACGCTCGTGCTCTGGGGCGGCGAGTTCGGCCGGTCACCCGAAGCGCAAACCGGCAAAGGCCGCGACCACCACAACCTCGGCTTCACGATGTGGATGGCCGGCGGCGGCATCAAAGGCGGACAGTCGATCGGCAACACCGACGAGATCGGGCTGAAAGCGGTGGAGGAGGTTCATCACTTCCGCGACATTCACACCACCATCCTCCACCAGTTAGGCCTGAACCAGGACGGCCTCAGCTTCCTCCATCAAGGCCGCAAAGAGCGCCTTACGGAGATTCAAGGCTCTCTCATTCAGAAGGCGATCTCCTAGCTCGCCCGGCCCCGGCGCCAAACGCCTAAGCCCAGCAGCGCCGAGCCCAGCAGCACCAGGGTTCCGGGCTCAGGTACCGCATCGTCAGCGGTCGCGTTTGAGAACTCCACGCGAAAGCCATGATAGATGCTGTTGTTGAAGCTGAGAAAATCCAGCGTGTTCGTGCCGCCCACATTGAACACTCCGCTCAGGTTGTCAATGGAAAAGCTGGTCCAGGGTTGAGATGGATTGAAACTGGTGGAAGACGGAAGCAACGCCTGCGGAATCGAGATGCCATTCACCTGGATATCCACCCCGGCATTGTCTGAACGCCAACGTCCAGCAATGTTCACGGTGTCGAAGCCTGTGGGAATCGTAAACGTCGTGCGATAGGTGTAGACCGTGTTCGAACTCCCGTTGAAGACGTTGTCGATTCCGAGCCACTGCGAGTTCGCATCGTTAGCCAGGTAAGCGCCAGTGAGTCCGGCAACCGCAAGATTGCCGATCGTTGCCGGGCCGAAGCTTCCAGAACCAGCCGCGACCTGCCAGTAGCCGTCCAAGCTGGATGTCGCCCCCTGGGCGCCGCACCCGGGCACATAGCCGGAGTTGCAGACGTCCAGATTGATGGGTACCGCGAACAGTGGGCAAGAGACACCGATCGCAAACAGCGCGGTGAGTAAATGTTTCATGGGAATTTCCCTCCTACCGCTCTTGCGCGGAAGCAGGAAAACAGGGGTCATACAAGAGCAAAACGAAGGCCAAGCCCGTGTCGCTCGGCACGCACCGCACTTGCTATGACGGCTGCCTACTTGGTGTAGGAGATCCGATAGATCTTATTATTGCCGTCTTCGGAGAGCAAAAGGCTACCGTCGTTCATCTGCAGCACACCCACCGGACGGCCCCATACGTCGCGCGACTTCTCGCCCAGCATGAAGCCGCTGAGAAACTCCTCCGGATCGCCAACCGGTTTTCCGCCCTTGAACGGCAGGAAATTCAGCGAATATCCAATCCGGTCGGTGCGGTTGGACGAACCGCGATAGACCAGAAACGCACCGTTCCGGTACTTCGCCGGAAACTGCTTGCCGGTGTAAAAAATGAAGTCCATCACCGCCGCGTGGGCGGGCAGCACCACATCGGGCTCTACGCTCTTGGCCACCAGTTCAGGCTTCACACCCTTGTGGCGAGGCTCCTCGTTCGTGCCGATGTACGCATAGGGCCAGCCGTAGAACTTGCCCTTTCCCAAACTGGTGAAGAAATCCGGCACCAGTCCGTCACCCAGACCATCGCGCTCCTGCACCGTCGCCCAAAGCTGCTGGTTTGCAGGATTGAACCGAATCGTCACCGGATTACGGAGCCCGGTGGCGAAGATCTGATGGCCGGAACCGTCCGCCGCATAGGTATTCACCGCGGCGCGGTCCTCGGGATCACCCAAGTCAACATTGCTTCCCGAACCCACGCCGACGTAGAGCACGCCCTTTTTGTCGAACGCCATCGACCGCGTCCAATGCCCTTTTCCATAGTCCTTCAGCGGCACCACCACTTCGCCAGAACCGGCCGTGACTGCGGCGGCGTCAAGCTTGTAGCGCTTGATCGCCTGCGCTTCGGCGACGTAGAGATAGTCCTTCCAAAGCGCGAGCGCCGAGGGACGGTCAAGCCCGGAAATCAGCGCCTTCTTCATTCCGTTCGTCACCGCGACCACGGTACCGTCGGGCACACTGTCGGAAACGAGAACGGTGCCCGAGGCCAATTGCAGCATGAAACGCGGCTTCTTGAAGCCGGAACCCCACTCTTCCACCGTGAATCCCGCCGGTACGGTAAGTTTGGCACCGGCCGGTTTCTCGATCAGCTTGGCGCCGTTCGACACGGACGGAGTGGCGTAGGGCGCGGGCAGCTTCACTTTGACGCGGTCAGCAGCCGGCAACAAAAGGGGCAGGAGCAGGAAAGGGATTTTCTTCAGCAAAACGGCTTCAGTCTATCATTCCCGCGAACCATGCGCCTACTGAACGAGCATTTGCTACGCTTTGAGGCAGAAGCAACGAAACATGCTGGTGGTCTATTCAGCGGCTCATGGTGGCTTTGCCGGCCAGCCCGTTCCGCTCGGCGGAGGCGCGGCTATTGCCAATCAGCTGATGGCTGAGTGGTCGAGCACCCGGCCGTTTCAGCTTGAACTCGTCGACCCGTCGATCCTGGGAGCCGCCGCGCCCACGGGTGAAGAACTGGTGCGCTACTCCGAGCGCGAGTACGCTGATTTCTGCCATCGCTTCGATGCCGCCGCCACCGAGCGGATTCTGCGGCACAATCCCGCTACGACGCGAGTCCTGATCAACGACATCTCTGAAGCCCCAGTCTTCTCCCGGCTTGCCGAGCGCGGTTTCGTCATCGACACCATCTATCACGTCGATGTCGTGCACTATGTCGCGAGCATCTATGCCAAAGGCTACGTCAGCCCGGAAAACCTGGTGAAGTGGTACAACCGTTTCGGCAGTTGGTACCCCTCCATCGCCAAACTCGTCTTTGAGAAGCAGCGCCAGAGCCTGCTCCATTCGCGTTCCGTCATCGTCCCCACTGCGGCGATGCACCAACTCCTGCTCCGTTGCTACCCTGACACTCCGCCTGAGCGGGTCCGCGTGCTGCCCTGGGGCCATTCGCTCGAGAGCTTCGACGCCGACGACCTGGCCTTCGAAATTCAAAAATTGCGTGACCAGTATCAGTTGCATCCGGCCGTGCCCACGCTGCTCTGCTTGAGCCGCATCTCCCCGGAAAAAGGCCAGGACCTGCTCCTGGAGGCGATCGCCGAGTGGGAGACCCAGTCCGGCTTCCCCGCCAACGGACTCAACCTCGTCATCTGTGGCGAAGCCGCCTACATGATGGGTCAGCGCTACTTCGAGAAGTTGAAGGCGCTTGCGCACAGCCTCCGAAAGACCCGCGTTGTCTTTCCCGGCTTCGTGATGGGCCTGCGCAAACGGGCCTTCTTCAGCCTGGCGGACCTCTATGTCTTCCCTTCCCGTCATGAGAGCTTCGGTCTCACGCTGATGGAGGCGCTGGCCGCCGGCTTACCGGCCGTCACGCTCGACCATGACGGCGCGCGGGCCGTCATGCGCCCGGAGTTCGGCATCGTGGCCATCTACCGCGACCTCATCCCGTCCATCGAATCGTTGCTCAACGATCCTGACCGGCGCCAACGCATGGGGGGAGCGTCCAAAGCTTGGGCCAGTTCGCAACGCTTCAGCGACACCGCCCGCACTTTGGCTCAGTGGATCCTTGAGCCGGTTCCTGTAAAATGACCGCATCATGAATCGCCGAAACTTCGTTGCGTTAGCCCCCGCCGCCCTTGCCTCCGCAAATTTGGCCTTGGCCGATGAATCGCCTCGCTCGCGCTGGCCGATTCTGGCCTTCTCGAAACACTTCCAGTGGACCACCGTGAGCGAAGCGGCCAGCCTCTGCGCTGAAATGGGCTACGACGGCATTGACCTCACCTTGCGGCCCGGCGGCCACGTGGAGCCCGCCCAGGTCGCCGAGGCGCTGCCCAAGGCGGTGGAGGCCATTCACACTCAGAAGCTCACGACGCCGATGGTCACCTCCGGGATCGTCGACGCCACCACCCCCCATACCGAGGCCGTGATGCGGGCGCTGGTAGCGGCGAAGATCACGCGTTACCGTTGGGGTGGATTCCGCTACGTGGAAGGCAAGAGCATCCCCGCCCAGCTCGATGAACTGCGCCCCCGGATCCGCGATCTGGCCGCGATGAACAAGCAGTTCGGTCTCACCGCGATGTACCACACGCATTCCGGCGCCACTCAGGTCGGCGCCTCATTCTGGGACCTCTACCTGCTCTTGAAGGATCATTCGCCCAACCAGGTGAGCGTCAACTACGACATCGGCCACGCGACGGTGGAGGGCGGGCTTGGCGACTGGCTGCACACGACGCGACTCTTGATGCCGTACACCCGCGGCATCGCCATTAAGGACTTCCGCTGGGAGCAGAACGCCAAAAAGGCCTGGTCCCCCAACTGGTGCGCCTTGGGCGACGGTATGGTCGACTTCAAACGATTCTTCGTGATGGCGAAAGCCGCCGGCTTCACGGGTCCGCTGCAACTGCATTTCGAGTATCCCGAACTGGGTGGGGCCGACACGGGGAAGAAAACTTCCACGGTGCCCAAACAGCAATTAATCACGATATTCCGTCGGGATCTGGTCAAACTGAAGGGAATTTTGCAGGAAGCCGGGATGGCTTGAGAGGAAGGGGTGCGGGCGCGATGTTGGGTTAAGGGTGAATGTCGCGCCCGCCTACGTAACGGGGATTGAAAGAGAAGGCGCATGAATTTCAGTGTTGGTTACGGCCTGCGAAATATTTTTGCAGAAGCCGTAGTTGCGCCGGAGCCACGATCATGGCTATGATCGCGATTACGGACCAAAGGGAGGTTCTATATTCGTGGCTGTTGAACAGAAGGTAAAGGACATCATTGTCGAACAACTGGGCGTGGACGAGGGACAGGTGGATCCCAACGCATCGTTCGTCGATGACCTTGGCGCGGATTCGTTAGACATCGTTGAGCTGGTGATGGCCTTTGAAGAGGCTTTCGATCTCGACGTACCGGACGAAGAAGCCGAGAAACTGAAGACCGTGAAGGACGCCGTTGATTACATCAAGGCGAAGACCGGCAAGGAATAAAAGCATCTAGCTTCGAACCGGATACAGGGCGGGCTGCTCGGCAGTCCGCCCTGTATTTATGTCCGGCGCGGGGCTTGTCCGCTCGCCTTTTTTGATCCCCCGCGCTTGTTGGCGCGTCGATGGCTTGCATCAGGTCATACAATAGGGAGAGGAGCCATTGTTTGCCTCGTAGAGTTGTGGTTACCGGTGTCGGACTCGTCAGCAGTTTAGGAGTCGGCACGGAAAAGACTTGGGCCGGCATCAAAGCCGGACAAAACGGCATTAGCCAGATTGAACTGTTTGACCCGTCGCGGCACGATTGCCGGATCGCCGGGGAGATCAAAGGCTTCGATCCAGGCGATTACGTCGAGAAAAAAGAAATTAAGAAGATGGCGCGCTTCATGCACTTCGCTGTCGCCGCCACTGATTTCGCTCTCGATATGGCGAAATTCAAGGTGGATCCCGACAAAGCCGAAGACGTGGGTGTCTACATCGGCAGCGGCATCGGCGGCTTCGAAGTCATCGAACGCGAACACCAAAGCCTGCTGGAAAAAGGCCCGGCGCGCGTGTCGCCGTTCTTCATCCCGGCCACCATCGTCAACTTGGGCTCAGGCTACGTCTCCATCCGCACCGGCGCCAAGGGCCCAAACTCCGCTACCGCGACGGCCTGCACCACCGGCGCCCACGCCGTGGGTGACAGCTTCCGCCTCATCCAACACGGCTACGCCGAGGCCATGATCTGCGGCGGTGCTGAAGCCGCCATCACCCCGCTTAGCGTCGCTGGCTTCGCTGCCATGCGCGCCCTTTCCACCCGCAACGATGACCCCGCCCACGCTTGCCGTCCCTGGGACGCGAGCCGCGATGGCTTCGTCATGGGCGAAGGGGCCGGCGTGCTCTTTCTGGAATCGCTGGACCACGCCCTGGCTCGCGGCGCCAACATCGTGGCTGAAATCGTCGGCTACGGTATGTCCGGTGACGCCTATCACATCACTTCGCCTTCCACCGATGGTGACGGGCCCTTCCGCGTCATGCGCAATGCGCTCAAGGACGCTAAGCTCGCGCCCGAATCAATCGACTACTTGAACGCCCACGGCACCTCGACGCCGCTCGGCGACCGCATCGAAACCACGGCCATCAAACGCGCCTTCGGCGAGCATGTGCACAAGCTGGCCGTCAGCAGCACCAAGTCCATGACCGGCCATCTTCTGGGCGGCGCCGGCGGTTTGGAAGCCGGCATCAGCGTCCTGTCCATTCGCGACCAGATCGCGCCCCCCACCATCAACCATGAGGTCCCCGGCGAGGGGTGCGATCTCGACTACGTGCCCAACGTGGCCCGTCCGATGAAGATCGACTATGCCCTGTCGAACTCCTTCGGCTTCGGCGGCACGAACGGCTGCCTCATCTTCAAACGCTACGAAGCCTGAAGCTGGCGGCGGCGCATGCGGTAGGCTAACGTGCCCAAACCCGCGAGCACCATCCCCACTGCGCCGGGCTCAGGCGTAGCCTGCGCGTTGAGCGATACGTCGTCGAAGAAGACTTCGTTGGTGGTCGCCATCAGACGAATCGACAGCGCCTGCCCCGCGAGAGGATTCGCCGACCCGGAGTCATAGGAGAGCGTATGCACGCCCGCGCTATCCACCGCCAGATTGAGCTGATTGCCTGACGCCAGCACGGTGGAGCCTGCCAGGAGTTGGACGTCGTAAACGAAATTAGGGCCGCCCCAGTCAAAAAGCCGCCGCCCGACCAGCAGCGACAGATCATAAACCGTGTCGCTTTGTAGCGTCGCTGCTACGGTCTGCTCCAGCCAGAAGGGCGTCGTGCTCCCGAACGGCTGCAGATAGCCGATGTTCTGGCCGCTCCACCAGGTGTTGGTCCAATCGGGATAGCCGCCGAATAAAGTGATCTGGAGCGCACCTCCGTAAACCGTGTTGTCCGTGGGGCCCACAGGTGTCCATCCCGCCAGCGTCCCGTTGCCACTGAAAACGTTGTTGCCGAGTGCGTCTCCCCAGGTAATCGGCAGGGTCGCCGTTTCAAAGCCGCTATTCACGATGGGGATCGGCACCGCCACGGCAGCGGAAGTGGAAAGAGCGAAACACACGAAGATCGTGCGTCCAGCCAGGGATAAGTAATGCATTTGTCTCCTCCTGGTAAGCAGATAGCGCTCACCATTGATCCATGCGCGAAGGACTGAAAAACGGGGTCACGCCTGTGCCAGAATCAGGAGAGAAACTCCTTAGTTTGAACTCCATTCATGAAAATCATCGTCGCGATTAAGCAAGTCCCCGCGCGCGATTCGCAGTTGCGGCTGAACGCCGCCGCCAAGTGGATCGACGACTCAGACCTCACCTTCGAAATCAATGAGCCGGACGCCTATGCCCTGGAAGAGGCCCTGCAACTCAAAGAAAAGCTCGGCACGGGCGAAGTCGTCGCGCTCTGTCTTGGGCCCGAACGCGCCGCTTCGACTATCCGCGAGGCACTCGCCAAAGGGGCTGACCGCGCGATCCATATTGTCTGCGAACAGCCCGAAGCGCTCGATCCGCTCGCCATCGCCAAACTGCTGGCCGCGGCCGTCGGCCCCGAAGCGCCGGACCTCCTGCTCACCGGCCTGCAATCCGACGATCTCGGCTCCGGCCAAACCGGCGTCATCCTCGCAGAACTGTTGGGTGCCTCGCACGCCACCATCATCATGGAAGTGCAGCCGCAAGCTGGTGCCATCCGCGTGAAGCGCGAGCTGGAAGACGGCTGGTTCCAGTACATCACGATGCCCCTTCCCGCGGTACTCACCATCCAGAGTGGCCTGAACCGCCTGCGCTACGCCACGCTGATGGGCATCAAAAAGGCCAAAACCAAGGAACTCCGCACTCTCGAGGCGGCCGCGCTCGCCGGCGGCGCGCCCGTTGCCACGCTCGACAAGGTCTATCTACCGGACCGCCAGAAGCAAACGCTGATGATCGAAGGCACGCCCAAGGAGCAGGCTGCCAAACTCGTGGAAAAGCTCAAGTTCGAAATGAGGGTGCTGTAAATGATTCTCGTCATCATGGAGCAGAACGCCGGCGCCTGGCACAAGATGTCCTGGGAAACCCTCGCCGGAGGCCAGCAACTCGGGCAGACTCTCGGCCTGCCCGTCACCGCCGCTGTCCTTGGCAGCCAGACGGCCACGCTCGCCGCCGAACTCGCCACCAAGGCCCTCGACAAGGTCTACACCGTCGAGCACGCGCTGCTTGAGCATTACACGGCCGATGGCCACACCGCCGCGCTGGCCGGCCTGATCGCCGCCACGCAGCCCACCCTGGTGCTCTTCCCCCACACCTATCAGGTGCGCGACTTCGGCCCCAAACTCGCCACACGGCTCGACCGTGTCCTGCTGAGCGACGTCGTGCGCGTCAGTGAAGGCCCCACCTTCGTACGCCAGTTGTTCCAGGGTAAGTTGAACGCCGATCTGCGCCCAGCCACTCCCGCGCCGCATTTGGTGAGCCTGCAGGCCGGCGCCTACCGCGCCGATACGCTCGCCGCCGGATCCGCGCCGGTCGAAGCCTTTAGCCCTACGATTGACGCCGTCCGCCAGCAGCCCGAAGCACCCTTCCGCGAATCCTCGCGTGCCGTCGACCTCACCGCCGCTGACCTCATCGTCTCCGTCGGCCGCGGCATCAAGGAGCAGGAGAACCTGCCACTCGTCGAAGATCTCGCCAAAGCCCTCGGCGCAGAACTCGCCGCCTCCCGGCCCATCTGCGACAGCGGCTGGCTCCCCATGGAGCGCCAGGTGGGCAGTTCCGGCCAAACCGTCTCACCCAAGGTCTATCTGGCCGTCGGCATCTCCGGCGCTATCCAGCACTTAGTCGGCATGAAGGGCGCCAAGGCCATCGTAGCTATCAACAAAGACCCCCACGCCCCTATCTTCGAAGTCGCCGACTATGGTTTGGTCGGTGATCTTTTCGACATCGTCCCCGCCCTGACCGAAGAGATCCGCAAGGCAAAGGCTTAAGGCCTCCTACGCAGTCACTACCTCCGGCTTCACTCGCGCCTTCAGTTGTTGGAGAGTAGCTTCCCGGGCGACGATCACCAGGTAGAGGCGGGCCCGCGTCAGACCGACGTACAGCGAAGACGTCCGTCGCGCCTCTAGCAGGTCATCGATCTCGGTCAAAATCACGACCTGGCGTTCCAGCCCCTTGAACCGGGAGATGGAAGACACCAGCACTTTAGCGGGTTCCCGCACGGAGTCGCGGGTGAGTTCCACCCTCCCCAAGCGGTTCAGATTGGCGAACTGTGACTTGCCCTCCAAACTACGGCCCGACAGCACGACGATGTTGCCCGGCTCAATCCTGTCGTCGATCAAGCGTTCCAGCAGGCGAGCCACCGTCACCGTCAATTCTTCGCCGTCATTCACCGCGCGCATAAAGACCACGTCGCCATCGGGTCCGCGGGACTCCATGTGGTCCCCGCCCGCCGGTGGCTCGTAGTACGGCACCGAAGCGGCATGAATCTGCCGGGTGTTGCGAAAGTTCTCCGTCAACAGGTAGGGATCGTTCGCCAGACCGTCCGGCAACGCCACTTCGCCGAAGATGGCCTGGTTGTTGTCGAAAAAGATATAGAAAATACCGTGATCCGGCTCCTGCAAGCAGCACTGCAGCGGGAGCCAGAAATTGGTTTGAAAGTCCTGGCCTTCGTCTACGACGATGGCGTCGTAACGGAAATCGATGCGGCCACAGGCCGCCAGCAGAGCTTCGGGAAGAACGTGGTCAAAGTAGTGCTTTTCTCCCGTCGCCTCTATAGGGATCTGGGCTTTGGCCGCCATATCTACGCAAAGCTGGTGGAAGTTGTTGACCTCCAGGTTGGGAGTGCCCGCCGTCTCCATGCGCAAATGCTCGGCGAGCAGGCGGTTAAAGCAAGTCAGCAGCACCCGGAAACCCTGCGCAGCAAGATGGCGGGCCTTGGCGATGGCGAGCACGGTCTTTCCCGTCCCCGCGCCGCCTTCGATTGCTTTCCGGCGGGACCGGCTCATGCCGCGCAGCACCGCCACCTGCCGGTCACTCAGTTTACGGATTTCCGTGTCATAGCCATTCAGTTGCTGTGCCAGGGGGAACCGCAGCGTCCAGGAAGGTGCAAGCAACTGGTGCAACATCGCAATGCCGTCGCCGCCAAACTCGGACCGCCCCGGCTGGCGGCTATGCCAGTACTCGTAAATGCGGCCCAGACACGCATCGATGTCGAGCAGGTCCTCGGCATCGATGACGATCGCGCGGGGCAGTTCGGGGTGCAGGTCGGCGCGCCCGACGACCGTGTGCGGGAAGCAGACGGCATGGGCAAACGGGTAATCCCGGTGCTTCCAACCGGGCAGTTCGGCAATCTTGGCTATCAGGGCAAATTTACTGCGTACGGCCTGCGCGGCAGGATCCTTGATCTTCCGGTTGGACCCTCCGGACCGGCTCATCGAAAAGTACTGATCCGCAGTGCCGTCGTAGCTAATGATCCCCCCCTTTACTTCGATCACCAGCACTCCCTTATCCGCATGAGCAATGACAAAGTCGGCCTCGCCATCGGAGGCGTAGTGCGAGTTCCGGGTCACCCAACCGACGCTATAAAACGCGCTGAACGCGGCGCTGGTGCCGGATTCGAGCGCGTTGAACAGCCGCCATTCGCCGTGGCGGGCGGGATCCTGCTTCAATGAAGCGGGCGTCGGAGAGGGATACATTTTGGCCATTTGGGGTCCATCGGCATCCCCAAACATTCCTTTATGCCGCACCACCTAACGCCAGCCCTGGCGCTTCCAGCGTCTCCGATCGATCTTGGCACGCGGCTACGGATGCCTCACCCGGAATCGCTCCGGACCCGGCGCCCCGCCCCCCGACCAGGGCCGCTTCGCCCAGTCCAACGGATCGCCGAGGTACGGTTTGAGTTCCTTCGCGGTCAAGCGATTCTCTTCCTTGATCGACCGCCGTACCGTATCCGCAACCTCTGCAAACGGAACCGGTTTGCGCGTCACCAGATCAAAGGCCTCCCTCACGGTCGGCAAAAGGAGTTCTCCACATAGACGCCAACCGTTGGCTGTCGGCGCTCCGGACCACATGCGCAAAGTCAATCCGCAGTCGTCCAGCTCGACCAACGCTTTCGGAGCCCGCCACGCCTCGTGCAAGACCACTTTCTCCGCGCAATCAGGACCCAGGCACCACTGCTGAACACCACTGCTGAACGCTCACCCCGTGCCGCCCATCCGGTGAGTTCGACACCAACCGGGTCCGGTAGCAGCCGGAGTGCCAGAGCGCCGACCAATAGCAAGAAGGGCGAGATCCGAAGATCTCGCCCTTTTTCACACTTGGCCTGACGCCACTACTTCTTGCGCGGCGCTGCTTTCGGGCGAGCCACGCCCGGACGAGCCGCTGGCGTTGCCACCGGCCACCCGGTGAGCGAAGCCGCTTCTACATTGACGGTGAGCATGAACGGGTCCTTGGTGAAGGCCTTCGGGATACCGTTCTCGAACTCGATCTCGGTGCCCGGATCGGCCTTACCAGCCAAAGCCGGCGTGAACACGAGGGTCATCTCTCCGGTGGTATCGTTCTCCAGCGCCACCACAACTTTAGTCGGCCGTAGTGCGGGAGTGTGGCTGATAACTTTGCCTTTCAACTTCGGCAACGCCGTTTCCTTCACGCTCTCCGTGAAGTACGTTTCGCCATTCGCGCCCACGAGTTCCTTCTTAACCGTGATCCAGAGCGCCAGTTGAGGATTGGTTTGCTTCAGCGCTTCGAGTTCCCGAGCCATCACCATGCTAACGGACTCAATCTTGAGGTCAGCCGGCGGAATTGCCGATTCCTTGGTCAACGCGATGAACTCATCGATCTTCGTATCGTTCTCACGCATGAGGATGTAATTCTTGCGGAAGAAGTCCATCGCCTGCTTCTTCGATGGCTCAGGCAGCGCGCCCGGACCGGAGAAGGAAGCCGCACGAGCATAGTGGAACAACGCCGTCGCCTGGCGCTCTTCCTTCTTTTGGCGCAGGACGGCGGTGGCCGCGTTCAGCGAAACGTCCGCCAGGTTCGGCGCCATCTTGAGGATGTCCAGGTACACAGCTTCCGCACCCGGATAGTCATTGCGCGTCATCTTGACGAAAGCGAGGCTCTTCAAGGAGTTCAGTTGCTGATTCTTCTTCTCAGCTTCCCACTGGGCATCGGTCAAATTGGCCGGCTTGGGGAACGTCTTCAACAGCTCCAGCATGCTCTCAGCCGCTTTTTCGCTGTTGGCCAAAGCCGCTTCGCTCTTGTCAGCCATGCTCAAGGTGAGCAGGTTCATATACAGATAGCCAGCCAGATCCTTGGGATCTTCCTTGATCAACTCCAGGGCGGCGTCACGCATACCGGCAGCATTCTGAGCAGCCTGTTGCGCGGCGATCATGGCCTTGAGTCGCTCAATCTTGAAGTCCGAAGTCGGATATTTGTCCTTCCATTGCTGGACAAGATCGACCTTCTTCTTGGCGTCTGGCTCCTTTTGGATGGCTTGGATCAAGTCATATTCGGCTTGGTCCTTCACCTTCTTCTCTTGCCCATAAAGAGCGGGGAGCATAATGATGCCCGCGACCACGATGGCCTGAGTCCAACGCTTTAACACTTCTTCTGCCTCCTACGGACGCTGAAAGGATTATGACTCGATGCCTGCCAAGACTTTACGCGATCCAGGCCCGCAACGGAACCCTCAGCATATCCGAAACTTCCAACCAGCCGCAACCTCATCTGCCAGCCGATTCTCGGTTTCACCCACCCTGGCGATTTTCAACTCCATAGATGCCGCCCGCGCCCAAGATGTTCCCAGTTTCTTTGCAGTCCGCCGGAACGGCCATGCTAGACTGCGATGACTCCATGCGCTGGTTTGATCTGACGGTGATCGTGGTCTATCTGGTGGGCATCACGCTCTTCGGCGCGCGTTTCCGCAACAGCCAGCAGACTCTCAAAGACTATTTCCTGGGCGGCAAAAACACCCCCTGGTGGGCGATCGCCTTCTCGATTGTTTCGGCCGAAACCAGCACCCTCACCGTCATCGGCACCCCCGCCCTCGCTTTCGACGGCAACCTCGGATTTCTGCAAGTCGTCTTCGGCTACCTCCTCGCCCGCCTGATTATCGTCTCCCTCTTCCTTCCGCACTACTTCCGCGGCGAAATGTTCACCGCCTACGAACTCATGGAGCGCCGCTTCGGCCAAAGTATTCGCAAACTCACCGCCGGCTGCTTCCTGGTCCTGCGCGCGATGGCCGAAGGCGTTCGCGTCTTCGCGATTTCCATCGTCATCTCGATCATCCTGGGCACGGACAACATCGTCTCCATCTTCCTGATTGTCTGCCTGACGCTTTTCTATACCTTCGAAGGCGGCATGACTGCCGTCATCTGGACCGACGTCGTGCAAATGTTCCTCTACGTGGCCGGTGCCATCCTCAGCTTCTTCGTCATCCTCGGCCAGATTCCGGGCGGCTGGAACCACGTCGCAGAAGTCGCCGGAGCCGCCAACAAGTTCCAGATCTTCGACTTCAGCCTGCCCACCGAGCCCGGCTTCTTCTCCCGGCCCTATACCTTCCTGGCCGGAATTATCGGCGGATGCTTCCTCACCACCGCTTCGCACGGCACCGAACAGCTCATGGTGCAGCGCCTCCTCTCCGCGAAGAACGAACGCGAGGGCCGACTGGCCCTGCTCACCAGTTGGGGCGTCATCTTCTTTCAGTTCTCGCTCTTCCTCATCATCGGTATCTGCCTCTTCGTCTACTACCAGGACAACGGCATCGCCAGACCGGAGAAAGGCGACCGCATTTATCCCCAGTTCCTCTGGAACCAGTTGCCCCCCGGCATCGCCGGCTTGACCATCGCCGCGATTTTGGCCGCCGCCATGTCAAACCTGTCTGCCGCGTTGAATTCGCTCGCCTCCACCACCGTCATGGACTTCTGGAAGCCGCTCAGCAAGCGCCTTCGCACGGACGAAGAGTACCTGAAACTGGCCCGCATCATTACCCTGGTGTGGGGCGCGATTCTGTTCGCCATCGCCCTCGTCGCCCAGCAGATCAGTTCGGTCCTCGAGGCCGGCCTCGGTATCGCCAGCATCATTTATGGAGCGCTACTCGGCGTCTTCCTTTTGGGCCTGCTCTTCAAAGGGCCGGGAGAAAAGGCGGCCATGGCCGGGATGCTCGCCGGACTTCTGACTACCCTCTATGTCCGCTTCGGCACGGACATCAAATGGACCTGGTACGTCGTGATCGGTTCCACGGTAACGGTCATCGTCGGCTTGTTGGTGGGCGTGTTTGATAAGCAAAAGGAGAAAGCTGCTTGAGCAACAAAAGCCATCTGGAGCTGCGCCGAGACCTCGGCGTTTGGGGTGCCGTCGCCATCGTCATCGGTACCGTCATCGGCAGCGGCATCTTCCTCGTCCCGAAACGCGCCATCCTCAAGGTCGGCGACCCGTGGGAACTCTTCTTCGTCTGGGTCTTCGGCGGCCTGCTGTCACTCGCGGGGGCGCTCACTTATGCGGAACTCGCGGCCGCCATGCCCGAGTCCGGCGGAGAGTACGTCTACCTGCGCGCCGCCTATGGCCGTCTTTATGCCTTCATCTACGGCTGGACCCAGATGTGGGTGGCCAAAAGCGGCTCCGTCGCCACCCTCGCCACCGCCTTTTATCTGGCAATGGTCAACTTCGCGCCCGGCCTCAATTCGGTGATCGCCCGGATTGACGCGCCCATCGGTCCTGGCTGGAAACCCCTCGAGATTACCGCCGGCCAGTTGGTGGCCATCGCCCTCATCCTCGGCCTCGCCGGCGTCAACTACTTCGGCGTGCGCTTTGGCGGCGGCGTGCAGTTAGTGGTTACCATTGCCAAGGTCGGCCTCTTCGCGGCGATCATCGTCATCGGCTTCAGCTTCTCTGCCGGCACGTTTGGCCACATGAGTACCTCCGTCCCGGCGGATCCCGGTGGCCTAGGCGGCTTCTTCGCCGCGCTAGTCGGCATTCTGTGGGCCTACGATGGCTGGAATAACGTTTCCATGGTCTCCGCCGAGATCCAGAATCCACAGAAGAACCTGCCGAAAGCGCTGATCATGGGCACCCTGGCCGTCATGGCGATCTACCTGGCCGCTAATGCCGCCTATTTCTACGTTCTTTCCGCCGACGAAGTCGCCAAGGCTGACCTGGTTCCCGCCGAAGTGATGCGCAAGATCTTTGGCCCTGCTGGTGCAACCGCCGTCAGCGTCGTCGCCATGGTCTCCATCTTCGCCGCGCTCAACGGTTCTATTCTCACTGGCGCCCGGGTACCCTTCGCCATGGCCCGGGACGGCCTATTCTTCAAAAGCTTTGGCGAGGTCCACCCCGATCACCGTTCGCCCAGTGTCAGCATCTTCGGCCTCTCTATTTGGAGCTGCGTTTTGGTGCTCTCCGGACGCTATGACGAACTTTACACGTGTGTCATCTTCGCCAGTTGGATACTTTACGGAATGGCCGCCGCATCCGTCATTGTGCTGCGCAAAACGCAGCCCAACCTGCCGAGGCCTTATCGAACGCTGGGCTATCCGGTCGTTCCCATGGTATTTGTACTGGTAGCTGGCCTCTTAATTTTCTATACTTTACGAGACTCGCCACGCGAATCCTTGCTCGGTCTCGTTCTGATCGCGATCGGATTACCGTTCTATTTCCACTGGAATCGCCAGAATTCAAGCGCCACCAAAGGCTGAAAAACCTCGACATCTGTTCTGATTTCAGAACGAACCTCTTGATATGGCATGAATCCTGAGCCATAATAGGTCCGGGAAAGCTCACCACTAGAGACCCTGTGGTTCTGAAAACAGAACCTTCGCTGAATAGGCGAAGAAATGGCCCGAGCTTATTAACCGAAGGAGGCTCCAATGGACGTCACGAAAATCCTGGAAGAACTACGCAAAGAACGCGAACAGATTGAAGAAGCCATCTTGACTCTGGAGCGGTTAGTGGAAAACCGCGGAAGGCGCCGCGGGCGTCCGCCATCGTGGCTTTCCGAAGCCCGGCGCCGGGGCAAAGTGCTGACCACCGCAGCGGCGGCTCCGAACGGGAAAGCACCCGTCGAAGCCCGCTAGTCTCATCATCCGAAACGAAAAGAGCCAACCCTCACGGGTTGGCTCTTTTGCTGATTCAGGCCTAAATCAGGCTTTTCAGTAGTTCTACAGCGGCCCCGACATCGTGCCGCCAAACTTCTGGATTCGTTCCTTCGCGCTCCACATTCACTGAACCCGTGTAGCCAATCTCTTTCAACTTGGCGACAAACGCCGGAATCCCGACATCGCCCGCACCGAGTGGCTTTTCCTGACCCAACGAACCAGGAACATTCTTGTCCGGCCACACGCCATCCTTCGCATGCACCGAAATCACATGGTGTCCCAGGACGCCCAATGCTTCGATCGGATCGCCGGTCCCATAGAGAATCATGTTGGCCGGATCGAAATTGATTCCCAAATTCGGGCGATCCACATCCTTAAAGAAGGCCAATAGAGTCTCGGCCGGCTCCTGACCGGTCTCCAGCGTGAAACTCTGACCGTGCTGCTGCGCGTGATCGCAAATTCGACGCACCAAATCGCGCACCGCGATGTAGTTCGGATGCTCTTTGTCGTGAGGCACAAAGCCCACATGCGCGGCAATCGATTTTACGCCCAGCTTCGCCGCAAAGTCCGAAAGAGCAATTGTGCGCGCTTCGCGTTCGACACGAGTGTCAGCCGGGATGAAGCCCACCGTGCGCTCCACCGTCGGAATGTCCGCGTAGTCCTCGCCAGTATAAGCGCCGAAGACCGTCACAATCGTGAACTCCTCCGCTTCACAGGCATACTTCCACAACGGCGCTGCTCCATCGAGCAAATAGTCGCCCGCCACGCCCAGTTGCCCCGAGCGCACACCGAGCGCTTTCACGCCCTGAATCACCTGCTGCGGATTGGCCGCCGCCCAGAACATCACCCCAGGTTCAAGAGGTTTTAGAGTAGACATTTTTCTCCTTTTTTCGCTCGTGCTTCGGACATAAGGCGAGTCACCTTCACCGCTTGCGCGGACTCAGCCGGCGAGCAGTAAGCAGGCTCAGTTCCCGTCAAACAGCACTCGACAAAATAGCGAATCTCTTCCTGATAGCCGTCCACCGGCGCCGCCGGAGTCAACGACTCAGGCTCCAGCCCGGGCCGGTACACCTGCGGATCCTTGCCGGAAGCCGAGCTGTACTCAATCGTCCCGCCATCGGCCACAATCGTGTACTCCATGGAGAACGGAAATGCTCCGTGGTGCCAACCGCCGGCCACCGTCACGCTGTCCATGCCGTCGTAGTAGAGCTGACCGTCAATCGTATCGACATACGAAGCCAGTGCCTCGCGTCCGGTAGCCGACACGGCCGCAGGCGTTCCGAATAGATGCAGCGCCATATCGACATCGTGAATCAGCAGGTCAAACACGCCGCCGCCGCTCACGGATTTGTCCTGCATCCAGGCCGCCCAGGGCGGCGCGGCACAGCGGCGGCGGAACGTCGCCGCTCTCACCGGCCCCAGTGAACCGGACCGCACCAAATCCGCCATCTGGCGGTACATCGGGAAGAAACGCAACACCTGCGCCGCCATCAGAATGCGGCCTTGCTCCTTCGCCAGGGCAACCAGCCCATTAGCCGTCTCGAAGTCCAACGCCATGGGCTTTTCCACCAGGACGTGCTTACCGGCGCGCAATGCGGCTTCCGTCGCGGGGGCGTGCAGGTGGGTCGGCAAACAGACATCCACCGCATCGATTGTGGGGTCCTCAAGGATCTCCCCCCAGTGCGTATGCTTGGCAACGCCGGAGAAGTCGAGCGTGGCAAATCCTTCACCCAGATTCCCGCCCACGGAGCTCAGGTCGCCCGCGAGCTTCTTCGGGTCAGAACTGGAGATCGCCGCCAGCGTCACCCCTTCGATTCCGTGAAGAGCGCGTATGTGGGTCGCGCCCATAAATCCCAATCCCAGCACTCCAAGTCGCATTGAAGCTCTAGTGTAGCTCTGTCGCAGCCAAGGGCGGCGATCGGCTAACGCTCCTGGACCATCACGGAGCGAAGCAATTGATTGATGCGGGTGGAATATCCAGCGCCATACTTCTTTAGCCAATCGAGTACATCGGCGTCTAAACGGACTGCCACCAACTTCTTCACGGGACGCCGAAATTCAGCGAGTTGCTGATCGGTAAAGGCTGGAATGTCTGAGTAGTCGACCTGAGAATCGTCACCCAAACGTTGCCGCTTGGCGATCGCCCCGGTCACCCGCTTCTGCTGACTAGTCAGCGGCTTGTTCCAAATAGATTCGGCGCTCGCGCGAATCAATTGCGCGGGCTGAGATGATGCGGATAATTTCTTCGCCATTCGAGCGATCCTCCCGGTATACATGAACGACCACGATCAACGCCCCGTTGGCCACGCCGATCGCATGCCAGCGCTCCTCACCGGCAACGATGCGGTCCTTCCTTAGCAGCATGGCGGGGTCGGTAAAGACGAATGACGCGGTTGAAAGACTCAAGCCGCCATGCTTCCGCTGATTCGCCTCGTCTTTCGCACCGTCCCATTCCAACTGCATGCGTTATACATTACGTATAACATGACCGCTAGACATTCGCGAGAAATTCCCAGGCATCGATCTCCAGTAGCCGGTTGTACTTCGCCAACCGTTCGGACCGCGTAATCGAACCGATCTTGATCTGCCCTGCCCCGCTCGCCACCGCCAAGTCAGCCAAAAAGCTATCTTCCGTCTCGCCGCTTCGGGCCGAAATCACGGCCCGGTAACCGGCTTCCCGAGCACGGTCGATCACCGCCAACGTCTCCGAAATCGTCCCGATCTGGTTCATCTTCACCAGCACCGCATTCGCGCAACCCTCGGCAATGCCCCGATTCACCCGCTCCAGGTTCGTCGTGAAGAAGTCATCGCCCACTAACTGCAGGCGGTCGCCCAGACGCTGCGTCACCGTGCGCCAACCCGCCCAGTCGTCTTCTTCGAGCGCATCCTCCACCGAACGGATCGGATACCGCGCGCTCCAGTCGGCCAACAGATCCGCCATGCCCTCGGCGGTCAAGGTGCGGCCCTCCGTCGCCAGGTGATACTGCCCGTCCCGATAGAAGTGCGAGGACGCCACATCCAGGGCAATCGACATCTCGAACCCGGTACGGCCAATGGCCTCAGTCAAAATTTCAATCGCCTGCTCGTTCGACTCCAGCCTTGGCCCCCAACCGCCTTCGTCTGCCACGCCCGTCGTCACGAGTCCACGCTCGTCCAGGATCTGCTTCGTCATCGCATGCACCCGGACGATCGCCTCCAGTTGCTGCGGATACCCCACCACCCCGTGCGGCATCACCAGAAAATCCTGAAACTCGATGTTGCCCCCCGCGTGCAAACCACCCGAGAGAATATTCACCATCGGCAACGGCATCGCCGCCGGACGATTGTCCATCAGGCTCCGCCAGAGCGGCACACGTTGCGCCGCAGCCGCCGCACGCGCCACCGCGCACGACACCGCCAGAATGGCATTCGCCCCGAGACGGCTCTTGTTCGCAGTGCCATCCGCGGCACAAAGCGCTCGATCTACCGCACCCTGGTCGAACGCATTCAAGCCAACCACCGCCGGACCCAACACTTGATTCAGGTTCGCCACCGCGGTCCGCACGCCCCGGCCCGCGTACCAGGCCGGGTCGCCATCGCGCAATTCGTGCGCCTCATGCTTGCCGGTCGATGCGCCACTCGGAGCATGCGCCTGCACCCGCGTGCCGTCGCCCAGTTCGCAGATCGCGGCCACGGTCGGCCGTCCCCGCGAATCCAAAATCTCGAGCCCCGCAATACGCTGTATCTTCATGCAAGCCTTTCAAACAATTCCTTCGCCGAACGCGGCGGGGCCTTCAGCAATCCCCGCGCATACGCCCGAATCGCCGCCCGCACCGTCTCACAAGTGATGTACTCCACCGGCGACTTGCCATCCACCCGGCACAGCAGCAGCAACGGCAGATGCACCATCGTGTCCGCAAACGGCACCGCTTCCACCGCATCCAAATAGGCCATCGCCGCCCGAGCCAGCAGCGGCGCATCCTGCGGGCGATGAATCGCCTTTAGTAACAGGTGATTCAGCAGAAAACCAGTGTCGAACGCCGGATCGCCCCAGTGCACGCACTCCCAGTCCAGGATCATCGCCGCGCCTTGGCCGACCATGATGTTCTTCGGGCTAAAATCTCCGTGCACCAGCGCCCGGCGATGACGCCGGCAAGCTTCGGCCGCACCCTCAAAGTGCTCCCGCAAGTCCGGATGCTGCGCTCCCGTAAAGCGATAGTACGGGTCGATCCGCAGTTCTTCGAAAAACGTGATGTCGTCAAACTCCGGCCTCGGGTTCGGCAGACGCAGAATCGCCGCATGCACCGCGCCGATGTAGCCGGCCAGCGCCACGTCGATCTCACCCGCCAGCAATTGCGCTTTCCAGGAATCCGCCCCCGCCGGCGCGGCGGTCATCGCGTACAGATACTCGTCCCGTGCCTCGTAAACCACCGCCGGAACGGCCCCCGCCGGCAAAGCCGGAGCGATCGCGCGCAACGCATCCACTTCGCGCCAGATCCGGCTGGGATGCACCGGCCAATCCGCCTTCACTCGTAAATTGGGAATCGACTGTTTGACGACGAACCGCTGATCGCAGTCCTCAATCAGTGCCACATCCGAAGAGACTCCGCCCAGCAGCAACCGCGCGGTGGGCTGCCGCAGGCCAAGGGTGTGCGCGACATCGAGCGCGCGTGCAAGAAAATCCACTTACCTGAGCATAGCCTTAGCGGCGCTGCGTCCGATACTGCAGCACCAGTTGCATCACCAGCCGCTCCACCAGATCCCGCACATCCCGGTGCACGTTCAGCGGACGCGTATGGGGGTCCGGAACGTTCCAAACGACGGTGGGCCACTTGATGCCCGGCGGCAGCGGATAGCCGCTCATGTTCACCACCAGATCGGCGCCTTTCGTGGCGGCCAGGGAGATGGACTTGGGAAACTGCATCTCCAGATTCAGCCCCTTCTCGGCCATCACCTGCTTGGTCACCGGATCCACCATCATTCCCGGCGTCAAGCCGGCGCTGGCCGACTCGAACACCCCCACGCCCAACGCCCGGCCGAAGGCCTCCGCCATCTGGCTGCGGCAGACATTGCCAAGACAAACGAACAATACGCGCGGCATTTCCGCCGGTGTCCCGGCTGCGCGCCCGCCCGTCATACCCGCCTTAAAAAGATCTCGTGAACCCGTGGATCGCAAGTCAGCTCCGGATGAAATGTCGCGACCATGTGTTTGCCTTCCGTCACCAGCACCGGGTCGCCGTTGTGAGTCGCTAATACCTGGGCGCCCGCTCCCACCCGCCGGATAATCGGCGCACGAATGAAGACGGCTTCGAGCGGGCTTCCTTCCAGTTCCAACTGGGCGATGTGGCTATCCAACTGCCGTCCATACGCATTCCGCTCGACATCCAAATCCACGAGGTCTAAGGATACCTGAGTCGGATTGAGTACGTGCTTGGCCAGCAAGATCGCGCCCGCGCAAGTACCGAAGATCGGCTTTTTCTGCCCAAATGCACGCAATGGCTCCCAAAGGTCTTCATAGCCGATCAGCTTTAACATCGTCGTCGATTCGCCACCCGGCACCACCAGCGCGTCGACTCCCTCAAGGGCCTCTCTCGTGCGGACTTCCACCGCTTCGGCGCCCGCGCGCTCGAGCGACTCTGCATGTTTCGCAAAGTCGCCCTGCAGCGCGAGGACTCCGACTCGTTTCTTACCAACCACGGGTCGCCATCAACTGGCTCTCTTCCAGTTGGCGAATGTCCAGCCCCGGCATGCCATCCGGCAGCTCTTCACTGGCTTCCAGCACCTTCACCGGATCGTTCCAATACGTCGTCGCCTTCACCACGGCCTTCGCGAACCGCTCCGGATCGGAAGACTTGAAGATTCCCGATCCAACGAACACGGCCTCGGCACCCAGCATCATTGCCAGCGCCGCATCCGCCGCCGTCGCGATGCCGCCCGCCGAGAAATTGGGCACCGGCAGCTTACCATGCTGTGCCACGTATTCGATCAACTCAAAAGGAGCCTGATGCTTCTTGGCTTCCGCCATCAGTTCGTCCGACGAAAGCACCGTAAGTTGCTTCATCTCACGCTGAATGCAACGCATGTGCCGCACGGCCTCGACGATGTTGCCGGAACCGGCTTCGCCCTTGGTACGGATCATCGCCGCGCCCTCACCGATACGGCGCAAAGCTTCGCCCAGGTTGCGCGCGCCGCAAACGAACGGTACGCGGAAGTGGCGCTTATCGACATGGTTCTCGTCATCGGCCGGCGTCAGCACTTCGCTCTCGTCGATGTAGTCGACGCCGAGCGCTTCCAACACCCGCGCTTCGGCCAAATGGCCAATGCGGCACTTCGCCATCACCGGAATCGACACCGTGGCCATGATCTCGCGGATCTTCGAGATCGGTGACATGCGGGCAACGCCGCCTTCCTTCCGGATATCGGACGGCACTTTGATCAGCGCCATCACCGCCGTCGCGCCCGCCTTCTCGGCAATCAGAGCTTCCTGCGCATTCGTGACGTCCATGATCACGCCGCCCTTCAGCATCTCCGCCAAACCGGACTTCAATCGAAACGACTCAGTCAAAATCATTTTCCTGCTCCTCTGTTTTCCTCAAAAACTCTTTAGACCATCGCGGTGGCCGGCGTTGGCCGCTCCACTGTCCGCATCCGCTCCAACTCACTTCGCACCGCGCGACCCAGCGCCGCCAGACCCGTGCGAATCGACGCCGGCGGCAATCCCGCAAAGCTCAACCGAAGTTGACCGCTCGCGCGCGCCTCAATCTGGAAATGTCTTCCCGGCAAATAGGTCAGCCCTTCGCGTTCGGCCACCGGCAGCAGCTCCGTCGCGTCCAGCGGCTCGGGCAACGTTACCCAAAGATTCATCCCACCCTGCGGACGCGTGTACCGCGTGCCCGGCGGCAGTTCCCGCTCGCAACCTTCCATCGCGGCAGCCAGACACTCGCGGCCCGCACCAATCATCTGTTCGAGATGCCGCTGCAATCGTCCGGACTCGGCAAAACGCAACAGAATCGCCTGGGACAGCTGATCCGAATGCAAATCCGCCCACTGCTTCGCTTCAACGAGCCGAGCGATCAACGGCTGCGGCCCCAACACCCAGCCAATCCGCAATCCCGGAAAAGCGATCTTCGAGAAGCTGCGCAACAGCAGTACTTCGGCCTCGGGCGCCATTTCCTTCAAAGTCGGCAATGCTTCGCCCTCATAGCGCAAATCGCGGTAGAGATCGATTTCGATAATCGGCGTTTGGGCCCTGGCCGCCGCCAGTGCCACGCGCCGCCGCGTCTCCACCGGCATTGATGCGCCGGTCGGATTCTGGAAATCCGGCGTCACGACAATCATCCGCGGCCGTTCCGCGGCGATCAGCCGCTCCACTTGCGCCGGGTCGACATGATCCGCACCCAACGGCATCGGCACCAGCCGGAGCCGGCCCCGTTCAAAAACATTCTTCAACCCGGGGTAGACCGGATCTTCCACCATCACCGTATCGCCCGGCGACAACATGGAGCGTTGGATCAAATCCAGCGCCTGCTGGCAGCCACTCGTCACCATCACCTCGTCCGCCGGAGTCGCCAATCCCGATGCCTCGCGAAGCCAGCGACGCAACGGCGCATAGCCGGCCGGCGCACCGAGTTGAAGAATGCTCGATAACCGCCCATCGGCCAATACGTCGTTCACCGTGGCCCGAAAACTTTGCATGGGAAACAACTGTTCAGCCGGGCGAGAGGTCGCGAAGCTGATTAAATCCGCCTCGCGAGTTCGCGGCTTATCGCCACTGCCGAGCACGAAACTGCCGCGCCCCACGTGTCCGCGAATGAGCCCTTCGCTCTCCAAAAGCTCGTAGGCTGCGGCAACCGTGGCGCGATTCACCCCAGCCAACTGGGCCAATTCCCGCGTTGGCGGAATCTGGTCACCCTGCCGCAGCAAGCCCGTCTGAATCGCATCCCGAATACCAGCATAGAGTTGCCGGTAGAGTGGAATGCTGGAATTGGCTTCGAGGGGCGGTAATTGGATCATGCCAGTTCACCAGAATTCCAACACATTGGCCCACCCAGTGTCAATCCTATTGCTTATTGGCTCACCCAACACCATCCAATCAACAAGACGTCCCTCCTTTGATAGAATCTTCCCCAGTGATGCGCATCCTTGTTGCCGGCTTGATCGTTCTCTCGCTGGCGGGCTCGTTACCCGCTCAGAAAAAGAAGAAGGGCAAGAAAGAACCGCCCGAAATCACCCAAACGCTCGAAGTGCTGCCGGATCCGCCCAACGCCATCGCCGCTGAGACCGCGCGCTTGAGCTTCGCCGTCTCCCCGCTCTCCACCAAAGGCCTGCTCTCCCAGCAAACCCGCGACGCACTCAAGGCGATTCGCTCCGCAGCCAAAGGCGGGTCAATCATTAAGCTACGCGCCTTTGTCGCCGGCAATGGTGACCTGCGCCGCATTCCCAACATCGTCAGCGACGTCCTCACCGAAGCGCACCAACCCCTGCCCGCCGTCAGCACAATCTTTGTTGGCGCCCTGCCCCTGGAGGGTGCTCAGGTGCTGCTGGAAGCCGTCTACCTCGATAAGAAGCCAGTCAATCCCTCCGGCTTGGCGTTTTTTTCCGGCCAGATGGTGCGCGCCACCGTCGACAAGCCGAGGCCGCTCTCGGAAGTCTTCGGCGAGTCCGTCAGCAACCTCGACCTCGCCGCCAAAGCCGCCAGCGCCGACATGCTGCGCGTCACCTGTTTCGTTAGTCAATTGGAAGGCGTCTCCGACCTGCAATCACGCCTCACGGGCGCGTTCCCCAAGGCCATTCAGACCATCGTCCAGGTACAGCGCGTCACCGGACCCAGCCTCACCGAATGCGAGGGTGTCGGCCGGCTCAATGCCCCGCCCGCCGCTCCCGTTGAGTATCTGAATCCGGAAGGACTGCCGAAATCAGCCGCCTACACTCAAGTCGTCAAAGTGAACGCGCCGAAGCTCGTCTTCACCACCACCCAGCAGTCCTTCGGACTTGACCAGCCGGCCATGCGCCTCATGATGGATCGCCTCAAGAAAATGCTCGACTCCACCAACGCCGCCTTCGATCAGGTCGCCTTCGCCTGCGGCTATTCGCTTACCGGCAAAGCCACCGAGGAATACCGCGCCGTTCGTGGTAGTTACTACACCGGCAAAGCTCCACCCGCCAGCACCTTATTGGTCTTTGAAGGGCTTCCGTCCAACGACGCCACGCTCGGCCTCGACCTGGTCGCCGTCCCTCATTAACGCCTAGCTCAAAACCGCCTTTATCACGTTGCCATGCACATCCGTCAACCGGAAGTGGCGTCCCTGGTACTTGAAAGTCAATTGCTTGTGATCGACACCGAGTAAGTGCAGAATCGTTGCGTGCAAATCATGAACGTGCACCGGATCCGTGGTGATGTTGTAGGAGAAATCGTCCGTCGCCCCGTGCGTGATGCCCGGTTTTACACCACCCCCGGCCATCCACATCGTAAAGCACCGCGGATGATGGTCGCGCCCGTAGTTGTCGGCCGTTAACTTACCCTGGCAGTACACCGTCCGGCCGAATTCCCCGCCCCATACCACGATCGTATCGTCCAGCAAACCGCGTTGCTGTAAGTCCTCAAGCAATCCCGCCGACGGTTGATCCGTATCCCGGCACTGCCCCGGCAACTGCTTCGGCAAAGTATTGTGCTGATCCCACCCACGGTGAAACAGTTGAATAAACCGCACACCGCGTTCCGCCAACCGGCGTGCCAGCAGGCAATTGTAAGCAAACGTCCCCGGACGGCTCACTTCCGGCCCGTACAGGTCGAGCGTCGCTTTCGTCTCCTGCTTCAAATCGAGTAAGTCCGGCACGGACGCCTGCATGCGGTACGCCATTTCATACTGGGCAATCCGCGTCCCGATCTCCGGGTCGCCGTAGTCCTCGAGCTTCATCTCATTCAGCTTGGCTAAGTCATCCACAAAACGCCGGCGACCCGCGCGGTCCAGCCCCTCCGGATCCTGTATGTGCAACACCGGATCACCGATCGACCGGAACTTCACACCCTGATAACGCGTCGGCAGGAATCCCGAACCCCACAGCCGATCATACAAAGGCTGATCCGCCACATTGCCCGTACCTTGCGAAACCATCACGACAAACGCCGGCAGGTCCTTGTTGTCACTCCCCAGCCCATACGCCAGCCACGAACCGATCGAAGGACGCCCGGCCAGTTGAAACCCGGTCTGGAAGAATGTAATCGCCGGATCGTGGTTGATCGCCTCCGTGTGCATGCTCTTGATGAAGGTAAGTTGATCGGCCTTCTTCGCCAAGTGCGGCAGCAGATTACTCATCCATGCGCCACTCTGCCCATGTTGCTTAAACTCGTACATCGTCGGCGCAATCGGAAAACTCGCCTGCGTCGCCGTCATGCCCGTCAACCGTTGACCCTGGCGCACCGAATCCGGCAGTTCCTGGCCGCGTAACTTTGCCAGGTTCGGCTTCCAATCGAACAAGTCATGCTGCGCAGGAGCGCCGCTTTGAAACAGGTAGATGACGCGCTTCGCCTTTGGCGTGAAATTCGGGAACGTAGCCTCAGCGCGCAGATCCTGGTTCATCAGTGATCCCAACGCCGCAATCCCCAAACCATGGGCGCCGCGCCCGAAGAAATGCCGCCTGGTTAGTGTGTTCATTCCTTAGTCACCGTTTCGTCTAAATTCAGAATCATGCTGGCTAACATCGTCCAAGCGGCTAACTCCGGCTTCGCCAACTCGACCGCCGTTTTCGATTCGCCGTAGGCGAGTAACTTCGCCGCCGCTGCCGGGTCCGTCTGGTACCGGTCGCGATAGTGATGCAAACTCGACAACAGCACCGTCGTCTCACGCGCGCTCGGCGGTCGCAAGAGAGCCAGCGCAAAACCTCGCCGCAAACGATCCGGCTCTGTCGTGCCGCCCTCGCGCAGAATCCGCTCCGCCAACTTCCGCGCCGCTTCCAGGTAAGCTTCGTCATTCATCAGCGCCAGCGCCTGTAGCGGCGTATTCGTGCGATTCTCCCGCACCACGCAAGCCTCACGGCCGGCGGCGTCAAAGGTCATCATTCCCGGCGGCGGCACCGCACGTTTCCAATACGTATACAAGCTGCGTCGGTAAAGCGCCTCGCCGCTGTCACGATGGTAGTCCTCTCCACCAGACAACTCCTTCCACAATCCTGCGGGCTGATATGGCTTCACCGATGGACCACCCACCCTCTCCACCAGCAGACCCGATACCGACAACGCCTGATCGCGCACCACCTCCGCCGGCCAACGGAACCGCGGCCCCCGCGCATAGAGCCGGTTCTCCGGATCTCTCGCCAACAGCTCTGGCGTCACTCGCGCGCCCTGCTGATAGGTCCGGCTCATCACCATCGTCTTCAGCATCTGCTTTACATTCCAACCCGAATCCACAAACTCGAGTGCCAGCCAGTCGAGTAACTCGGGGTGCGTCGGCCATTCGCCTTGCGATCCAAAATCTTCCACGCTCTTCACAATCCCTACGCCGAACAGCATCTGCCAAAGCCGGTTCACCGTCACTCGCGCCGTCAACGGGTTCTCCCGGCCCACGATGAACTTCGCAAGTTCCAACCGATTGGTCACGTTCCCCGTCGTCAGCACTGCCGGCAAAGCCCGGCCAACCTTCTCTCCCGGCTGATCGTAAGCGCCCCGCCTCAGAATATGCGCGTCCCGAACGTCTGGCCGCTCCTGCATCACCATCACGGTCGGCAACGTCGCCGTATACTCGCGCAGTTCGTCGCGCGTCTTCCAGTAACTTTTCCAAGCCGCCGTCTGCCCCGGGACGGCATGCGCGTCCAAGTGACTCCATTCCACCTTATGCTGCTCTGCCGCAGTACGATCCGTCGAAGCCAGTATCTCGGCGACACTTCGAGCGGCGCCCAGTACTCCCACTTCGTCCGGCGTCAAGTCATCCTGATAAATGCGTGCCCCGCGAATCGTTCCGGTAAAGCGTAACCCGCTTCCGCCGCCGATCCGCAACGGCTCCTTCGTGGCAAAGTCCTGATTCAGGTCGTCTACCACCACCTTCATTTTCACGGGCGACCCGTTCACGTAAATGCGAATCCCCTTCGCCTCACGCGATCCGTCGTAGGTCACCGCGACATGTGCCCACTTACCCAAGGGCAGCGCTTCTGCGCTCTCCACCCGCAAACAGTCATCGAGCCAACGCAGAATGAAGTTCGCCTGAATCTTCCCCTGGCGCAAATACACGCCATAGCCCGATTCCTCTTCTTTATCGATCGCCCGGCTCAAAATTGCCCCGTCCGCCGCCTCGGGCTTTACCCAGGCCGCCAACGTGAAGTGGTCATAGTAGCCGAGCGAGGCCACATCGCCCGCGTCTTTCACCTTCTTCCCGTCAAACTCCATCGGCTCGGCCCCGCCCTGCCAGATCAACTTACGCTGCGGAGTCCAGTCCGGTATACCAGCGGCCCGCTTCTCCCAAGCCACCCTCGACTTGGCAATCTCCGGGGCCAGGTCCTTCAACTGACGCTCCGCTTGTTCCGCCGCCGCGGTGAGAACGGCCCACTTACTTTCCTGGTCCTGCGTCGGCGCAGTAATCATCGGCGGCGAATTCCCGTACTTAAACACCTTCCCCTTCTCCGGCAGGTTGTTGAAGAAGGCAAACATGGAATAGAACTCGCGCTGCGTAAACGGATCATACTTATGGTCATGGCAGCGCGCGCAACCGAGCGTCAGCCCCAACCACACGGTCGACGTCGCCTCCACCCGGTCAATGGCGTACTCCACCAAGAACTCCTCGCCGATGCTGCCACCTTCCCCATTTGCCCGATGATTCCGATTGAATCCCGTGGCAATGATCTGGTCCCGCGTCGCATTCGGCAGTAAGTCGCCGGCTAGCTGCTCCACCGTAAACTGATTGAACGGCATGTTCTTGTTGAACGCCGCAATCACCCAGTCGCGCCACCGCCACATGGACCGCTCCGCGTCCGTCTGATACCCATTCGTATCCGCATACCGCGCCGCATCCAGCCACCGCATCGCCATCCGCTCTCCGTAGCGATGCGATACCAATAGCCGGTCCACCACGCGCTCATAAGCTTGCGGCGACTCGTCCTTGAGAAACGCCTCCGCCTCCTCAGGCGTCGGCGGCAAACCCGTCAAATCCAGCGAAACCCGCCGCAACAAGGTGGACTTCGCCGCCGGCGGCGAGAACGACAATCCCTCCCGCTTCAGCCGCGCCTCAATCGCCGCGTCGATTCCGGGCAGCGCCGGCCGCGCCGGCGGAATAAAGCTCCAATGCTTTTCCCACTTCGCGCCCTCACCCACCCATTGCTTCAGCAACGCCACTTCGCGCGCCGACAGTCCGGCGCCCGCTGACACTGGCGGCATCCGCAAGCCTTTCCGTTCGGTGGAAACCCGCTCAATCAGCAGGGGCACACCAGCCGCCCCTACGCGCAATGCCGCGCGAGCACCGGCCTCGGTGTCCAGCCGCAACTTCGCTTTGCGGTTCGCCTCGTCAGGTCCGTGACAGGAAAAACAGCGATCCGAAAGGATCGGTCGAATCTCGCGATTGAAGTCGGCGGCAACCGCCAACACCGGAATCAGGCACGCCGCCCAGCGCATCAGCATGTCCCATATCTTATATGGCATCCGCGATAGACTGAAGGCGTAAAGATGGATTCCCGCCTCCTCCTCTCCTT
>JALHNI010000084.1 GCA_022843605.1 Bryobacter sp.
TGCTCTTCCGATCTACGTTCATCGCATCGATCAGGTAATCAGCAAAGAGGAAGCCTACCAAGCCGCCCGCCGGAATGTTCGACGCGAACATTCGCAGGCTGGGCGCCAGCGACAAGGCGACCGAACCTGCGCCGATCAACATCGCCGCGCCGCAGAGTTTGGCCCATGGAGTCTCAATCGGTGCCGAGCGAAGCCACTTCCAGCCCAGCATCGCGAACAAGGGGGGTAGAACAAAGCTTGCTAGACCCAGGATCTGGAAGCACAGATCTGCGATATGGGCCCCAATCCGGCCCATCAGATTCTCAGCGCGAACCACGCTGGACACTGCATTCCACGACGGGTCAGTGCTCTGGTAGGAAATCAGACTCAGGAAGATATAGAGGCCGCTCGCAAGAAACACGAGGGCGATCACCTCATTGAGGCGTTTGTGGGGGGTAGGTCCTAAAAAAAGCATCCTCGCGAAAGCCGCGAGATCGCCTGGGCATCCGTGAGGATAGCACGAATGCCTCGACTAATTGGAGGGAGTTTCGCTTTTCACGACGCGCACTTCGGTGATGCTGTTGCGTTCCAACAGGAACACCTCTAACCGGAGCGTGACGTTGCTGCGTATGTTACGGATTACGACGCTACCCGTCTGTAAATCAGCCGGCTTCAGCTCAACCGCTTTATAGAAATCGCCGTCCTGAATGTGGAGGACGCCCCGAGTCGCGATCGTCACGGGAATGGCCGCCCGATCCCAGGTGACATGGATCGCCTCGGGCTCCTGCTGGACAGCCAGCGAAAGACTATAAGCCGAGAGAGGGACGGCGTTGTTCTGGCGCTTAATCGTCACCGCGATCAAGAAACCAACGAGAACGCCAAGTAACAGAAAGATCGAGGAGAGAGGCAGCCAAACCCAACTGCGCTTAATCTTCTGCGAAGCCTCGGTCGAACCAAACGAAGGTGAAGCTCCAAAACCGGGTCCACTGCCGGTGAAGGAAGGCGTTACCCCTGGGATCTCACGCTGCGTTGAGGCCGTGATGTCGAAACTCGGGGTGAAGCCGGATGAAGATTCGTCGCGATTACCGAAGAGGCGTCGATTGTCCGTCGTGCTGGGAGGTGCCGCCGGTTCAGGTTCGGACACCGGTACGGCGATTGGTCCAGTCGCCACCGGTTTGGGCGTTTCGCGAATCGGAATCGGCTCTTTCACCGAGGGAGCGTCGGCTTCCACCCCCATCAGCGTCTCCGCCTGGCGGGGATTGTCACCAATTGCGCCGCCACCGAGTTCACGCCTCCGGAAGGGAAACGTCAAGTAAGTCGCATCGCTGCGGATCTGCCCGTTCTCCTCAAAAAAGAAACCAGCTTGGCTCACCTTGGTCGCAAACGGGCGCACTAGCAGCATGACGCTGGTCGGATCCGGGAAGAAGTTTGAAAAAAGCTGCAGGTCCTCGTCCGTCAGACCCATGCCATCGCGTGTATGACTGCGAAAGTATCCGATCGGCCGCAAATTGCGATCGCCCGCCTGGGTTGCCTTCGCGACGGTCTCGGAAAACGCGAGCGTATCCGCATCCGTCAATTGGTAGGAAGGCCCGCGTCGATAATCACAGTTCACCACGACAAAATCGTGGATCTGAACCACCAACTTAGGCGACCTATCCACCGTCCCCAGCAATACCCCGCCCACTTCGGCTCCGCGCTTCGGCACCGATCCGAAACCGCGCATAATCTCCGCCGACATGCGGTCAATTACATCGAAGTCCAAGTGAACCTGGATTGGCTTGCCTTCCGGTGCCCAGCTGTAATACGACGGCGTCGCCGTCATTCCATCTACTGCCGGTTGGCTCGTCACTGTGTTATCCATCGCCATCGTTCCCAGGTCCATCGGCCAATCTCAAGCTAGCTTCAGCAAGCAGCTGAAATGTAAGGTCTTTCTTCGTTCTTCATATCTTATTACAAAGTTCCAAAACGGCAAACGAATCTTTCGCCCCAGGTTCCCACTGCACTCTCACTGGGCGACCGGCAACCCGAAATCGTCCTTCTAGGGTACTATCGGCAAATGCCGGGAACTCTCTACATCGTGGCCACGCCAATTGGAAACCTGGGCGATCTAACATTCCGGGCGGCTAAAGTTCTTGCAGAAGTCGCCGCAATCGCCTGCGAGGATACCCGGCAAACGGTAAAGCTTCTCCACCACTACGGAATTCAGACCCCCACCACCAGCCTCCATGAACACAACGAACGCCAAAAGCTCGACCATTTACTCGATCGCGTGGAAGCTGGTGAATCCGTAGCTCTGGTCTCCGACGCCGGCACGCCTCTGATCTCCGATCCCGGCTTCCCCCTCGTACGCGAGGCGTGTCGCCGCGGTATCAACGTCGTCCCGATTCCCGGTGCATCGGCCCTAACCACTGCCCTCTGCGCTTCCGGCCTGCCCACCGACGCCTTTTACTTCGGCGGCTTTCTGCCACCGAAATCTGGCGCCCGCCGCCGGACCCTTGACCACTTGGCTACTCTTGACGCGACCCTGATTTTCTATGAAGCGCCTCATCGCATCCGCGAAACCCTCGCCGACATCGCCGCCGCGATGCCTCACCGCCCGGTGGTGGTTGCCCGGGAGCTCACCAAGTTGCACGAGGAGTTTGCGGTTGGCGCGGCTGCGGATCTGGCCAAGTCCGTAACCGAACGCGGTGAAATCACTTTGTTGATTGGAAAAGCTGAACGTGGTGCCGAGCCACCCCCGGCCGAGGAAGACTTAAAGCGCGACTACCAGGCGCTCATCACCGCCGGACATGCCCCGAGTGCAGCCGCCAAGCAAATCGCTCAGCGTTACGGCCTCACTAAACGTGAAGCCTACAAGCTCGGTCTCTAGCTCTCTTTTTCGTGAGGCCGCGGATTGCCGATCGCCACTCCGGCCCCGCCACGCGCCGGCTCGCCCGGTGCCCACATCTCGCGAGTCTTGTCTAGCGCCTCGCGAATCTCCGTCCCGTAATGGACCTCCGCCGCCAGAAACTCAAAGCCTTCCAGCAACCACTTCGCCATCTTCGGCTGCAAGAGCCGATAAAAAACGTAGCGGCCCTCCCGGCGCTCCACCACCACCCGATGAGATCGTAAGACGGAAAGGTGCTGCGAAACCCGGGAATGACTCACTTCGAGGATCGTCTGCAGGCTGTTGACGTCCATTTCCCCGGCGCGCAACTCCTCGACGATCCGGATGCGGTGCGGATGCGCCAGCACTCCCATCAGATTGGCCATTTCTTTGGTGACAAAGGATCGTGAGGGCATCGGTATTTCCCTTATCTCTTCTCTAGAACTCTCAATCTGGGCGTCAAACCGGTTGACTAATCAGGTTTAGATTCTTTAATATAACAGAAAACGGGTACCAAGCGCGTACAAAAATGAGAGTCGGAAGCTAACTACGAGATACCCCGCAGTATAATTTGTTTTTAGTCGTTATCCAAGAGAACATTCTAACCAGAAAAAAACAAATGACTTATACTGCAGGAACCATCATATTAAAGAATCCTACTGTATGGCTCTGTGCATCTGAATCCTCTGGAGACAACCGGTGAAAAGACTCAACCCCGACCTTGACCAACCCTGGCACGGGGCACATCCTCTACGCCGCCTCCTCAGCTGGATGGAGACTGAGCGCCGCGATCTTCTGGTCGCCTTTATCTATTCGGTCGCCATTGGCGCCCTTTCCCTGGTTGTTCCTATAGCCACCCAATCGCTGGTCAATACCATCGCCTTTGGCACCCTGATGCAGCCCCTGGTGGTGCTCGTGGCCCTCGTTCTCGCTGGGCTCTCCCTCTCGGGTTTCCTCTACATCATGCGCATGTACATCGTGGAAGTCCTGCAGCGGCGAGTCTTCGTCCGCATCGTTACCGATGTCGTCTACCGCCTCCTTCACGTGCGCATGGATGGCTTCGATAAAGGCTACGGGCCGGAGCTCGTCAACCGCTTCTTCGAAGTCGCCACCGTGCAGAAAGCCGGGGCTGTTCTCATCGTAGACGGCCTCACCCTCGTCATTCAAACGGCAGTTGGCTTGGCCGTCATGGCCGCCTATGACCCGATCCTGCTAGCCTTCGACCTGATCCTCATCGTCGCCGTCGTCGTGATTCTGGTGCCGCTCGGATCCGGAGCCCTCAAAACCGCCGTTCGGGAGTCGAAGGCCAAGTACAACATGGCAGCGTGGCTCGAAGAGCTCGCCCGCCACCCCACCACGTTCAAAAGCTCAGGGGGACAGGCCTACGCCGTCGGCCGGGCCAACGTCCTGGCCACAAGTTATCTCAAGTACCGCGCTCAGCACTTCCGCGTGCTTCTTCGGCAAAGCGTCGGTGCTGTTTCGCTGCAAGCCATCGGCACCGCGGCTCTCCTCGGAGCCGGCGGTTATCTCGTCATTGAACAACGACTGACGGTCGGCCAGTTAGTGGCGGCCGAACTCATCGTCACCGTCGTGCTCTCCGGAATCGCCAAGCTCGGTAAACAGCTTGAGAACTTTTACGATCTTCTTGCTGCCGTCGACAAGCTCGGCTACTTTACTGATCTGCCTCTCGAAAAATCAGGGAATGAAAGCCTCCCCGCCACTTCCCAAGGTGCGAGTGTCGACTTCAAACATGTCACCTTCTTCCACGACGGTCGCCTCAATCCCATCCTCAAAGATGTCAACTGGAGTGTCCCCGCCGGCAGCCGTTTCGGCCTCATCGCTAATAGCGGTGCTGGAAAAAGCACTTTGCTTGACGTGATCTACAGTTTGCGCCCTCCCATTAGCGGCGTCATCCAGTTCGACGGCCGCGACGCTCGGGATCTTAAACTCGAAGACCTGCGCGCTCAGGTTGCCTTGGTACGGCAGTCAGAGGTCTTTCAGGGAACCGTGGCGGACAACGTACGTCTCGCCAACGCCAACCTCAACCTCGACGACGTCCGTGAGGCGCTTCGCCTCGCTGGCCTCCTCGAAGACGTCGAAGCTCTTCCGGAGGGACTACAAACAGAACTCATCACCAATGGCCTACCGCTTTCTCAAGGCCAGATGATTCGTCTCATGCTTGCTCGCGCGGTCGCCGGTCGTCCTCGCCTGCTGATCCTCGACGAAATCCTCGACCCCATCGATGACATCGCCGAATGCACCCGGCTCCTCGACCGCCTCTTTGACCGCAACAATCCGTGGACTCTTATCGTCGCTTCCCAACGCCCGGACGTCCTCAATCGCTGCGACCGGCGTTATACCCTTTGTAGCGGCACCATCACCCCTGAAACCGCGGGAGAGTCAGCATGAGCACCCACAATTCGTCCATCGAACTCGTTGGCGCCGCCCACCCGCTTCCAGCGCTGGGGCTGGTTGGCTCCACCCGCTTCGCACGGTGGCTCGCCCGCTGGCTCGCCGTCATCATGTTGGTCTTCGTCATGGCGATGGGCTTCGCACCCTGGGTGCAAACCGTTGCGGGCAACGGCCGCGTCGTCGCCCTCAACCCGATTGACCGCAGCCAGAACATCGACGCCCCCGTGGAAGGCCGCATCCGCCGTTGGAACGTCGTAGAGGGCACCAAAGTCAAACCCGGCGACCTGATCGCCGAAATCATGGACAACGATCCCCTCGTGCTCCTCCGCCGCCAGGAAGAGCAGATCGCCGTCAACCAGCGTCTCGACCAAGCCAATCTCCGCGTCAAATCGCTGGAAAGCAGCCTGCTTCAGCTCGACCTCACTCGCCGCAACGAGTTGCTCGCAAACAGCAGCCGAATCGACATGGCGAAAGCCAGCGGCGTTGCCGCCGAGCAACAGATCCGCGCCGGCGAAGCCGACCTGCTCGCCGCCCAGCAAAACCTTGACCGACGCAAGCTCAGCGTTGAGCGCGGTCTCTCCTCCATTCGCGACCTCGAAGTTGCCCAACAGGCCTATCAGACCGCCGCCGCCAACCTCGATCGCTACCGCGCCAATCTCACCGCCAACCGCAACGACGTCCTCGCCCGGCAAGCCGACCAGGACCGCATCGAAACCGCCTACCAGCGCCAGATCAACGATGCTCAAGCCGCCCTCGCCGCCGCCCGCGGAGACGCACAGAACTTCACCGCGGAAATGAAGCGCATGCAGATTACCGTTGCCCGGCAAAGTACCCAAACCATCCTCGCTCCGCGAGCCGGTACCATCTTTCGCCTCCTGGCCCAACCGGGCAGCGAACTGCTGAAGGCCGGCGATCCGGTGGCCATCCTCATTCCCGATTCCGCCACCCTGACCGTCGAACTCAATATGAAGGGCAACGATACGCCCCTCGTGCACAAAGGCGACAAAGTCCGCCTGCAATTTGAGGGCTGGCCCGCCGTCCAGTTCTCCGGTTGGCCCAGTGTGGCCGTCGGAACCTTTGGCGGCCGCGTTTTTCTGGTCGACCAAACCGACGACGGCAAGGGCAAGTTCCGCATCCTCGTCGAGCCGGATCCCCAAGACGATGCCTGGCCCTCGAACGCCTATCTGCGACAGGGAGTGCGCGCGAATGGTTGGATCCTGCTCCGCGAGGTGCGCCTGGGTTGGGAACTCTGGCGTCAGTTCAACGGCTTCCCCCCCGTGGTCGCCGAGCAGGAGCCTGACGTCAAGGGAGGCAAGAAGTGATCCTCTCCGTTCTTCTTGCTTCCCTGCTGGCTCAGCAGGTCAAGCTTCCGTCGGCCGCCGAGCTTCGTCCCTTGATGACGAACGTGCCGGACCGCGAACACCTAACGCTTGAGACAGTGCTGCAATCGGTGGAAAAGCACTATCCGCCGCTGCGTGTTGCTCTGCTGGAAGCTCCGATTGCCGAGGCCGACTATCTGGCGGCCCAAGGTCGATTTGACCTTGTCCTCAGGAGCTCGGTCGATACCAACAGCTTGGGCTTCTATGAGTCTCGCCGCTTCGATTTCGGCTTCGAACAACCCACCGCCCAATGGGGCACGTCATTTTTTTCGAGCTACCAGCTTGGTTCCGGATCCTTCCCCAACTATGACGGTAAGTTCCTCACCAATGGCCTGGGCGAATACAGGACGGGGCTTCGGCAGCCGCTTTTTCGGGATCGCTCCACCGACAGCCGCCGCACCGAACTCCAGAAGGCCAATCTCGGTCGCCGTTTGGCCGACCTCAGTATCCAGCAGCAACGCATCATCATTCTGCAGGCGGCCACCGCCCGCTACTGGAACTGGGTCGCGGCCGGACGCCGTTTCGCCGTCGCCCAGGCCATCCTCGACATCGCCGTCGAACGCGAAAAGATCCTCGAAACCGCAGTGGAACTCGGCCAACTGCCGAATTTCGAAGTCCTCGACAATAAGCGCATCATCGAACAGCGCCGCTCGCAATATGTCGTTGCCCGCCGCGGCGTCGAACAAACTGCCTTCGACCTTTCGCTCTTCTACCGGGATGACCGTGGCCAGCCCCGCACCGCCTTGCCGGAGCAACTTCCGCCCGCCTTCCCTCGCCCCTCCAACATCGACCAGGATCAGCTCGAACGGGACATTGCCGAAGCCCTGAACCGGCGCCCCGAAGTTGCTCGCCTCACTACCCAACAGGATCAGATTCGTCTCGATCAGCGTCTGGCCGAGAATCGCCGCCTGCCCGGCCTCGACTTCATCCTCAGCTACGATCGCGAACTGGGCGAGCGCCGCGTTCCCCGCGGCCCCAACGAACTCCGTGCCGGCGTGGTCTTCGAGTTGCCCTTCCAGCGCCGCACTGCCACCGGCCAAGCTGTTGCCGCCCGCACCCGTGTCAACCAGATCGATCAACGTCTTCAGTTTCAGCGGGACCAGATCGCCGTCGAGGTCCGTGATGCTGTCTCAGCCGTCCGCGCCGCCTATGAAGGCGCCAATGTCCTCGAAGCCGAGGTCCGTGCGACCCGTCAGGTGGAAGACGCGGAACGCATCCGCTACGATCTCGGCGAAAGCACGCTGTTTGTCCTCAACCAACGCGAGTTGCAAACCGCCGACGCCCAGGTCCGCGAGGTTTCCGCCCTCGCCGATTACTACCGCGCCCTCGCGCTTTACGAACTCGCCGTCGCCCAGGCCCTCAAGAAACCCTAGGCGCGACTAGGCTAAAACCCTTACGAATCAATTACTCCCCGGTTCGTTTCGTCAGCTAAACCGACCCATACAAACATTCCCAGGCCACGATCGTATCTTCCTTGGCTGAATCAAAATGGATGACGATCCGAATCCCGTAGCCTTCCAAGTGCGCCACCACTCCGCGATCGCCCTTGCGTGGAGCCGGCCTCCGAGTCACCAGCAGTCTCTTCCCCATGATCTCCTTCGACAACGCCGTCACGATCGGCAACAGCCCGCGGTCGATCACATGCTGCATCACCCGCTCGTCTGTCGCGAAACGGTTCAGGTCACGATAAGGTTGCTCGGCGCGGCGCCAATGCTTCAGCACGACCTCCTTGCCCTCTACCTCTGTCACTGAGTTCACATCGCCCGCCGTCGGATCGTACACGTGCTGCGTGCTGCGCAGCTGAAGCATCGTAGGAATCCGCGCGGCGGCCAAGGTCGCAAAACGATCAGCCGTAGGCTGCAGCAAAGTGGGGAAACTCATTAAAGGGGCCGGGCTTGATAGAGCACTTGCTCATCTTCGCTGTTTATCGCCAGCAAGTAAACGGTGCCGTCATCGCGGAAGTCGATTCCCAGCACCCGGATGATGTAATCGCCATTGGCCATTGGACGGAAAAGGTTCGCTACCTGCAAGTAGCGGTCGCCCTTCCGTACCAGCAGAAAGGGCGTCCCTGCGCTGTGCTGGAAGAAGACGTCGCCCGAACGATTCACGTCGAAAAGCGACACGCTGTTCACCACTTGCCCATGAGGCAGCACCTGGGAGTCATTCAGCACCACTTCCCAACCGGAGCCTTTCCATTCCGCGATGATGTTGCGCGCTCCGGCCACCTGGAACATCGAGAACAACCGGTTGCCCCCCGCTCGCAGCACGTTGCTGATCGCCGTCACCGTTTGGTTCGCGATCTGCGTTTCGTTGGCCCGCGCTAAAAACTGCCAGGCTTGCCCGTTCCACAAGTAAATCGTGTTCGCCGCCTGACCACGGAATTGCATCGATACCATCACCCGCCCGTCGTCATCGAGTGTGAAGCTCGACACGTTCGACGCGATCCGGCCGTCCAGCGGCATCGCCGTGGCCGCCGTGGCGCTATACGCCAGCAGCAATCGATGCTGGCCGTCGCGAGTCAGGTAGAGGCGGTTGTCGCCCGCCCCGGTACCGGACGCCCAGAAAACATCGCCGCGCGAGTTGGCATCCACCCAGAACGGCGCGTTGACGCTCACGCCGTCGAGCGTGATCGGGAAGCGCAAAAAGAGCTCTGCGGCTGATCCGCCGGCCGGCACCCGGCCGATGCCGAGTCCATTCGTGAAGTACAAGTCTCCGTTCGGCGCCTTCCGCGCATTCCAAGTCGAGTTATTCACCGAACTGCCGAAGAACATCTGTGTGCCGAAGAGACGTTCTCCATAGGCCGCCACAGGCCTCAGCGTGTCGCCTTCCGTCACGGCGATCGTGCTCGACGTGCCGCCCGTCAACAAATGCGCCGGACCCTGCCGTGCCCCGCCTACGAAATTGATCATGTTCCAGGGCGCTTCCACATTCAGCCGGTCGCCATGCTGAGCAATCACCCACGGTTCTTCCAGCATCCGCACCAGCATCATGTTCGACACGTTCGTCCGGAGCATCAGTGTTACTTCGCCGTTCGGCGCGACGAAACCGCTCTCGACATCCTGCACCGTTTGGCCGGCTACCGGGTTCCGCCCCGGCACCAGCACCGATCGCAACTCGCCCGACATCGGCCACAGATAGATCCCTGAGCCCTGGTTGTTAAAGGGATTGCCGAAGATCAAGGTGCCCGCGTCCGAGTTGTGCCAAAGCAAGCCGGTCACCGCGTTCTGCCGTAACGTCTGCGGCGTCGCTCCCGAGGCTTTCGTGTAGCGCACGAAATGCTGGGTGTTGTCGTTCAGCTCCAGCGCGAAGACGACATCGCCGCGCTCGCTGACGAAGAAGCCCGGCGCGTTGGCCCTGTTGCCGCCAAGGAATCTCCGCACTGTTGACCCATTCAGCGCATCGCCCACGCCCAGGAGTTTCTCTCGTTCCGCCTGATGCCGGAAGAACGCGCGCTGCGCCCCGGCCGTCACGCCATAGTACGCGACGCCGTCATCGGTGATGCCAAAGTCCGCGTCAATGCCCAGCGTTCCGCTAAAGCCAGGCAGCGTCTCTCCGCTATGCACCAACAACTCGGAGATGCGCTCGCCATAGCCGCGGAAGAGGCCGGTGAGGGTCGTTGTGGTGCCTGGGAAACGGAACGTGGCTCGCACCACCACCCAACCCGAGGGGGTGAACGAATTACGGCTCACGAAAATGGCGTTAGCCGCCTCCGTACCGGCCAACGGTGCGTTCACGGTCAGGAAGGGCTGCAGTCCGTTGCGGTCACCACGGCTTAATTGATTGCCGTTGCCATTGGTCTCCTCCAGCGCGAGCACCTTGCCATTCGAGACGATCGAGTGAATGCGCAGGTCCTGCACGAAACTGCCACCGGTGAAGCGTGTGGTGCCTCCGGCGGCCACCATCTTCCACTCGCCGTAGTTCCAATGCACCAGCCCGTTCGATAGTCCATCGAGTGTCGCATTGAAGAAGAGCTGTCCATCGTCGGTGCCCCACAGCATCGACGGCCGTGCGCGCAGCTCGAACGAGCGCTGCATCTTCTCGCGCGTGTTGATCAGCCGGGTCAACTCGTAAGTTCGCGGCATCGACACCTCGACGGGCGCCATCACGATCCACTGCCGCTGCATCCCGGTGACGTTTTCGTTGTAAGTGTAGATGGCGCGCACCATCGCGCCGCCTTCCGATCGCGCCGTCACCAAGCCCGTATTCGTCACGGCGATCAGCGATGTACCCCCGGCGTTCCGATTCGTGACGGACCAGGTGAAGGCCATACCCGTAATGGCGTTACCGTCGGCGTCGTAGGCTGTGGCCCGGAACTGCTGCGTCGCACCGGTCTCCATCGTCATCCGGTCGGGCGAGATTTTCACTTCGCTCGGCATGGTCTGCACTGGCGTTTCCACGCGGAAGTTGCCCACCTGCGCGGCCACGCGGACGATGCCGACGTTCAGGGCCCGCACCTCACCCTGCGCTGACACCTCCGCCAACGCCCGATTGTTGACGCTCCACGTCACCGTATCGCCCGAGCGCGCGGTTCCTTCCGCGTCGCGTACGATTGCCCTCATTTGCAGCCTGCGTCCCACCAGCACCTGATCTGTCTCCGCGACAATCTGGATCGACGCGGGATTTACCCCTTGGCCAAAGGCTGCTAGCCCGGCCAGGCCGGCGACTATCAGAACACGCATCAGCCCCACACCTCTTCGATGGGTTGGTAGCGCCCTTCCTCGGCGCCCGGAATGTATTGGAAACGCCGGCCCGATGGCGTATCGGTAATCGACTTGGTGTAATCGACGCCCAGCGCCGAATAGATCGTGGTCGCGATATCTTCGGTGTATATCGGGCGGTCCTGGCTCCAGCCCGTGTTGGTGATCCGGCTGCCGGTGCCGTCAGTTTTGCCCAAGGCCCGTCCGCCCTTCACGCCGCCGCCGATCATCGCCGCGCACATGGCGTCTTTGAAGTGGTCGCGGCCGCCGCGGGAGTTCAGGTTGCCGGGCGTCCGGCCGAACTCGCCCATCATCACGATCAGTGTCTGGTCGAGATTGCCCGACGCACGCAGGTCCTCCACCAGCGCTCCCACCGCGCGGTCGAGCTGGTTGGCGAGTGTCTGGAAGTTGCCGCCGCGGCCGGGGTCGAACATCGTATCGTGCAGATCCCACCCGGTCATGGTGCAGTTGATGAACACAGCCCCGTTGTTGGCGTTTACGGCATTCCGGGCGATGATCAAACTCCGGCCGATGGTCGTGTTGCCATACCGGCCTTCGTCCGTCGCGCCGTACTGAAACACCTGCTCCACGGCATCGTTGTACATCATCCGGCGGGCTTGAGCATAGAAGCTGGCGTAGTCGGCCATGCCCTGATTCACCGGCGCCTGCCGGAGCGGCGCGTCCAATTTCTCCAGCAGCGTGAAACGTTTGTCGAAGCGCGTCCGGCTTTGCTCCGCATTGCCGAAGAAGTTATGCGCCAGCGTGGAGATGCCCGTGCGCTGCGCCGGAGGCATCAATGGCTGAAAGCGACCGCCGAGAAACGTGGCACCCTGCAGATTACTTTGGTTGAACGACATGAACGGTGGGATCAGGCCGTTCGCACCCTTTTCGCGCGAGATCACCGCGCCGATGTGCGGCGTCTCCCCGGCAAACGCCGGATTCTGCGTATGCCCGGTCTGCATGTAGAACTGGCCGCGTTCATGCGCGTTCTCCCAACTCTGCACGGACCTCAGTACCAGCATGTCGCTCGTGATCTTGCTCAAGCTGGGAAAGAATCTGTTCGAGAGGACGATGCCGCCCGGGTGCTGCCGCAGGTCGGCGTCGGCCGGATTCCAGGCCCCATCCTGAGGATTGAAGGTATCCAGGTGGCTGGGCGCCCCATTCAGATTGATGAAGATGCAAGCCCGTGCTGTGCCCCGCAGCCGAACCGGGCTCGTGGTGACCTGGGCGTCGGCGTGAGACAGCAGCAAGCCGGAACTTGCGGCCGTGGCGGCGCCGAACAGCAGGTGCCGGCGGGTGACGGGCGCGTGGCCATCGCAATTCCGGGCGCGACTCTGGATTAAGTGCTTCATGGGTGCCCCTAGTAGTTAAAGATGAAGTCCAGCTTGTTGAGGAGCGCCCATTGCAGATCGCTCAGCCACTGATCGCGCGTCGCGGAGCGGCTCTCCAGCACCGTCGCCAGTTCGGTTTCGTTTGGATAGCGCGTCAGCGTTGCTAGGAACATGCGCCGGATGGCGTCTTCATCGGAGGTGGCTGCGGCATGAATCTGGCTGACGCGATTATTCGGCACCACCGACGCGCGCGTATCGCCAAAAGTCCGAAAGACGACGAAGCTGTCGTTCATTGAATAGAGCAAGCCCAGTAAGGTGGGCCCGTTGTTGTGAGCGACGGTAAGCCAGTTTCCGCGCCCGAACTGCGTCAGCAGGTTGGTGACACCGCCGTCGGTGGAAGGCTCAGTCGGATCCGGCAGCTGATTCGCGTAAGTGACGGGCCTTTCCCAACCCAACACGGTCATCGGTGCTTCGGATCGCGTCGCCGTGATCAGCGAATCGTAAACCGCTTCGGCCGTTAAGCGTCTCGCGTGCGCCCGTGCAAAATACCGCGTGTAAGCATCCTTCCACTCGCCCGGATAGCTGCTCGACAGTTGGTACGCGGTTGAATTCGTCATCAGCCGCGCCATCTCCCGAATCGAGTAGTTGTGCTTGATGAAGTGGTCCGTCAGCGCCTCCAGCAACTCAGGATTCGAGTTCTGGAACGGCCAGCCTTCGGGCGGCATCCTGGCCGGATCCACGCGCGCCAAATCCCACGCGTCGGGCGGATCGACAATGCCGTGCCCGTAGAAGTAGTCCCAAAGCGTGTTGACGGTGGCGCGGGCGAACTGGCGGTTGCTCGTCACCAACCGTGCTAACTCTTCGCGAAAATTGCCGCTCTTCGGTTCCTCACCGGTGAGGAAGAAAGCCGGATCGTAGTTGGTATTCGCCCGTGCCGGGCGATTTCCCGGCGTGTTCACGGCTCCTGAGTAATTGCCGTAGTCGCGGTCGATCACCACGATGCGGGGACGGAAGCCGATCGTGTCATCGCTCCAGCGGAGAAAGCTCGTTCGGGAGAGAAAGGCTGACATCTGCCAGAATTCGGCTCGCGTTTTTCGCGTCAGCCAGACATTGATCTTGTCCAAGTAGCCGCGTCCGTTGTGACAGGAGACACATTCGCTCTTGAACCCGAGAAGCTGGGTGGTAATCACATCCGTGGTGTTGTCCCAGGTGTCCTGCAGCGGGCCGTCCTCGGCGATATTGCGCGAGAAAAACTGTGTGCCCGGAACGGTGTCCACCTCGCCGCGCGCACTCAGCATTTCGGCGATGAACTCGTTGTAGGGGCGGTCCCGCGCAAAGGCCTCGCGGACAAACTGATAGAAGACATTGCGGCCGGACAGGCCCACGTTCGAGGTGCCTCGGGTGACCTTGTACTTGTTCGAGAAGAAGAGAGTGAACTGGTCAACAAATGCCGGCGAGGCAATCAGCCGGGCGATCAGGTTGGAGCGCTTGGTGGGCTGGGTGTCGGCGAGAAATGCCTCAGCTTGCTCCGGGGTCGGAATGCGGCCCGTCAGATCCAGGTGGATGCGCCGGACAAACTCCGAGTCACTGGTCACCGGAGCCGGCGGTACGCCATCCGCGGCCATCTTGTTGAGCAGCAAATGGTCGATGAAACTATCGCGGGGATAACTTGCTGTGGAGGTACGGGGGGCGGGGTGCTTGCGGTAAGCGACATACGCCTGGTCGAGAGCAAGACTGCTCTCCCATTCGGCGCGAATGGCCTTGGGGTAGGCGGGACAGCCAGGGTCGTCGGCGGGCCAGGCGGTCAGGCTGAGGGAAAATACGAGGAAAATCCGCGTATACGTAGACATTGCCCTTAATTATAGGCTGCCCGTCAATCCCCCGGCCTGACTCTGTCGTACTACTTTCTATTACTTGCGGCTGGAATAGCGGTTCAGTTCTTGCAGCAATTCCGCCGCCGCGGCCGGTGCCTGCGGGTTCGTGCTCATCACTTCCTTGTTGGTCAGGCTCTTGCCGTACATCGCCCGGTTCGAATCGACATCCTCGCGCAGCGAAGCGCCCTGGAGCGAGATACCGGCAAATGCGCCCCGCTGGCGCGAATAGCTAAGGATCTCCGCGGTCATCTTGCCGTCGGTTTGTGCGCTACTTCCGCGACCCACCGGGCCCGCCGCCACACTGGCCTCGCCACCCATCGTGAACTTGCTCGACAACAGCCGCTCGGCGCCGCGCTTGTTCATCACCAAGAGAATGACGTCCATCTCCGCGCCGCCGATCTGGAAACCGAAGCTACCGCCTTCGATGCGCACGGCAGCGGGGCTCTTCCAGCCGACGCCGTCCGCCTGACGGCAGGTCATGTAGCCGCGGCCGAACTTCGCGCCCACGACAAAGGCGCCCTTCTTCATGCCGGGCACGATCACCGCGCACTCAGCCTTATCCATCAGCTCCTGGGGAATTGCCTTGTCCTTTACGCTCATCACCTCGCGTAAAACGTCGGAGGCTTGTTTCAGCCGCTTGTCCTCGTCGCTTTGGGCATGGGCGCTGGTGAGCGCGCACAAAGCAATCAGGGGGAGAAATAGAGATTTCATTCCTTCATTTTAGCGAGTTGGCCGCCGCTGGGGGTTGTAAACTCGCGGCATGCCCGCAATCGGACTGCTCACCCTCGAACTGCACCTGGTCGACGCTCACTCGCTCAAGGACAAACGGCACTACGTGCTGGGTCTCAAGGAGAGGCTGCGCAAGAAGTTCAACGTCGCGGTGGCGGAGACAGAAGACATGGAGCTGCAGAACCGGGCGGTGCTGGCGGCGGTGACAGTGTCGGCGAGCCGGGCCCACGCGGAGCGAGTTTTGAAGGCCGCTGAAGAGCTAGCGGCCGATTTTTTGGGGCCGTACTTGGTGTCTGCAGGCGTGGATTGGCTGGACGGCGAGGCTAACTGATTGAAAACGCGTAAAATATAGTGCGTATCAAATATATTGACAATACAACGCTCATATTACATACTGTGATTGTCAGTAGATACTACTTATCGGAGATCAAACAACCATGACCCTGACTACTTTCCGCACCCCCTTTAATGTCTTCGACGAAGCTCTCGCCCGTCTCGCGGAGCCCGCTCAGGCGACCCAGGTTTGGACGCCCGCCGTCGACGTCATCGAAACCGAGCAGTCCATCGTCCTCAAGGCTGACCTTCCCGGTATCGACCAGAAGGATATTGAAGTGAAGTTCGAGAACGGCACGCTCTCCATCAAAGGCGAGCGCAAGTTCGAGAATGAAGTGAAGCAGCCTGGCTTTCGTCGCATTGAGCGTGGTTACGGTGCGTTCGCCCGTCACTACACCTTGCCGGAGACGCTCGACGTTGAGCACGTGAAGGCCGACTACAAAAACGGTGAACTCACCGTCACGCTGCCCAAGAAAGAGGCCGCGAAGACGCGCACCATCCCGGTGATTATCAACGCGTAAGCGATACCACTGGAGAGTGTTGTGGGCGGAGTGGCCGAATGGCCGCTCCGCCCTTTTCGTTTCTAGACGCCGGTCTGGCGGCGTAGGCCGAAGCGGAGGACGAAGTACAGCAGCAAGCCAGCCGGCCCAAACATGAAGGTGAGCAGCAGGCAAGGCACTACGGCCAGATGAGGCAGTTGATGCTTCTGAGCGTCACGCACTTCCCAGGCGCCAATGAACAGATCAAACGCCAGGTAGTGGATCCAGCCGCCCAACAGAACGTAGCGATTGGCGAAAAGCTTAGTTACCTCGTCCAGGGTCCCGAAGCCGCCTTCGCCCTCGCCCCAGTGCTGCCCGATCAAGACCGCGTAAAGTACAGCCAGTAGCAGCGGTAAGCCGACCGCGGCCACCGGCATGGTGAAGCGCCAACGCGGGGCAAGAATCAGCAGCAACCAACCCGGCAGAACCAGTGTGCTAACAATCTGGAAGAGCTGATCGGCGGACATCAGAGCCAATATTGCCACTGCTTGGTGTACATCGTAAAGAGGCTCAGGCAGAGATTCGTCACGGCGTGCGTCAAGATCAGATCACCCAGGCTCTTGGTCTTCACCATCCACCAGTTGTAGATGATGCCGCACAGTAAACCCACTTCCCAGAAGGGTCCGTGCTCCGAAGCGAACAAGACGGCGACGATCCAGAAAGCCTGCGCCGAGTACGCGCCCAGCGGTACGGTGGTGAATTCGGGCTTGATCAGCCAGCGCATCATCCACGCCCGCCAGAACAGCTCTTCGATAATCGGTACCAGAATCACCGCGCGGATACTGCGGAAGAACAGCACCATCGGGTCGCCTAGCAGTTTGGCATCGATCGAGGTTTTCACCTCGCCAAAGCTCGAAAAGAGCCAATGGCCGCGGTATCCGGGAAAAAGCTGATCCGGAGCGACCCAAAGTGCGCAAACCACCACGCCTAACAAGATGCTGGCCCACGGTCGTTCGCAGCGGAACGAAATGACTTGCCGCGAGAAAACCCACAACACGGCCGACAGAATTACGACACGGAGGGGAAATTCCAAGGAGCCGATCGGCGCCAGGAGATCCTGAATGAACAGGAAGCCGAGGAACACGGCCATCGGCAATACATACGGAACTGCGGGATGCTTCAACTAACCTCCGAGCCAAATCACTAACTCTCCAAATCGTACACCACTTACTCGGCGCTCTGTTTCAGTTCCGTGTTTCCGTCCGCGGAATGCAGAGCGCTAGAATAAGGGCCAAATGAAAAAAGCGATTCTGTTGGCTCTCGCCGTGGGCGCGGCGGCGATTTATCTGGTCTCGCAACCGTCCACGCCTCCGCGTCTGGGCCCGCAAACCGATGGCCGCGTCCTGCTGCCGAACGGTTGGCATCTTGACCCTGCCGGGAAGCAGATCGCGCTCGACACGATGCCGAGCACGAGCCAGGTGACCCCGGACGGTAAGTTCATGCTCGTCCTTCACCAGGGCTACAATCCTCCATCTATCGCTGTTCTCAGCCTGCCCGGCCTCGAAGAGAAATCGCGCGTGAAAGTGCCAGATGCCTGGCTCGGCATGACCATGACGCAGAATGGCCGCATGGTCTATGTTGGCGGCGGCTCGCAGTCCGCCATCTACGAATTCAGCCTCTCCGAAACCGGTGAACTTAAGAACACCCGCACCTTTGAAGTCACCCCGGCCGCGACACGCACCCACGAAGACTTCGTCGGCGACGTGGTGCTTTCACCCAATGACCGTTTGCTTTACGCAACGATGCTTTACCGTGACATGGTCATCGTGATCAACCCGCAGTCCGGCCGTGTCATCGAACGGGTGAAGACCGGCCGACGCCCTTATCAGATTTCGTTCCACCCTCTTGGTGCCAGCTTCTTCGTTTCGAGCTGGGCGAATGCCGCCGTCTATCAGCACAGAGCGGAAACCGGCGAAGCCATGGGCATGACACGCACCGGAGCGCACCCCACGGGCATGGTGTGGAGCGACTTGCAGCCGAAGCTGAGCGATGAAGAGAAAGAAGAGGGCGTTAAGGTCGAGTGGAAATACCGCCTCTTTGTGACGGCGGCCAATACGAACCGAGTGGACGTGCTGGGTATCAGCGACCGTGGCGAAGTACGGACGATCGAGACCATCAACCTGGGCATGTTTCCTCGTCAGCCCGTCGGAATGACGCCTACGGCGCTGGCGTTAAGCGCCGACCAGTCGAGCCTGTACGTCGTCTGCAGCGACGCCAACGCCGTCGCCGTCGTCGACGTCACGCAACGCCGCAGCCGCGTGCAGGGTTTTGTTCCCACCGGTTGGTATCCGGTGGCCGCGCGCAGCCTGGCCGATGGCCGCTTGCTGGTGATGAACGGACGTGGCGCCCGCAGCTTCCCGAATCCGGGTGGTCCGAATCCGAACAAGAAGGCGGCGCCGGTCCATCTCGGCAATGTTGCGGTCGAATACGTTGGCCGTCTGCAGATCGGCACGATCTCCGTGATTGACCCCTTCAACGATCAAGCCCTCGCCGCCTACACCAAGCGGGTTTTTGCCAATACGCCTTATCGCGACGAATTGCTGGATAGCGTCAACATTCCCGCCGGGAATCCGGTGCCCTCAAAGCCTGGTGACACCTCGCCGATTGAGCACGTCATCTACATCGTCAAGGAAAATCGCACCTACGATCAGGTCCTCGGTGACCTTGGAAAAGGCAACGGCGACCCCTCGCTCACGCTTTTCGACGAATCCACCACGCCCAACCATCGACAACTCGCCAAAGACTTTGTCCTTTTCGACAACTTCTACGTCAACGCCGATGTCAGCGCCGATGGACACAATTGGTCGACGTCGGCGATCGCCAACGACTACGTGCAGAAGATGTGGCCGAATAGCTATGGCGGCCGACGTAAGCATTATGACTATGAGGGCGGCGAAGTGGCTGCGCTGCCGCCGGCGGGCTACATCTGGTCGAACGCCCACGCGGCTGGAGTCAGCATGCGCAACTACGGCTGGTGGGCGACCAACGGTGCTGCGGGCGAAGGAATCAAGGCCGTTCGGGACCCGATTCTGCAGCCGGTCACCAACATGGCTTTCCGATCCTTTGACCTCGACTACCTTGATGTGGATCGCGCCAAGGTCTTTATCGACGAACTCAAGAAGTTTGACGAAGCCGGCAACCTGCCCAAGCTGATCTTTCTGCGTATTGGCAACGACCACACCTCCGGTCTCGCACCCGGCAAGTACACGCCGAAGGCCGCGATGGCCGACAACGACTGGGCCCTCGGACAGATCGTCGAAGCGGTTTCCAAGTCGCGCTTCTGGCCCAAGACCGCTATCTTCGTCCTGGAGGACGATGCCCAGAACGGTCCCGACCACGTCGACTCCCACCGCTCGCCGGCCTACGTGATCTCGCCTTACACGCGCCGCGGCATCATCGACTCGACGATGTACAACACCACTTCGGTTCTGCGCACGATGGAACTGATCCTCGGCCTGCGCCCCATGACTCAGTTCGATGCCGCCGCCCGCCCCATGTGGAACGCCTTCTCCACCAAGCCGGACAACAAGCCCTATGCGGCTCTGAAACCGCGGCATCCGATCGACGAACGCAACCCCGCGGCTACGGCTTCCGCCTTTCGGCATCTGGCCGAACGCAGCGCACAGTTTGACTTCACGGAAGCCGACGAGATCGACGACGACGTGATGAACCAAATCCTGTGGCGCGGGATCAGGGGCACCGAGCCTCCCGCGCCAATGCGCAGCTTTTTTGGACGCTAGTTCAGCTTTGCCTCAAGCTGAATTTCCACGCCAGCCAAGGCCTTCGAAACCGGGCAATTGAGCTTGGCTTCGGTGGCTTTGGCCAGGAACGTCTCGGCATCGATGCCCGGGACTTCGGCCTCCGTGCTGAGCAGAATCTTGCTGATCACGAAACCCGCGTCCGTTTTGTCGAGGGAAACCTTCGCAGTCGTGTGAATGTGGGTGGGCGGGGTGCCGGCCCGCGTGAGCACTCCGGAGAGCGCCATCGAAAAGCAGCCGGCGTGGGCGGCCCCGATTAACTCTTCGGGATTGGTGCCCACGCCATCGGCGAACCGGGTGTTAAACGAATATTGGCCTTCGAAGGCGCCGCTACCGAGTTTCACGGTACCGGTGCCCTTCATCACGTCGCCATTCCAATGCGCTTCCGCGCTACGGGTTATCATACCCGGCTTGGATGGGTAAACCGGCGGAAGGGATTCAGCCGTTGATCTCGGCGCGCGCCTGTTTCACTGCTTGGACATACTGGCGGGCGCGTTCCTCGAACACTTCGTACTTGCCGGACTTGATGGTGGCGGCGTCAATTAACTCGCCGCCCACGGCAACGGCGCAAGCACCGGCCTTCAGGAATTCGCCCGCGGTTTCGAGATTCACGCCGCCGGTTGGGGCCATCTCGATCTGCGGAAAGGGTCCCTTGAGGGCCTTGATGTACTTGGGGCCGCCCATGTTGCCGCACGGAAAGACTTTGACCACATCGGCGCCGGCTTCCCAGGCGGTGAGCACTTCTGTGGGCGTGAGTGCGCCCGGGAAGATGGGCTTGGAATAGCGGTGCGCCATCTCGATGGTGGCGAGTTTCAACGCTGGGGTGACGAAAAACTGTGCCCCGGCAAGCATGCAGGCGCGAGCCGTTTCCGGGTCCAGCACCGTGCCGGCACCGAGAATGATCTTGTCGCCGAGCGAATCGGCGATCTTTTCAAGGGCCTGGATGGCACCGGGGACCGTCATCGTGATTTCGGCGACAATGATGCCGCCACGGTAAATCGCTTCAATCGATTTGATCGCGGACTCGGCGGAATTCGTGCGAACCACGGCCACGATGCCGGCGTCGAGCATCGCCCGAAGAATTTGTTGCTTCATGTTCTTTACAGCTTACGCGTTAGGCGTGGGCGTTCGCCAACTTCCAGGCGTAGAGGGGAAACTTATCGGTGAGGCTGGAAACGCGCCGCCGGACGGTGGCGAGGACATCATCAGCCTGAGGATCGGCGATCACCATCGCGATCAGTTGGGCGACCTCGCGCATCTGCTCTTCGCGGAAGCCGCGCGTCGTCAGGGCAGGGGTACCCAGGCGAATGCCGGAAGGATTCAGCGGCGGGTTGACGTCGAACGGGATGGCGTTCTTGTTGACGGTGATGTGCGCAATATCCAGCGCCTTCTCGGCTTCCTTGCCGCGAACGCCGCGGGCGAAGACGTCCACCAGCACAATGTGGCTATCCGTACCGCCGGAGATGATGCGGAAGCCTTGTTCAGCCAGCGCGGCGGCGAGTGCTCGTGCGTTGGCGAGAACTTGCCGTTGATAGTTCACAAAATCCGGCTGAATCGCTTCTTTGAAGCAGACCGCCTTGGCGGCGATCACATGCATCAGCGGACCGCCCTGCATGCCAGGGAACACTGTCTTATCAATTGCTTGGCCATACTTGGCCTTGGCGAGAATCAGGCCGGAACGGGGGCCGCGCAACGTCTTGTGCGTCGTCGTCGTGACGATATCGGCGTGCAGGCACGGGTTCGGATACAAACCTGCCGCGATCAGGCCCGAGTAATGGGCCATGTCGACGAGCAAGAGTGCGCCGACGCTATCGGCGATCTCGCGGAAGCGGGCGAAGTCGATCACGCGGGCGTAAGCAGAGGCGCCCGTCACAATCATCTTCGGCTTCTGTTCTTCGGCCAACTTCTCGACTTCGTCGTAGTCGATCGTCTCGTCGGAATGCTTGACGTGGTAGCCCACGAAGTTGTAGGTCTTGCCTGAGAAGTTCAACGGATGGCCATGGGTCAGGTGGCCACCGTGCGCCAGGTCGAGGCCCAGGATTGTGTCGCCCGGCTGTAACACCGCGCCGTAAGCCGCCTGATTCGCCTGCGAGCCCGAATGCGGCTGTACGTTGGCGTACTCGGCGCCAAAAAGTTCCTTCGCCCGATCGCGCGCCAGGTTCTCCACGATGTCGGAGAACTCGCAGCCACCGTAGTACCGCCGGCCCGGATAGCCCTCGGCGTATTTGTTGGTGAAGATGCTGCCCGTCGCCTCCAGCACCGCCTCCGAAGTGAAATTCTCACTAGCAATCATCTCGAGGTAGGATTGCTGCCTCTCGAGTTCATGGGTGACGGCAGCGAAGATCTCTGGGTCGGCTTGGGCCAGCGGGCGGGCGAACGGTTCCGGGGCAGTCATGCTATGTTCCTTGCGGCTCTCCAGGAGTAGTATCGGCGGATCAACGGGAAGTTTTAGCCCGAAATACACCTTTCCCTATCATAACAATCGCCGCCTCTGCCCTTCCCCTTGCCCTCCTCCCGTTCTTTCTGCTACCTTGCCCGGACACGCTTCCTCTGTCCGCGGGCGCCCCAAATGAATTCATCGGAGGACCCCCGACCATGCACCCGGTAGACGAACGCCTACCACCCGCCCGACTGGCAGCCCTCGGTCTGCAGCATGTCCTGGTGATGTACGCCGGTGCGGTGGCCGTCCCGCTGATTATCGGCCGCGCCCTGCAACTTCCGCCCGAACAGGTCGCCTTGCTCATCTCAGCCGACCTCTTTTGCTGCGGCATCGCCACTGTGATCCAGTCGCTCGGCCTGACGCGCTGGTTCGGCATTCAGTTACCCGTCATGATGGGCGTCACCTTTGCCGCAGTGGGCCCCATGGTGGCCATCGCTCAAAGCCACCCCGGCCCGGCGGGCGCGCGCCTGATCTTCGGGAGCATCATCGGCGCCGGCCTGGTCGCCATGCTGATGGCCCCCGTCGTCGGCCGCTTGCGCCGATTCTTTCCTCCCGTCGTCACCGGCACGATCATTGCCGTTATCGGCATCAGCTTGATGCGGGTCGGCGTCGGCTGGGCGATGGGTGGGCCGCCGAACCTGGCGCAATCCCTTGACGTGCCCCGCCTGATGCAAAACATCGATCCCGCCACGCTTACCCTTCGCGGTCCCCTGCCCCAAACCAACAATCCTGCCTACGCCGCGCTCGACAACCTGGGCATCGCCGTCTTCGTGCTTACCGCCATCCTGCTCATCAGCAAATACGGTCGCGGTTTCGTGGCCAATCTCGCGGTGCTGCTCGGTATCGCCGCCGGCAGCCTCGTCGCGGTCGCCACCGGCAAGATGACGTTCGAGAAAGTCGCTAACGCCGCCTGGATTGACATCGTCACGCCCTTGGCGTTCGGTTGGCCCGTTTTCGAGCCGCTCCTCATCCTGACGATGGTGCTGGTCATGGTGGTGGTGATGATTGAGTCCACCGGAATGTTCCTGGCTCTCGCGGAGATCACCGGCCGTCCTCTAAGCCAGACCCAACTCACTGCCGGTCTTCGCACCGATGGCCTCGGCACGGTCATTGGAGGACTCTTCAACACCTTCCCCTATACCAGCTTTTCCCAGAATGTAGGCCTTGTGAGTGTCACCGGCGTTCGCAGCCGCTATGTCTGCGTCGCTGCCGGACTGATTCTCGTCGTTCTCGGACTGCTCCCCAAAATGGCCGCTCTCGTCGAAAGCGTTCCCCAATTCGTCCTGGGCGGCGCCGGCCTCGTCATGTTCGGCATGGTGGCGACCACCGGCATTCGCATCCTCGCCAAGGTGGACTTCGAAACCCACCGCGAGAATCTCTATATCGTCGCAGTCTCCCTCGGTGCCGGCCTGATTCCTCTCGCCGCCCCCCGCTGGACACAGCACCTGCCCCTCGGCCTCCACCCCCTCCTCGATTCCGGCATCCTCCTCACCACGCTCGTCGCCGTCGCGCTCAACCTCTTCTTCAACGCCGGCACGAAAGCACCCGATAGAACCTCGCCGCCTAACTGACGGGATTCCCCTCGGCATCGAACGGCCACTGGGAGTCATCTGCCAGATAGGCCGCCAGTCCTTTCGGAGTCACGTAGAAATAGGTCTCGAAGTACATTTCCACGACTTCAAGAGAAGGCATCCCCTTGAACTCCAGCGGCGGTTCAAAAGGACTTAGCCGATACGCAGATGCAAATCCGTCGTGAATCAAACCGGCTAGGGCTGTGACTACCTCGCCGCGTTGAATGTTCATCCCCAATCTCTCCCCCAGCCTACTCACCGACGGAAGAATCTGTTGATCGACATTCTCGTAGTCGTCGGTGATCTCCCTCAACACCAACCTTCGGACGATTTCGTTCCGCTCCATGTCTTCTGGCACCAGTCTCGCACCAAAGGCGTGAAAACCGCCGAACGAACCCCCAGCTGACCGAAGCACCCGCCTCTTGATATATTCGAGATCCCATGAACCGCCGACAATTCTTGCAACAAACCGCCGCCACGGCGACACTTGCCGCGGGTGTACATGCCGCACCGGCGGTCCGGGCCAAGGAGTGGCCGCACTACGGTGGGGACGCCGGAGCCTCGCGTTATTCCACCTGCAACCAGATCAAGAAGGGCAATGTCGCTCAGCTCAAAGTCGCCTGGACGCACAAGACTGGCGATGCGAGCGCGCGGCCTGCCACCGTCATCGAGTGCACTCCGATCGTCGTCGACGGCGTCATGTATCTTTCCACCGCGCGCAACAAAGTTCACGCGCTTGAAGCCGCCACCGGCAAACTGCTGTGGGCTTTCGATCCCGCCCTCGCCGCCAGCGGTGCGCCTTCGCGCCGTGCCCCCGGCATTTCCCGTTCGGTGACCTACTGGGAGTCGGGCGACGACAAGCGTATCTTCCACGCCTATCGCGACCAGCTCTGGGCCATCGAAGCGAAGACCGGCAAGCCCGTCGAATCCTTCGGTACCAAAGGTGTTCTCGACCTGAAGCAGGACTTCGACCACGACATGTCGAAGCTGACCTTCAAGCACTCCAGCCCCGTGGTGGTCTACAAAGACGTCGTCATCACCGGGGGCGGTGGGGGCGAAGGTCCTTATCCCGAAGCCCCCGGGCACATTCGGGGCTTCGACGCCAAAACCGGCAAGCGGCGCTGGATCTTCCACACCATTCCCAGGCCTGGTCAGTTCGGGCACGAAACCTGGAGCGGCGACTCCTGGAAATACACTGGCGGCACCAACAACTGGGCCGGCATGAGCGTCGACGAAAAACGCGGCGTCGTCTACGCCGGCATCGGCTCGCCCAGCTTCGACTACTGGGGCGGCAACCGTCACGGCGACAACCTCTACGGCAACTGTGTCGTTGCGCTCGATGCCTTAACCGGCGAAAAGAAGTGGCACTACCAGATTGTCCACCACGACATCTGGGACTATGACATGCCCGCGCAGCCCACGTTGATCACGATGAAGCTGGGCGGCAAAACCATCGACGCCGTGGTCCAGCCCACCAAGCAGGCCTACCTCTTCTTCCTTGATCGCGAAACCGGCAAGCCTGTCTACGGCGTTGAAGAGCGGCCCGCTCCGCCGTCGAAGATGCCGGGCGAACTGCTGGCGAAAACCCAGCCGCATCCGTTGAAACCGCCGCCCCTTTCGCGGCAGGGCTTCAAAGCCGAGTGGATCACGGACATCAGTCCCGAAGCCCACGCGCACGTCAAAGCGCAGGTGGATCAGTTGGAGTACGGAGACCTGTTCCATCCCGCGCCGATGACCGGCGGCATCGTTCATCCCGGCTTCCGTGGCGGCATGCTTTGGGGCGGCTGCTCGTTCGATCCGCAACGCAATCGCGTCTTCGTCAACTCCGATGAGGCCACCAATGCCATCTCCTTTAAAGAGGCCGGTCCGGGAATGAACGTCAAATATGGCCTTGGCCGGCGCGCGGAATTGGTCGATCATGAAGGGTATCCAGGAATTAAACCGCCCTGGGGCTACATGACGGCAGTCGACGCCGGCAAAGGCGAATTTAAATGGCGTGTGGTGAACGGCGAATACCCCGAGCTCAAGAAGCGCGGCATCAAGAAGACCGGCACTCCCTCGAACGGCGGCAGCATCTGCACGGTCGCCGGGCTGGTCTTTATGGCCGGTACGTTCGACAAGATGATCCGCGCCTTCGACTCCGACACCGGAAAGATCTTGTGGGAATACGAACTGCCCGAGTGCGGATTTGCCACCCCGATGACCTACGAAGCCAACGGAAAGCAGTATGTGGTGATCGCAGCGGCCGGCGGAAGAAAAGGATCGAAAGCCAATGACGAGTTTGTGGCGTTCTCGCTCTAGTCTGTTGATCTTCACAGTCCTTGTCCTGGCTGCCCAGCAGCAGGAATACAAGGGCAAGGAAGAGAAGGTGCCGGGCGATCCCGTCACCCAGCCCATCGCCTACAGCCACAAAACGCACTTGGCCCAGGGCTTGAAATGCGCGAACTGCCACACCATGCTTGGCGATGGCTTTGCGGCCACCTATCCCAAGGAGTCCACCTGCATGGGTTGTCATGCCACGGTCAAGAAAGAGAGTCCGGAGATCCAAAAACTGGCGGCCTTCGCGGCCAAAAAGGAGCCGGTGCCGTGGGCGCGCGTTTACCAACTGCCGGACATCGTCTGGTTCAACCATTCGTTGCATGTGAAGGTCGCCAAGACGGAGTGCTCAGTCTGCCACGGCGAAGTCGAAAAGCGCGACGTGCTCTATCAGGAGAAGTCGCTTTCGATGGCGACGTGTATGTCCTGCCATGCCAAGCACCAGGCCCCCAACGGCTGCGACGTCTGCCACGCCAGCCAGTAGCTAGCGCCCGAAGCGCAACGTACTGACGGCGACGGCCCTGCCGTCCATGAGCGTTACCACCACCAGCCGGTCGTATTCAGTGTCGGTGAGCTCCGGAATCTTGCCGCCGCCGAGTTTCTCCACCAGTGGCGCGAGTTCGTTCGAATGCCGCACAAAAAGCGACTTGCCGCCCGCGGGGATCGCTCGCGCTGCCGTCACCAGGCCCTCGTAGTTGCCGCTTTTCACGATTGCCGGTGTCAGCTTCAGCTTCTGGGCGATCGGAGCCGCGGACTGCTGGGTTCGCAGCACATCGCTCACCACGATCTTGGCAATCCCCGCTTCGCCCAGCAGGCGGGCCAACAGTTGCGCACGCTCCTCGCCGGCTTCGCTGATCGGAACGTCTGTGGCCATGCCGCCGGCACGTTCGGCGTGGCGTACCAGGAATAGCGTCGCGGGCTGGGTCTGGGCCCAAGCCGAAGCGGTGCAGAAAATCAAGGTCAGCAGCAGAGGGCGCATCTCTCCAGCTTATGACGGTAAGATCGAGAAACACCCCGTGATCGAAGTCGAATCCCTTTGCCGTAGCTTCCAGGACAAGAAGCGCGGCACCGTCCACGCCGTCAACCAGGTGAGCTTTACCGTGGCGCCCGGCGAAATCTTTGGCCTGCTGGGGCCGAATGGCGCGGGCAAGAGTACCTGCTTGCGCATCCTTGCTACTCTGCTCTCCCCCACCGGCGGAGGCGCCCGCATCAATGGTTTCGACGTGCAACGCGAACCGGCCCGCGTCCGCGAGTCGATCGGCTTCCTTTCCGGCGACATGGGCCTTTACCCGCGCATGACTCCGCGCGAACTCATGCTCTTCTTCGGCCGCCTCTCACAGGTGCCGGAGCCCGAACTCAAGCGGCGAGCCAACGAACTCATTGAGCGCCTCGGAATGGCTGACTTCGCCGACTCCCGCTTCGACAAGCTCTCCTCCGGCATGAAGCAGAAAGCGGCCATTGCCCGCACTCTCGTCCACAATCCACCGGTTCTCATCTTCGACGAACCCACCGCCATGCTCGACGTCGTCACCGCCGGCATCGTCGAAGGCTTCATCCTTCAGGCCAAACGCGAAGGCAAGTGCATCATCTACTCGACGCACATTATGGAGGAGGCCGAGTATCTCTGTGACCGCATCGCCGTCATTAATGAAGGCCGCCTCCGCATGACGGGTACCATGGACCAGCTTCGCGCCGCCACCGGCAAACAACGCCTGCGCGAAATCTTTCTCGACTTGCTCGACCGGCAGGTGGCCTAAGGTGCGCCTTTCCCTGATCCTCGTCATTCTGCGCCGCGAAGTCATCGATCTCCTGCGTGACCGCCGCACCCTGCTCAGCATGATTGTCCTGCCCCTGGTCGCCTTTCCGCTGATCGGGTTCGGCATCAGCAAGTTCGTTGAGATGACCAGTAAGAAGTCAGAGGCCGAAGCCACGACGGTTGGCGTGGTCTCCCGCGCTTCCTCGCCCGAAGTGCAGTCCGCCATTGAGCGCGCAGGCTTGCGGCCGGTGGTGGAGGCGAACCTGCGTCAGGCGATTGAGGAGAAGCGCGTTGCCGCGGCAATCGAGCAGAACGGTGCCGAAATCCACTTGCTGCTGGACGGTACCCGCATCGCGTCCACGCTGGTTGCAGAGAAGTTACGCACGGCGCTGGCCGAATTGAAGGATGAACGCGTTCGCGCGGGCCTCACCACGCTCGGCATCTCGCCCACCGTCCTCACGCCCTTTACCGTCAAGCGCGTTAACGTGGCGAGCGAGCGCAAGATGGGCGGCTTTCTCCTCGGTACCATGCTGGGCTACATCGTCATCCTGCTGATGTTCTCGGGCGGCATGCATCCCGCGGTGGACATGACGGCCGGGGAGCGTGAACGCAAGACGATCGAAGCCCTGCTGGCCTCGCCGGCCTCGCGGGCCGAGATCGTGCTGGCCAAAATCCTGGCGACAGTCGTGGCACTTTATGCGACAGCTCTGCTGACGCTCTGCAGCCTCTTCGTCTCAATGAAGAGCAGCGCGCTGATGAACGACCCCAAGTTCGCGGCCCTACTCGGCAACATCGCCCTCGACGGTCGCACGCTTGCCCTCCTGCTCCTCACCGTCTTTCCGGTGGCGCTCATGGCCGGTGCCCTGATGATTGCGATCGCCTGCTTCGCACGCAGCTTCAAGGAAGCGCAAAGTTACCTGACTCCGCTCTTGTTGCTGGTGGTGCTGCCGTCCCTGCTGGGCGGTCTGCCCGGTATGGAACTCACCCCTACCCTGGCGCTGATTCCCATCTTCAACACCAGCCAACTGCTCAAGGCCATCCTGCAGGGCGAGTTCACCATGCTGAACTTCACGATCACTTTTCTTGCCAATATCACTTACGCCGCCATCTGCTTCTTCTTCGCCGTCCGGACGTTCAAGAACGAGAACGTCATGTTCCGCAGCTAAATTTGTTTTCGAGTGAGCCTTTTTGCCACACCGGTTCGCGTGTTCGGTGTATGCAAAAATTCAGCATCTATTTACTTCTTGCGTTCGGCTTGAGCGCTCAAGCCCCCAAGGACGATCCGCGCCTGGTATTCTCCACGTTCCATGGCGGCGACCGCAACGATGACGCGAACGCCGTGGCCGTAGACGGCAACGGCTTCATCTACGTCACGGGCGAGACCGAATCACGCGATCTGAATGCCACGCCGGTGGGCGGGAAGCCTCTTACTTCGGCCGTCTTCAAGGGCTATCTGACGAAGTACGCGCCCGGCGGCAAAGAGATCCTCTGGCGTCTGTTGATCGGCGGTAGCGCGAACACTGTGCCGCGTGCGATTGCCCTCGACGGCCAGGGCAATGTCTATGTCGCCGGGACCACCGGCGCGCGCGATCTGCCCTTGGTAAAGCCGGTGCAAAGCGTACAAACCGGCCTGAACATCGCCTTTCTCATGAAGTTCGATCCTGAAGGCAAATTGCAGTTCTCCACTTACTTTGGCGGGGAACGCAATGAAGAAGGCCAGGCGCTCGCCATCGACTCGCAAGGAAACATCTACCTTGCCGGCCGCGCGACCTCCACCAAGCTACCCGTGAAGAACGCCCTGCAACCGGCGCTTGCCGGTGGCGGCCAGGACGCCTTTATCGCCAAGTACACGGCGGACTATCAACTGG
>JALHNI010000085.1 GCA_022843605.1 Bryobacter sp.
CAACGGTGGCGGCGAGGGCTGGTCCGGCGGACGGGTCCCGAAGTGGCCGTACACTACGTTTGATGGTGCGGAGTCTGGTTGATCCGCTACGCCGGTCATCGGCGCGGTGTTCTTCATTGGGTCGCTGACCGTCTGAGGCTGCTGTATTGTCTGGGGAGCCTGAAGGGTCGCGTTGCTCGCCGGACTGAGCGCCGCGTCCGCCGCCGTACCGGAAAGTGTCGGAGCGTGAGTTGCGCCGACTCCCGCGGAGACGCTGGCGATTGCATCCATCGAGCCGTGGGCGAGGGCTGTTGCTTCTCCGCTGATCGCGGTCGATTCGGAAGCCGAAGAAGCGCGAACGTCCGAGCCCACTGCCACCGGCGGCGCCGGTTGACGCTTCGCCTCGACCGGCGTCGCAACACCAGGACCGCCGGTTCGAGGTGGCGCAACTTCGCTGGTCCCCGTCGCGGGGCTTGTGTTTACCGAGGGAGTCGCCTGCCCCGGCTGCGCGGTGCCGGGACGATCCGAGCCCGCTGCGGCTGAAGCGGTTTGTTGCGGGTTGGACGAGCGGTTCGCTTGGGTCTGGCTCGAATTTCCAGGCGTCTGCGCGTTAGTGCTCGGCGAAGAATTCGGAGCGCCGCTTCCGCCAAGCGTTGGCGGCTTGGGTTGTCCATTGCCGCCACCCGCACCTACTCCGCCGGTTCCTGGACCGCCGTTGCCGGAACCCCGTCCACCTGATCCGTTACCACTGTTGCCGCTGCCACCGGTTCCGGCCGGGCCGCCCGCTTGACCGCCGGATGCTGCGGAGGACACCGAAGAGTTGCCCATCATTCCCGAACTGCCAGCACTGCCCGCTCCCATGCTGGCGGCTTGATTGACGGTCATTGCGCCGCCAGCCGCCGCGCTCCGCGCCGCAAGGAGTTTGACTGCACCAGCGCCGAGCGTCGCTACGGCAATACCGGCTTGCGCACCGGCGAGTCCGACAGCGGCGATATCGCCGCCGGAGAAGTTCGGCGAGCCGCCGAGGAGCGAAGCCGTGAACTTCGGAGCCTGCCAGCAGAGGATGCCGAAGATGATGGCGCCGCCCATGATGTCGAGGGCTTCCATGATGGGAGACGCAGCAGCTGCCGCAGAGAGGGCGCGGGCTGACCAAGCGGCACTCAGCGTCATTCCCGCCCCGATGAGCATGTAGAGCACCATGAGTTTCACGCCCACCGCGACAGCAAGGGCGATGTACCGCTCGACGTACGGTGCCGTCCATCGAGATCCGCCGAAGCCAAGGAAGATGAACCCAGCTCCCACAACGACGTAGCTCTCGACCAAGGCCATGATGAAGTGAACGGAAACGATGACGAAGGCGAGGAAAGTCAGCACCGCAGCCAACACGAGTGCAAGCGCACTCGCAGGGTTGACGAAGAAGCCCGCCGTGCTGGCAGAATCACCCAGTGCCGCAGCTACATCCAGGCCGCGCATGAAAACAGCGCCAGGAGAAAGACCAACGCCACCGATGCCCGCGGCGTTCTGGCCAACGATCGCGAAGCTATCAATGATGGCGGGAATCCAGGTCGGTCCATTCACCAGGAGTGCCATGAACGCCCCGACAAACATCATTCTGCGGATCAGCGCTGCCGTCCAACCTTGCAAGTCCGCCTTATCCAAAACCAGGATGACTGCCGTCCAGGCAAACTCGATCAATGCCAGCAAACCGAACAACCGATTGGCAGCGCCACTCGCCGCAGCAAACCAGTTGGGCCTCAGTCCCCGGAATGTGTCGAGAAGATCGCCTGGCGTCTGGCCATACTGTGCCAGCGCCGTCGCCGGCAAGACGAGAAGCGCGCCGAAAGCCCAGATGGCAACACTGATCCTGTTGCGTACACGGTACGCCATGACGGAGACCTCACTGGTAGTTCGTTAATACTTCCGGGGATCAGTTCCCAACGGACGGTAACTGGTCTGCCGGACAACAAGGGCGGCTGTACAGACGCGGCCCTCGGCCCTATCGCTCCACGTCGCGTCAGCAGCCTTCTTCAGCGGCTCGCATTGCGCCCAGAGTTCGTCCGCGTAGGCCGTGCCCTTCTTCTTCACCCATTGCGTGATGGATTCGAGCGATGCCTTCTCGACCTCTCCCGCTCCATCGCGCTTGACCTTCTCAACAATGACGCTGGCAGGTTCCTTGCTGCATCCGGCTGCCAGCAGAGCCAGCGCAACAGTTGTTACAAGAAGATCGCGCCTCATACCCATGAGGCTAGTACTTTCGCGGATCGGGCGCAGCCACCACCCGATTGAAGAACTTCTCCGTCGCAGCGGTGGCCGTCGCGTCCTTCTGAATCTGTGCGGCCTGAAAAGCTTGCTTGCCCTGCAAGTCTGCCAGCATGATCTGGCGCAGCTTCATCATCTGCTGGATCATGTGCTCGTTGATCTGGTTAGCCACCTGGATCGCCTTCAACCGCCCGTCGCTCGAATTGGACATCGTCCGCAGTTGCCGGAGAATCGCTTCTTCACTGTTCATCTGGCTTGCCTGGATGTTCGCGGCTTTCAGCGCACCGAGCGACGTATCGAGCGAGGTCTGCGCCCAGTCGCGATACTTCAGGTACCAGGCATTGCCGGCATAGCCGTAGCCGGTGAAGCGGTTGCGGAACTCGGCATCGAGGTTCGCCATCGAGTAGGCAAGGGCGCGGCCGTTTTGAACGACGCCATGAAGGTTGGCGATCTCGGCCATGATCGGGCCGAAGATCTGCATCGGCAACTCGGTGGCCTGCTTCGCCATGTCCGCCACCATGAGGATCTTCTGCCGCAGTTCTTCGCCTTGCCGGATGTACGTGGTAACGAGTTGGACGTTGTTCGCGAGCTGGGTCCATTCGGTCGCGAAGCCGCCCAGGACTCCGGCCCGCGCCGGTGGCGGCGTGATGCTGGTGAGCAGAAGCGCGTAGGCCACCGCTCCGCTCAGCACGCGCTCTGTTGACGTGGTGAGTCTCATGCGGATTGTCTCCTTTTCAAGTAGAGGTCATGTTGCAGGAAGGCCGCCCAGTCGTCGAGCCCGCGCATGCGGAGCCACTGGACCGGCCAAGTTGGGCCATACTGATCGATCGCGTCTTCGGCCAGCTGTCGCTCTTCGCGGCTGGAGATGCCGACGAATGACAGCGCCACTCCGCCCAGGCCGAGCGCGATCAAGCGGCGGCCAATGGACGAGACAACGTAGTACTGGCGCTTGGGGATCGAGTTCTGTACGATCTCGATTTCGCGCTCATTGAGGCCGATCGATTCGTAGAATTCTTTGGACGAAGGATTTCCCGCTTCGGCGTTCGGCAGCAGCACCTTGGTCGGGCACGATTCGAGGACGACGTCCTTGATCGGTGAATTGAAAATGTCCGAGAGGTTCTGCGTGGCGAGCACGACCGCGCCGTTGAACTTGCGGAGCGTCTTGAGCCACTCGCGAATGCGTTCCCGGAACAGCGGATGACGCAAATAGACCCAGGCTTCATCGAGCGGCACGAGCGTCGGTGATCCATCGAGGCGCTTCTCGATGTGCCGGAACAGATACAACAGCACGGCGACGACGGCCTTCTCGCCCATGTTGAGTAGATGCTCGGTTTCGAACGTGAGGAATCGTCCCGAGCCGAGCATGTCTTCGCGGGCGTCGAGCAGATGGCCCATCGGTCCGCCGAGCGTGTAGTATTGCAGCGCCTCTCGAACCCCTTCGTCCTGAACGTTGGCGACGAGTTCCGTCATCGTGCGTGTGGGCGACGATTGCAGCAGGAGCACAGCCTCGCTGATCGCGTTGCGATGGCGCGGCGTTACGCTGAAGCCCTGCAGCAGGCACAGGGCTTCGAGCCAATCCACCGCCCAAGCGACATCCGACGGCGTGTCGATCTCCCGCAGCGGGCAGAACGCCCATTGCGTCTTTTCCCCGCCGATGTCATAGAAGTCGCCACCGGCCGCCTTGGTCAGGCACAGCAGCGAATAACCTTTGTCGAAGGCAAACACTTGGGCGTGCGGATAGCGGAACCACTGCGCCGTGACGAGCCCGAGGAAGGTGCTCTTGCCCGCGCCCGGCGGTCCGATCATGAGCGTGTGTCCCAAGTCGCCGACGTGGATGTTGAACCTGAATGGCGTCGCGCCGGATGTCGCGGCGTAGAGTAGAGGCGGAGCCGGAGTGCCGCCGGACCTCATCATCGGCGACGGGTTCGCCTTCATCCCGGCCCAGACGGCCGTGATCGGCATCATGTCGGCCAGATTGAGCGTGTGGAGCATGACGCGGCGGACATTGCGGTAGCCGTCGCCGGGCAGGCTGCCGCGCCAGGCTTCTACGGCGTTGATCGTTTCCAGCCGGCAACCGAAGCCGAGATTCTGCATGGTCTTCACGACCAAAGCCGCGCTTTCTTCGCAACGCGCTTCGTTTTCGTCGAACACCAAAACGCAGGTGTTGTAGTAGCAGAAGTGAACGTCGCCGGAAGCGGCGACGCCCATCGCTTCCTCGGCGTCCGTCGCCATCTCTTGTGCGTATAGGTTGATGGGGCCAGTCTCGGTCTTCATCAACTGGTCCTTCCAGCCACGGATCTTACCGCGCCACTTGCGCCGCTCTTTGTCGAGCAGCGTTCGGGCCTCTTCCGGATCGAGCAGCAGGGCGCGCGTCTGCCAGCGATACTCGATCGGCAACGTATCGAGCGCACCGAGAATCCCAGGGAAGCTCAATCGCGGAAAGCCGTCCAAGGCCACCACACGCACATGCTTCGCGCCGACGCGTGGCGAAATGCCTGCGACGAAGTCTTGCGTGGCGAGCGTGTCACTGAGGTAGGCCGGCACGTCGGGCAGCGCGATGGGATGATCGAGCGTCGTGACGCAGCGGTGGACGTATCTCAACAATTCGTCGTGAACGGCTGGCCAGCCATGACGGTCCGTTGTCTCGATTCGGCCCAGCCGATGGACTTGAAACAGCGAACTGAAGATGTCCTCAAAGCTCGCCACTCGGCCCTTGAAGTAGTCGAGCGACCGTTCCGCGCTCGACTTGAACTCGCGCTGGCCCTCGAACATCCAGCCGCGAATCTTCTCTTCGGTTTGTTCCGGCGGCAGGTAGGTCAACGACAGGAAGTAGTCGGTTTCGAAATGCGCATGGTCGGAGCGGAACTGCTGTTCCCGTTCGATGTCGATGAGCCGAGTGATGGGATCGGGAAACGCGCCCTTGTCGGGGTAGCCAGGCGAGGCCGATCGGATGGCATCCACTTGAACCAGCCAGCCGCTGCCGAGACGGAGGATGGAATTCAGGCGAGCGCTCAGCGCGGCCATCTCGGCGTGCGTTGCAGACGCCATGTCGGGTCCACGAAAGGACCAGCCCGCGAGCAGAGCGCCGTCCTGCAGAAGCAGCACGCCGTCGTCGATGATCGAATCGTAGAGCAATAGGTCGGCAAGCCCGGCAGCTTTGCGGCGATGTTCGATAACCATGCGCTACCTCCATTTCCTCGGCGTCCCTACGGATGCCGCTTCGATTCCTGACTTCGCGGGATAGAACGGCCGATACCGGACGTGGCGAACATAGACGAGTCGCAACAACGGATCGGCCTTGCCCATGCGCGAAAGCACGGCGACGGCGAGTATCCAGAGCGTGATCCCCAGGGCGAGTCCCCACCAGGTGACCAAAGCGAAGATCAACATGGCTGCCAACATGCCGCACAGGAGCACCAGTTCGCGGTCACATCCCAGCAAGAGATTGGGCCGGTTGCAGGATTGATGGATCACGATTTCGCGTGGCTTCTCCATGTCACACCCTTTTCCGATTGATCCAAAGCTGGAGGAACGATGCCGCCATCATCGCCGACCAGACCGCCAGCACCATCGATGCGTATCGGCCGACTTGATGGATGGTCTGGAAGACTTCGGGAAGCGGCACTCGTTCCTCCTTGGATTCAAACCACCAGCGCGCCGCCGACGCCGAACAGCGACGTCATGAAGCCCGCGCCCAACACCAGAAATGCGATCGCCAGCACGGCGACGCAAGACCGGCGTGCGAACTCGCTCAACTCGCCACCGAAGACGAGCGTGCCGCCAGCCACCATCAGCGCGATTAGCGAGATCGAAAGCGCCACCGGACCAGTCAGCGACGTGGCCACGCGGCTGAGCGGCGTCTCCCACGGCAGTCCGCCGCCACCACCACCGCCCGCCAGCGCCACTTGCGCGGCGAGCAAGACGAAAAGCAAGACCGTCATCGCGTGCCGCTTGCGACGGTCGAGTGTATAGACTTGAGTTGTCATCGAGCGCATCTCCTTTGCGATTGGACTAGACATACGTCACCTGATACTTGCCAGTTGCGGCGTCGAACCCGGTGACCACCATCAGTTCGCGAACCTTGCGGCCCGCGGGAAGTTCGCCGTCTTCGTCGATGAAGACGACAAGATCAACGGCCTCGGCGATCAGCGCCTGTTGCGGCGCGGCAGTCGCCTCGGCCACGAGACTTTCGAGGCGCACGAGTCCGCTCAGGGCGTCATTCGCGTGGACCGTCGCCACGCCGCCGGGATGGCCGGTGTTCCAGGCCTTGAGCATCACGTGCGCCTCTGCGCCGCGCACTTCGCCAACGATGATCCGTTTCGGCTTCAGGCGCATGCAGGCGCGAAGGCATTCGAGCATCGAGACCGATGCGAAGGCCCGTAGATCGACGTAGTTGTCGACCGAGCAGCGGAGTTCCATCGTGTCTTCGATGGTGATGACCCGGTCGTTCGGATGCGTTGAGGCAATCGCTTCGAGGCAAGCGTTCACGAGCGTCGTCTTGCCGCTGCCAGTGGAGCCTACGATGAGGATGTTTTTGCGCTCGGCGATGGCCTTGCGCAAAGTGTCCAGATGGGAGACGCCTTCGAGCATGGCGGCGAAGTTCTCGCGTCGGCGAGCGCGGTTCCGCGGATCTTCGATGCCGGTGAGAATGCCGGACTGCGCGTACTCGTTCAGCGAAAAGATCCGGCGGGGACGCAACCGAATCGCGAACGCCGGTTTCGGCACTACCGGAGGTAGCAGACCTTCAAAGCGGCTGCCGTCGATTGGCAATTCGGTTTCGAGAATGGGCCGGTCGTAGTTGACCACCGTGCCGCGTTGCGTCGCGATGGTGCCCATCGCGGCCTGCGCCTGCGTGGCCGATAGCTCGCCGATTTGCTTCCAGCCTTCGCCTTGCCGGTTGACCCACACCTTGCCATCGGGGTTGAGGCAGACATCCTCGGACCGATGATCGGCCAGAGCCGCCAGGACTGGCTCGCCCAACTCCCGCCGGAGTTTCTCATCGAGCCGCGATTGCTGCTGGTCTCGCCCGGCGATTTGAATCGGCGCTTGATTGGCTGCCATAAGTGCCTCGCAAACAACTATCTAGACTGTCCCGCCTAAGCAGTTTATAATTCCAATCGACCGAGTCTGTCAAGGGCTTTTCTTTCTGGTAGTTGCGCCTCGCAGCCGGTAGCAAAGGAGCGTCAAATGCAGCGCACACAAGAAGCGATCCAGAAGCACTTGGCGGCGATTCATTCGCCTCTCTACGAAATCGGCGTCTTCTTTCCCGCCGCCTCGGCGGGCGCGGATTCGAAGATGCTGCTGCGCACTTGGGATGAATCAACAATCTTCAAGTCCGTGGCGTGGCTTCGCGCCAAGAATGCGGAAGGCGCGGCCATCTACGTCCGGCCCAAGGGCGAACATCCGTACAGCCTCGTGGACGACCTTTCCGCCGACACCGTGCGGCGTATGGGCAAGGAAGGGTTCACTCCGGCCATCGTGGTCGAGACGTCACCGGGCAATTTCCAGGCGTGGCTCAATCATGGCGAAGTTCTCGACCGGCGAACTTCTACAGAGACAGCGCGAGCGTTGGCGGAGCGATTCGGCGGCGATCCCGGCGCGGCCGACTGGCGACACTTCGGACGATTGGCCGGATTCACGAACCGCAAATCGGCTTATGCCGGGCCGGGCGGACTGTTCCCATTCGTTCGCATCGTCGAGTTCGAACCTGGCGTCTATCCGAAAGCGTCCGAGTTCGTCGCAGAAATTCGCAGTGCCAAGGCCGAACCGGGAGAAGAATCTCGCATTGCTTCTGCCAGTACTCGTCGAGGAACGCGATCCATCGACGACTTCCGCGCGGACCCCCGATACGGTGGTGACGGCAATCGGATCGATCTGGCCTACGCACTCTATGCGCTGAGCCACGGCGAAACGGACGAGGCCGTCGCTGCCGCGATCCGAAAGCGCGATCTCTCGAAGAAGGGATCGGATGCGCGCCAAGCCGCATATGTGGCCCGCACCATCGAAAAGGCGCGCTCGCAAGCGGGGTCTGGCCTGCGCCGCTAGGTCCGCGATTCAGTGGCGGTCTACCATGCCAACCTCGGCGATTCGTGCGGAAAGTGCTTGTCGGGCCAGACCGAGAAGCCAGAACTCGCGTGGTTCCATCCATCGTTGCTCCCCTTGCCGCCGACCTTGACCGGGCACCGCTGCGCTTGACGGCGTGACCGCCTGGCCGCGCCCTGCGTTCGTCTCCGCTCTGCTTTGCCGGTTCCCCCAGCCGGATTCCGCTCTTCGAGTTCGTTCGCTGCGCTCACCGGAATCCGCCCGGTCTCCCCCAACAAAGCACTCCGACTCACCGCTTCGCTCTTGGGAGCGGCCCCGCTTGCTTTTGGGTGCCCCGGTCAAGAGACGGGGCAGAAGGAGACAACGAAATGTTCAACAACGTGACTTTGATCGGCTACCTCGGCTCCGACGCCGAATCCCGCACCACCCGCAACAACACCGCCATGACGGTTCTCTCGCTGGCGACCAAGCGCACCTGGAAGAACCGCGAAACCGGCGAACGCGAGTCACAGACCACCTGGCATCGCTGCGTGACCTTCGGGCGCACGGCGGAGTACGCGGCCACTTTGACCAAGGGCGCGCACCTCCAGATCCTTGGCGAGATTCAGACGCGGGAGTACACCGGCAAGGACGGCGTGAAGAAGTCCGTCACCGAGATCCGCGTGCAGCGCATTGCCCGGCTCGACCGCGCGCCGAAGACCGAGTCTACCGAGGGGGCCGCCGCGTAAGCGGCCCTCCGGGACCGGAGAGGAGATCCGTCATGACGATGAATGCATCCCGTCGCGAGTCGCTGATCCTCGATCATCTGCCGCAAGTCGAGTTACTGGCGCGCCACCTTCATCGGCGGTGTCCGCAGGTCGAACTGGAGGACTTGATCCAGGCCGGAACTATCGGTCTGATCCAAGCCGTGGATCGTTACGATGAATCGCGCGGTTGTCTGCTGAAGACCATCGCTGAGCACCGGATTCGCGGTGCGTTGCTCGACTACCTCCGGCAGATCGACCCACTGCCCAGGAACATCCGTCGCTTTCAAAAGCAGCGCGATGCTGCGATCGCCGAATTGGCCAGTGCGGGCGCGTATCCGTCGCCAGAAGAGATCGCTTCTAGGATCGGCGTTCCGGTTCGAAAGTACATTCGCCTGACAGTGGCGGTCCTGGCTGCGGATGTCCTTTCGATTGAAGACCTGCCTTGCATCCAAAGGCTCGCCGGCTAGTGCCGGTACAGCCCGCTGCGGCAGTACTACTCTATTGACACCTTTGCGACCAGATCGGCATAGGGGCGGCGGTCACCCGCCGACCCCTGCCACACCACCGTGCGTACGGGTCCGTACACGGCGGTTCGAGTCGGTTACGTCAACATTCCTCGAACAATGATGGAAACCCGAGCGATTTGAAGTAGCCATTCGAGAGCCCTATTGAGAGAGCCTTGGCCCGTGCCAGGTACCAAGGGCCGAGTCCACTTCCGGCAGTATTGCTGGCCATTCGCGGACGGACCCCGAGTTCCAATAGAGCGGCGCGACGACGGCGCGGTGTTTTCCACTGCCGCCACATGGCCGCCCTGAGTCGCAATCGAACCCAGCGGGTTAAACCAATCAGCACTTCCGGCGTCTCACAGAATCCGAAATAGCTCCGCCAGCCCCGCATGTACGGAGCCAACTCGTCCATCGTCGTCTCCATGCTCACGCCCTTGGCCCGGCGCGTGATCTCTCGAACTCGTTGCTTGAACCGATCCAGGGCCTTCGGCGCAATGACGCGCTTGGCCTCCGGACCAGCCGTAAAGCTGAATCCGAGAAACTTTCGCTCCTGCGGTCGTGCCACCGCACTCTTCGCCTCATTCACCTTGAGCTTGAGCTTCTGCGTGATGAATTGCGTGACGCTGTCCATCACCCGTTGCCCGGCCCGCTCGCTTCGAACGTAGATGTTACAGTCATCCGCGTATCGAACGAAGCGGTGGCCCCGGCGCTCCAACTCCCGGTCGAGTTCGTCGAGCACGAGATTACTGAGCAGTGGCGAAAGTGGACCACCTTGAGGGGTCCCTTCCACGCTCGGGCTGACCAACCCGTTCTCTATCACCCCGGCCTTCAGGAAAGCCCGGATGAGCTTCAGCAGCCGCTCGTCCTCGGCTCGTTTGGCAATCTGACCCATCAGTTTGTCGTGCGAAACTCGATCGAAGAATTTCTCCAAATCGAGATCAACGCACCAGCCGTGACCACCGGCGATATACTGCTGCGCCTGCGCCACCGCCTGCTGAGCCGACCGCCCCGGCCGGAACCCATAGCTGCTTTCAGAGAATGTCGGGTCCCACCGCCTCTGCAAAACCTGCATCACCGCCTGTTGGATGAACCGATCCAACACCGTCGGGATGCCAAGCTTTCGCACCCCTCCGTCCGGCTTGGGGATTTCCACCCGCCTCACCGGCTTCGGCACATAGGTCCCGTTCAGCAGTTGTTCCCGGATGGCTGGCCAGTGCTGCTTCAGGTAGTCGGTGATGCCGCCGACGGTCATCCCGTCGACGCCCGCGCTCCCCTTGTTGGCCTTCACCTGCTGCAATGCTGCCTTCAGGTTTTCTCGCTCACATACTTCCTCCATCAGTCGATTCGTGTTGGCTGGGTTTTCGGGTCCACTCGTCGCCCTGGACGATTCAGTCTCTTCTCGGTCCGCCCGCCGGGCTTCACCCGTGGGCATCTCCGAGAAGTCCAGTTGCATCTGGATGTTCTGCTGCTTGTCGTCCTTGAGACTCATGGCCTACTGGCCGCTCCTTCTCGTTCGGGCCTTCGGCCACAGTTTCCGGCTCGGCCTATCCATTGCTCCGCCTTTCGGCTTTCGGAGTGCCTCACTAGCCTGGCCGACTTCATGACCTAATACGCCCTCTGCTGACTTCTGCTCCGCGATCAGGCCGCTTTTCAACAGCCTCAGTCGCCGAGGCGACACGGAACAGATCTCCTGGGGTAAGTTCAGCCGCCTTCTGTGCACAGCCGCCGGATCTACGCTTCGCACCTTTGATGGATATGGACTTCGCGATAAGTTGCCCGCTCGTCCAGCGCTAACGCCTTGTATCCGGTTCTTGTCCATCGACTCGCACATTTGATCCATGCTTCTTTCAGACCCCGCCTCGCGACGGTAGCCCTTGCATCATCTCTAGCCCTTCACCTCCATCAGGTTGGGCGGAGGACTTGCACCTCCAAGCTGCTGAACATGCCCAGCACACAACGAAGCCGCTGGCGCGGCGGCCGACCCGGGCGTTGTCGTTAGTGGAGCCGATGTAGGTCACAGAAGGAGGTCACTGTGACCACATTAGAGATGCGGATGCGCGAGGAACTCGTGCGCCGCAGTTTTTCCCCGTCCGCAACCCGTACGTATCTACACGCGGTCAAGGCGTTCCAGCAATGGGTGGACAAGCCACTGGAAGAGGCCGGACCGGACGACTTGCGCCGATATCACGTGCATCTGATCGAGGAGGGGCGGCTGGCCAACGCCACGATCGTTCTGCGGATCTCGGCCCTGCGGTTCCTCTACATTCGTGTGCTGAAGCGCCGCGACATGAAGGAGGACCTGCCGTACCCCAAGCGACAGAAGAAGCTGCCCGTGGTGCTGAGTCCCGAAGAAGTCGGGCGGCTGATCGACTCGGCCAAGAATCTATTCCATCGTGCGATGTTGATGACGCTCTACGGTGCGGGACTCCGGCGTAGCGAGTTGTGCCGCCTCCAGGTCGCCAACATCGACAGCAAGCGGATGATGTTGCGCATTGAGCAAGGCAAGAATCGCGTGGACCGTGACGTTCCGCTGAGCCAGCAACTGCTGGAAACGTTGCGCGAGTACTGGCGTTGGATGCGGCCTGCGACGTACTTGTTCCCCGGCACCGAGCACGGTTGGCGCGCCGACAAACCCATCACCTCCAAAGTGGTTTGGGAGGCCGTGCGCGACGCGGCGCAGAAAGCGGGCATTCAGAAACACGTCACGCCGCATACGCTGCGCCACTCCTACGCCACGCACTTGCTGGAGGCGGGTGCGGATCTGCGCACGATCCAGCTTTTGCTCGGGCATGCCGACATGAGTCACACCACCAAGTACCTGCATCTGTCGCAGAAGCATTTGCAGGCCGCGCCGAATCCCCTGGCCCAGATCCGCGTATCCAGTGTCAAGCAAGCGGCGCCTTTCAACACCAGGCACAAGTTCATCGTGCTATGACCAGGCCCACCGTGGAGGTGGCCGATTTACTCCACGCGCAAGGCGAACGCTTCGTCGAACAGAATCGATCCTGGCTGAGCTATCAGCAACTCAAGGTGCTGCGCGCCATCGAGCGTTGCCGTACGGCCGCGCTGGGCGGCCATATCGATCACTGTTCGCGATGCGGCCATCGGGCCATCTCCTATAACTCCTGCCGCAACCGGCACTGTCCGAAGTGCCAGGCGCAAGCGCGTCAACGCTGGCTCGCCGCGCGAGAGCAAGAACTGCTCGGCGTGCCTTACTTTCATGTGGTCTTTACGCTGCCGCATGAACTCAATCCGCTGTGTGACCGGAATGCGAAGCTGATCTACGATCTGTTGTTCCGAGCTAGCGCCGAGACGATGCTGGCGATCGCCGCTGATCCGAAGCATCTGGGCGCACAGATCGGCTTCCTCAGCATTCTCCATACCTGGGGCCAGAATCTGTCTCTGCATCCCCACGTGCATTGCGTGGTTCCGGCGGGAGGCTTCACTCCGGACCGCCAACGCTGGATCCATCCCCGGTACGCCTTCTTTCTTCCCGTCAAGGTGCTCGGCAAAGTCTTCCGGGGCAAGTTCCTGGAAGGCTTGCGCCGGGCCTATCGCCGGAAGAAACTCGACCTCGGCGGAGCCACTACTCATCTGGCTCACGCGCCCCGCTTCCAGGCCTTCGTGCACCAACTGTTCGGACTGGACTGGGTGGTTTACGCCAAACCCGCTTTCGGAGGGCCCGCGGCGGTCCTCCGCTATCTCGGGCGCTACACGCATCGCGTCGCGATCAGCAATCATCGGCTGACTACCTTCGATGGCGAACGCGTCACCTTTCGCTGGAAGTACTATGCGCATGGCAACAAGAAACGGCTGATGACGTTATCCGCCACCGAGTTTCTTCGGCGCTATGTACAGCACATTCTTCCGCACGGTTTTGTGCGCATCCGCCAGTACGGCTATCTGGCCAGCCATTGCCGTGCGGCTTCCTTAACGCTCGGCCGCCAACTGCTCGCCTACGTGCCGCCAACCATGCTAGCGGAGAGTCTGCCCGCCTCCGAAGCCTCTTGGACCTGTCCTCGTTGCGGTGGCACCATGCGGCTCGGGCCGAATCTCAACGCTGCGGACTTCGCTCGCCGATGCGCATCGCTCGATTCCTCATAGCAGCAGCGCTGCTCCCTCTCTTGCCGCCTGACGTGTTCTCCACACGCCAACGCCGAAGTGTGCCCGCTCCCGCCGCGCCGGCCTTCTCCCCATCATTGTGGCTGGTCAAATCACTCCACAGGTGGCCTTACGGCGCCTTCAAATCCCATCTGGCACCTCTCCCACTGGCGCCCCCAGCGCCCTCCTCCCGGCCAACACACCCGGAATCTACGGTTGTAGCTCCATAGCCTGTCCCCCCCGCCACCGGCTTCCTTCAAGTCTCGTTATCGAAAGTGCCCGGCGACCCCCGTTCCGGCTTCGCTCAGGCTTGTCGCGCCGGGCACTTCCGATCAACGCTAACGACTTATCGTTCCCGTTGGCTTCCTGATGCTTTACATTCCTCCACTCGATGATGGTATAGTGGACTCAGTCTACTAATATGCCATTCCAAACTCCGATTCTCGTGGAGGAGACGCGAGCCTTCAATCGCCACTGGAGTGAATTGCTTGGCTTGCTGAATGAGGGGCTGTTGGATACCGAGTATTCCTTGCCTCAAGCTCGTGCCATTTTTGAGCTCGCTCGCAAGAAGGAGTTGGAGCAGTCCGAACTCCGCGAACGCCTCAACATTGATGCGAGTTTCCTCACGAGGATTCTCGACCAGCTGAGCAAGAAGAGTCTGGTCGTTTCATCACCATCCAGAGTCGATGGACGTCGCATCCTGCTTTCGCTGACGCCGAAGGGCCGTCGGGCCTTCGCAAAGTTGAATCGTCGTTCGATTCAGCAAGTGACGGGCCTGCTAAAGCCGCTTCGCCGCGGTCAGCAGCGATCGGCTGTTGAGGCGATGACTATTCTCAGACACTCAGTGGAACCCGTTAGGCGAGAGGAGCCGCGGGTTGAACTGCGCGGGGTGCAACCGGGTGATCTCGGATGGGTGATTCAGCGACACGGCGAAATTTATGGGGACGAATACGGATGGAACCTGGACTTCGAGGTCCTTGTGACTAAAATTGTTGGCGAGTATGCGAGCAAGCATAAGCCGGATCGCGAGCAGGCTTGGATCGCCTTAGTGGATGGGGCGCGCGCGGGATGTATTTTTTGCTGTCAGCGCGACCAGGAAACCGCTCAGTTACGAATCCTCCTGGTAGAACCGTGGGCGCGTGGTCTCGGGATCGGGTCCCGTCTGGTCCAAGAATGCATCGGTTTTGCCAATCAGGCTGGATATGAAAAGCTCACGCTGTGGACAAACAGCGTGTTGGTCTCGGCGCGAAGGATTTATGAGGCTGCCGGTTTTCGGCTGGTTAGTGAACAGAGGCATGAAAGTTTTGGGCACAGCCTAACCGGGCAAAACTGGGACCTGGACCTTACGGGAATCGCAGACTTGGGTCGCATCGAAAAGTCGAATCGTGCGAAATTGCACCGATAGCTCCGGATAAACGGCAAAGGGAACCGCGATCCGCTAGGGTCGGCGCGGCTGGTACGACGGGTCACCGAGGACCAGTCTCCGGTCTCCTTCGCGACTTCCCGCGACTCTTTGAGCGGCCGGGCACATTTACTACAATTTGAGAAATGCTACCAGACGAGTCGCGGAGGGAGTTCCTTCGGCAAGCCACAATGGGTTCGTCCATTCTCGCCTTAGGCGGATGTTCATCGCTGACGAAATCGAAGACACCGTTAGATCGCAGCCGCCATTGGGCACAGCAATTCAAGGATCTGGAGAAACGGTTTCTGGACGTCGGCGCCAAACACAAGGTGCCAGGGGTGGCCCTGGCTGTCGTCAAAGACGCGCAGACGGTTTGGAGCAAAGGCATTGGCGTTCAGGACCAAGCCTCGAACGTACCGGTCAACGACGCCACCGTCTTCGAGGCGGCCTCTATGAGCAAGCCGGTGTTTGCTTATGCGGTCATGAAAATGTGCGAGCGAGGCGTCATCAAACTGGACCAACCTTTGAGTACTTATGCTCGGGAGCGTTTCCTCAACGGAGATCCTAGGCTGGATCTGATCACGGCGCGGCATGTGCTCTCTCACACTAGCGGCTTCCAGGACATCCGGTCTAGGCAGCATCCCCTGAAAATTCATTTCAAGCCAGGCGAGAAGTGGCAATACTCGGGCGAGGGCTATGCGTACCTGCAGTCGGTCACCACGCGGTTGACTGGGCATTCGTTTGCGTCGCCCTGCGAATCCTACGAAATGGATCTCCGGGTTTGCGGGACGGATTTCGATTCGTATATGCGGGGAAATGTCCTTCAGCCGCTCGGAATGGAATCATCCGGCTACTTGTGGCCTGATCAGTCTGCCACGACTCTGGCGCGGCCGCACGACGAAAATGGGAGGCCACTGGCTGAACGCAAATACAACTCATCGGCGGCGATGGCGCGATACGGATCGATGGGCGGTCTCCTCACAACGGCGCGCGACTACGCTCGATTCCTGCTGGCGTTCATGGATCCCAAGCCGGCCGATGCGTTCCACCTGACGCCGTCGAGCATTGAGGAAATGCTGACTCCGCAGGTCAGAGTGGAAGACGGACCCGGGTATTCCATCTCTTGGGCTCTCGGCTGGAAGATCGCAAAGACCGTTGATTATGGAGTTCTGGCCAGCCATGGCGGCGATCAATCGGGATTTCATTCCTTGGCCGAGATGTCGACAAGTCGGAAATCGGGATATGTCATCCTGACGAACGGCGAGAATGGTTGGAAGCTGATTCAAGAGCTTGCCCCAGAGCTTGCACAACGAATCCACGCGACTGATCCGGGTTGAACGGAGCAATACGTCGCGTCGAATGTAAACGGCGGTTCCATGCTGTAACTCACGATCAACGGCGCAGCGTAGCGGAGACTGGAACCGTCGCCGGCTTCGTACCGGAGGCGGCCGTGCCGAATCGTCGAAATCGGTACGCCCGCCACACCGAGTTCTATTTCGCGGTTCCCTTCGCGACTTACGGCGATCTTCGGCTACCCTCGACTCTTTGCTGTGCCGTTTGGCGCAGTCCGGGGCCCCGGCTCACCCTCCCAAAACAATCTGCTTGATCTCGTCACCGATGGCAATGGTTTTGACGCCGTGCATGTTGCAGAGCAAAACGACCGTGTGCCGAGTCTCGGGAAAACGGAGAAGCAGCGAGCTGAAGCCGTTAATGGAACCTGAGTGCCTGGCCCAGTCAGGGCCGGGGTGTTTTTCGGGAAGTCGCACGTACCAGCCATAGGCGTAGTTATCTCGCTTGGGCAGTTGTGCCGTGAACATCAACTTCCGTGATCTCTCAGTCAGAAGTTTGTCGACATACATCGCCTGGTCGTAAAGAAGCAAGTCCTCGGCGGTAGAAAGAATGTCGCCCGCTCCCATTACGACTGACGTGTCAAATGGTAGAGCGTTATACATCGTCCCATCCTGTGGGTAGTATCCAGCCGCTCGATGTTTCACCAGTTGCTTGTTCTCGGCCACGCTGGTGTGGTTCATGCCCAACGGACCGAAAATGCGCTGCTGAAGCAACGAGGCGTGGTCTTTGCCAGTTATCCTCTCCAATAGGTGCCCCAGTAAGAAATAGCCAAAATTGCTGTAGCGGTAATCCGTCCCTGGAGTGAAACGCAATGGGCGCTCAGCAAACAGCGCCAACATTTCGGTTCTCGAGTGCCGAAGTCTCTCTCCGCGGTACTCAAAGTCAGCTACGTCCGGATAGTCGATGAGACCAGAGGTATGGGACAACAAGTTGTGGATGCGGATCTGCTCGCCTTCAGCCCTTGGGTAGTCTGTCAGGTAGTCTGAGACGCGCCCATCCAGTTGCAACAAGCCCTGCTCCACGGCTTGCAGCACCAGCGTCGCCGTGAACGGCTTGGTAACCGATGCAACTCGAAAGCACGTGTCGATCGTGTTTGGCACTGCCCACTCACGATTGGCCATGCCGAACGCGGCACGGCAAACAGGTTCGCTTCGATGCGCAACCAATGCAACACCTGCGAAGCGACCCGCGTCCGCATACGACCGTAGCAAACCTTCGATCCGTTTCCCCAGAGCGGCGGGGCTGAAGGAGTCAGTCGCACGTGGGGCCGCCTGTTGCGCGATCGCTGCGACGGGCGGACCGGCCAGTGCTGACAAGGCGATTCGGCGATTGATCGGAGTGTTCATACTGACAATACGGCGGGAAACCCGGGCGGTTAGCTCGGGCTGCCAAGAAGTTCCTCCCTGACGGCGAAGTGATTAGGAGTCCGTTCTGCAGAACGTCCGACCTGCTCAGCCTCTCGTCTGCCTTCAATCTCGCGGGCCACAGCGCCTTTGGGCGCCCGACCGAGGCCTTGCCGCTGCCGAAGGCAGGATCACGATGGTCTTCGCCAAGGCTCGCCCTTGAGGCGCGCGATCAAGCCGCTCAAGACCAATTCTCCGGCTGCCTGCCGGTCGAACGCCGACAGCGCCGGTCCCGAGAGAATCTGCGGAAGGTCTGCGGCGAAATCGGCCATGGCCAGCTTCTTCGTGAGGTTCTCCTCAAACTGGGCTCGCGACACGGCCGCGCCGCCGCGCTCCATGTACTCCTCAAAGCAAGCCACAAGTCTCGCCGCGTCGAGCGCGCCCTGTTGCAGCGTGATTCCCAAGTCGAACAAGTCCCGGCCCTTCCTTCGCTGATACAGTGCGCGTAGCTTTGTCGCCAGCAATTCCTCCAGCGCGAAAGAGCGGATGGATGCAGTCCCGTCAAACCATCGGCTCTCCACGGTGAAATGCTTCATCACATGTCCGAGCACCGTGAAATGCTCGCGCGTGTTGACTTCGATTTTCAGCCGCAGCGGCACGACCGGCGGCAACTCCGATTCAAACCGGTACATGAACGTCATTCTGCCCTCGCCCTGGCTTCTCCGTGGCGTGCCGAGCCAGGAGTCCAAGGTCGCCCGTAGTGCCGACATCACCGGACCGATGGGACCGGCGTCCACCTGCACGAGATCGATGTCCTCTGAGTACCGGGCAGGGGATGGCAGGAAGAGCTTGTGAAGGGCCGTGCCTCCACGGAACGCAACGGCTTGGCCCAGCAACGGGTGTTGGAAGATTTCAACCAGGGCCCGCGACAGCACCAGGTCCTGCTCCACTTGGGCATCAGTCGGCCACGGCGCGTTCTGCCGCCACTCGGTGATGTAGTCGCGTGGAATCACAGTTCGTCCGGTTCGACCTTTTCATTCACGGCGACCCTCCAACGCGAATTGCGGGAGGTGGCCAAGTCGGGCGAACCGGGCGCCAGCAGCACGGACTTCGGATCACGCTGATCCACCCACTTCGCGAGTTTCGCGGCCACCGTCTCCCTGCCGACCAGATCCAGCAGGAAACCGAGCCGCTGAACCGGCGCGACTTCCGCCACCCGCTCGGCAGCCAGTACCAACTTCGCCGGATTGATCTTCTCAGCCAGCTCCGCAAGGACGGTCGAGACGTGATTCAGCCCGCCAACGCGATCTTGAAAGCGCACCAGATCGAGCGCGGTGGTCTCCGGTGTGGAAACGCGCATCTGGCCGCTTGCATTCTTCACGAGTTGAACCGCGCTATCGTCGAGATCTTTCTTCAAGAAGAAGTGGATGCGGTTGCGGCCAACAACAACCGGCCGGAGTTGCTTTGAAGCGACGACTTGAAATTCCTGCGGGCGCTGGTGGGCGGCTCCGTGAATTTCCGCTGCCGAGAGCAGTCCCACGTAGTAGGGCACGTCGTGGAAGCGCATCAACTGATCGATGAATGAGGAGGCCGGGAGCGCACCCGATTGCCGGTATTCAAGCGGCACGATGGTGTAGAAACCCCGACGGGGCGCGGCCAGCCGGCGTTTTGCTTTCAGGCGCTCCGCCGCGCGTTTGAGTGCGATGGGCGTGGAGCCCAGTGCCGCCAGCGCTTCGTCCCGCGAAAAAGTGTACCGGCCTCGCTCTTGCAGGGAGTCCACGTAGTCCGCGAGGCTGTCTGGTCGCTCCACATGCACATCGTACCATCTGGCGGTTCTTTTTGCATGTGATAGGAATTCGATCACCATAGGCGGAACCCGCGCAGAACGGAGCGGAATGCTTTGGCGGCGAGGGTGAGGAATCCGCCCGGATACAGTTCGTCAATTAGCACCGCCAGCAGGATCGCCGGGATCGATAGTACTAACAGGCAGCCGAAGAGCGCCGGGCCGCGCCCACATAAGCCCTTCATGACGTGGAACGTGATTAGGAGATCGGTTATGCCTCGCATGATCCTCTTATCGACCCAGCGCTATTGCCAAGCCCGGCCCACCATGAACCCACCGCCGAACAGGAGCGCGCCCGCGATCAATCCGACCGCGATCCACATCCACATGGCGCGGCGGGACTGCGATCGATGAACAGCGTCCACGAGCGCCCGCGCTTTCAGGCTGGCGCTGGCAATGTCGCTCTCGATGCCGCGCCGTACTGCCTGTGCAGCGGATTCGAGCGACGCCTTCATCGCCGCGTCCACTTGGTCGGGCACGGCGGTCTTGAAGCGACTCGTCGTGTACTCGACTTCGCCCATCAACCGTTCCGCCAAATCCTGAAGGACGAGCGCGTGGGCTTCCAGCGCGACGAATAGCGGGTCCCCTTCTTCGAGCAGGACGCCGTGCTTCTGCGCTAGGTCGCCAATCATGCGTCGAACGTCCAGGGGCTCGGCCACTACGCTCCTCAGTTCTTCCACCTTGGGATGACACGCCCCAACCACGATTCGGACTGCGGAACCTGCCTCGCCTCGGTCAAAGCACCGGCCTTTCTCAATCGGGCAATCGTCCGAACGAAATGGCGGTACGAGATCTCAACACGATGTTCCTGCTTGTATGCCTCCCAGATATCGAGTAGTGGGTAGCCGGCGTCGATGTAAGGCAGAAGTTCCGGAAGGGCGTTTCGCAGAATCCGGGTCTTGGGCCTCCGGTCCCGTTTGGGTGGATTCATGGCACTACGTGCTCCTGGAAAAACGCAGTGGCGTCGAGTTGCTGAAAGAGGTCGCGCCGGACGAGTTCGAGCCGTTGCCGACCCATGATTGAGAAGTCCCGTCCACGGATCGCTTCCTCGAACGTCTGTTTGGCTCCCAGCATCTGTTCGAGGTCCCGGCCAAAGGTGTCGGCGCTCCGGCGGGGCACGCTCACCACGCCTCGAATCCGTGTCTGGTGTTGGGCGAAGACCTTCATGTCGCTGAACTTCTTCCCGTTCATTTCAATCGGACCGAAGTACTCGTTCAACCAGACGACGAGATTCTGTGCCGGAGTCGCGGCGGCAAGGTCGTTGAAACCGCTCAGCGTATCCAGCATGGCTTGGCCGCCGGTAATCACGGAATGAACGAAGACCCGCCGTCCGTGGCTTTCGAGCGTTTGAATTGCGCCGTTCTCCACGACATAGTGCCACAGTGGGATAAACGTGCTGGCTCCGTTGTCAACGACGAAAACCGCCTGCTCTGTGAGAATCCGCTCCATCAACTGGTCGAAAATCCGTGCGTCGATGCGAGCATCTGTCATCAGCTTCAGGTGCTCGGCGCGGAGCGCTTTGTACTGCGTCAGGGTCTGGTTGACCGGATCGGTGTCGATACAGTGCGTGGTTAACCCCTTCGCCCTGAAGTACTGCCCAAGGATCGCGGCAATCATACTCTTCCCGACGCCGCCTTTCCCTTGAAGGATCAGATGGACCATGGCTTCTTGGTCCGCTCTGGCTGTGTGTTCGTTGTCCATTCCGTTTGTCCTCGCGTTAGATCAGTTCGTCTGCCGGTCTCGTGCCCTTGTACTCCAGCCCGCTTTGCCGGTTCTCGTGTTGGCGCAAGTTCTGAAACCTGTCGAACTTTGCGTCCTTCTGAACCGGCGGAGGGGTCTCCTTTTCCACCGCAGGGCGTGCGGATCGGGCTGCTGCGTATCGTGTTTGGGGAAAGCCGGAGAGCGCCCGCGTGAACTGGCGGTACGAGATCTGCAACTCACCACGCCATTCCAGCCAGATGTCATGAAGGCATCGTCCAGCCGCAAGTGCGTTTTCGATCTCGGGCCAGCGGGCGCGAATGATCGCAGATTTTACAAGTCGCCGCGGAGAAGTATCAGACATCCAGCAATCTCGCAGTACTGCCTAGACGGTATCACGAGATTCCTCGGATTTCAAGAGGAAAGAAGTCTCTCGACGTCGTGCACGTCCGCCATGCTCCATAATCTGCCCAGCGGACGTCTCAAGACGTCTCGGAGTTGGCATTCGGTCCTTCCAACCCAGAAGTGCAAGCTAATCCGCCAGGAAACGGCGCGATGAGGCGGTAGTGGAACATAAAGGGGTGTGCACCACGGGGCCGCGATTTTGCCTCTTGAAGAATGATTCGATTTGCCTTATTGTGTGAAACAGAGGCAGTCACGGCGGTGCCACATGGTGCACAGTAAAAACGGTACTGACAACAACGCTTCTGAGCGGCTCAATTTACGGTTGGGGCCGGAAGCGCGGGCGCAACTCGCGGCGCTTGCCAAGAGCGCGGGCTTCCCGAGCGTGTCGGCCTACGCCCGGCACGTCCTCCTCCATCGCACGGATTCCGATGCCACCGTGAAGAAGATCGGGGATGTCGAGCAGAAGACGGTCGCCACGATCAACCGATTGAGCCGGGACATGAACCAGCTTCGGATTCAACTGCTGGCCACGTACTGCCTCGTTGACGGCTTGGCCAAAGTGGTCCTTACGTGCATGCCGGAACCGTCGCCGCAAATGGCGGACCAGGCAACCGCCAACGCCAAACGCCGCTATGAGCGGCTGAACCGGGCAGTGGCCCAAGCTATGCGCGGCGAGGGAGCCGCCATACTTCAGGAGTTAGGCAAATATGTCGGCGAATAAAACCAGTGCCCTTCGCCGGTTCCTGAATCAGGACACGTCGCGCGACGGCGAGCCGGAGTTCAAGATCCGCCCGCGGGCACCACGCCGGTCGAACGCGGAATCGCGTGCCCTGACGGGCTTCAAGCGCGTCATGCAGATGTTCTGCTCGTCGCCGCGCCCAGCCCACAGCTCGGCGGCCAGGCCGGCGCGATCATTCAACGCCAATCAGCGCTGCGCTGTCCGGGTGTCCTATTCCCCCAACAAGACCAGAGGCCAGTGGCGGGCGCATGGCCGCTACTTGGAACGAGACTCCGCCATCGGCGAGAACAAACCATTCGGCGCGGTCGAGCCCACGACCGGCCTCGAAGAGAAGCTCGCCGAGTGGCAGGCGGCCGGCGACCGGCGACTGTTCAAACTCATCCTCTCACCCGAGTTCGGCCATCGGCTGGACCTCCAACAATTCACGCGGGACTTCATGCAGGGAATCGAGCAGCGCACCGGCACGAAGCTCGAATGGACATCTGTCGTTCACAACAACACCGAGCATCCCCATGTCCATGTCGCCCTGCGTGGCGTGGCCGGTGGCCAGGACCTTCGGCTCGACCGCGAACTGATCCGCAACGGAATGCGCGAGTACGCCGAACAGCTATGCACAGTCGCGCTCGGCTACCGGACGGAGCAGGATATTCTCGATGCCCAGCGGAAGGAAGTCGGGTTCACCCGAGCGACATCCCTGGATCGGCAGATCCAAAAGCGCGCCGTGCCGGTCTCGCCAACCGAGGCACACATCGCCATCCCGACGAGCAACCGCGAGTTCTTCCAATTGCTCGCCTGCCGGATGGCCACGCTCACCAAGATGGGCCTCGCCCAGCCCGATGGCTCCGGCTGGCGTCTCCGCCTCGATTTCCTCCACGTCCTGAAGGCAATGCAGCAGGCTGGCGACCGGCAGAGGATGCTCAATCAATACGGCATCCTCCTCTCCGACCCGCGCCTGCCAGCCCAGGTGACTCGCCTAAAGGACATCAACCACTTGGAGGGCCGCGTCATCGCCCACATTCATGACGACGCGACCGGTGCGCCATACATGATCCTTGAGGGCACCGATGCCCGCGTTCATTTCATTCGTCACAATGCCGCGATCGAGCAGACGCGCAGCGAGGGCTCGTTGAAGCCGAACCACTTCGTCACGATCCAGCGTTCCGAGGAACGCCAGGCCGCTGAGCTTAAGATCGCCGACTTTGGCGAAGCTGAGGCCTACTTGTCTTCGTCCCACATGAGAAACGCCGCCCGGCGGTTGATCCAAAAGGGAATCATCGGCGGTGCCACCGAAGAGTACAGCGGTTGGCTCGGCAAGTACTACAAGATAGTACTCGAGCCGCCTAATCCGGTGCGTTCTCATACCGTACAAGACGGCACACGCTTCTCAGTGCCGGGCAAATCGCGAGGCCGGTAGCTCATCCACACGGTTCAATCGATCGGCAAAAGGGGTCCATTCGGGCATCGTCAGAGTTCGTGCGGGGGGCGAGTCGGGGCCTAGCATCACCTGGGTATGGCAGCCTCCGGGTCGCTGATCAGCCGGTGAACGCTACGACCAACCCGGACTGCAAGTCGCGAACCAGGGCCACCGCCTGTTTCCAAGCATGGACACAGAATTCTTCTTCGCAACGCTGCGTTAGACGATAACATAAGTTATCGTCTAACGGTCCGAACGGAAGGGAAGTGGACAAGGAGCCGATTTTTGGGCTTGCCAACCGGCATGACCGGGGCGATGGCGGAAAGTTCATGGGCGGCGAACTACGGAGCCCGCCGCCCGTTGCGGAGGATCGCGCCTACAGCATCGGCTCGATCCCCATCTTGTCGTTCACCGCGTGCCGCAGCTTCTGCTTGCAGCCGAAGTATCGTTCGGTGGTTTGGATCGACACGTGTCCGAGCAAGAACTGGATTTGGTCCAACTCGCCGCCCGACTGATGGCACAGGCGGGCGCACGAGCGCCGGAGGTCGTGGGGCGCAAGGCGCTCGATGCCGGCGCGCTTGGCAGCGGCTTTCACGACCTCCCAGATGACCTTTGACGTCATGCCGTCGCCCCACACCAGTCCGCCTCTGTTGATCGCCCGGAAAAACACGGCCCTCGCTGATGTCGGCCGCATCGGTCCATTGGTCGATGGCCACCTTGACCCATCCGGGAATCGGCACGGTTCGAATGTGACCACCCTTGCCGATCAGATCGGCGACGACCCAATGATCCTCGCGCTGCTGCATCGCCTTGACCGTGACGGATGCGCGGCGAAGGCCACATCCGAGCAGCATCGACACCATAGCGCGATCCCGCTTTCCGCGCAGCGTCTTCTCATCGAAGGCGCTGAGGAGACTCTTGCCCTGTTCGGGCGTGAGCCAGTTGCCGAGGCGTACGCCCAGCCGCCGCACGCCTTTGACGCGGCGGATGCCGGCGGCCAGTTCGGGGCTCAGCAGGCCGGAGTCGGCCGCCTCATAGGCGACACGCCGAACGGCAGCAAGTCGGAGGTTGATGGTCGATGGTGCGAGGCGCTTCTCTTCGAGATGGATTCGGTAGCGGAGCACTACGGTCCGGTTGAAAGCCAGCCGGGGCTCGGAACAGTACCAGTCCACGAACTCGTCAATCGCGTGATTGTAGGTTCGCTGTGCGCTGGCCGAGGTCAGTGTGGCGAGCACGGCGGACTTGGATTGTTGCAGATCGGGAAGCGCCAAGGCCTTCTTGGGAGCCTTCCTTTTGTTCTTCTCGGTAGTCGGCAATCGGGGACGGCCTCCTTCGCCGTCCCCAGTTCATCGAACTGCCAGCTTTCCACGGAAGTGGTACCGCCGCGAGGGGCGTACCGGTCTCGTAACGAGATCGCGACTTTCGGAGAGCTTCGCCGAGACTGTTTCGCCGCCAGGAAAACCGCAGCGGAGCCATCGGCAAGAAAGGGTTTCGCGCTCGTTGGAGACCATGTAACCAGTTCCTAGAGCGAGTAGGCGAACGATTCTACGGTTCGCGATGTCGCGAGCCCGAGGAACTGCGCGGCGACCAGCACATCTTTCCGTCCGTGCAACCCCGATCAACGCTAGCGACTTGCCTAGAGTTTAGTGCTCGCTGCGGCGATAGATGCTACGATTCTTGAGTTCTCGACCATCCGGACTACGAACGTGTTGAGTCACCGTCATGGTTTGCCCGTCGAGTGCAATCTCTCGCGTCCAGCGGTCGGCAACTTTCCCGCCGCGCAGAAGTACGCTTTCTATGGAACGGGGACCGGCTTGTCTCAGTACAAGTTGTAGTGTGCCATCACCGTCAGGCAACCGCCGTGGTGTGCCATCCAGCGCACCGCCATATCGAGTTTTGATTGTTCTGCCGTCCGCATCGTCGCCATCCAAGGAGAACATTAGTCCGCCGGGTACCGACTCAATTGTGTAGATAGCCCGCCTCCCAGGCCGCCCAGACTGGTAATCCAACGACTCGGGGTCAAGTTTCCAAATTCCAACGAACGCATCTTTGGCTTCGCTGCCAGGTGTGTGTTGAAAGTTCTGCCTTGGAGCAACGCAGCCCTGGAAGACGAGAGCAACAAGCAAGGTTGAAAGATTTGCAAGCCGTCGTCGCCCCACGCTCTGCCCCTTCGGATTGTCTCCCGTCAAGCCAGCATCGTAGTGGCCCCGCTCATATTCCTGGTAGATCCCGGTTGCAATTTGATGGCTCATACGTCCATAATACACAACTATGGTTGTGAAACGAGACGCAGACCTGTTCTCGAGCCTTGGGCTGGGCTACCTGGGACAGTTCCTTGGCCAGCGACTCAACGAACTCGTCCTCGCTGACTGCAAGCGAAAAGGGTTTCTTGAGGTGCGAGTTAGCCATGGCTATGTCATTCAGCACTTGGTTGACAAAGACGAGCCAGTCTCAAGAACCGGAAGCGAACTGGCACGGCGAATGGGTGTTACCCAACAGGCTGCGTCGAAAGTAGTCGGAGAACTCCTGCGCCTCGGTGTGTTGGAAGTCGAACAGGCCCCGGATCGGCGCGCCAAGCGCGTGCGGCTGAGCAGTCGCGGATGGAGCGGAGTCAAGTACGCTCGGCTGTCGCGGTCGCGCTTAGAAGCCAAGATTGCACGTCATCTCGGCGAGGAGCGCTATGAGGAGACTCGAGACGCACTACGGGTCTGCATGGAACTCGTCGGTGGCGCTAGGCGGATACGCTCGCGTCGCGTGCGTCAACCGGACTAAAGGGCTGAGCGCACGCTGAAGGGACGAGCCTTGGGGCGGCGCGGCTGGTACAACGACCACCGAGGCCCAGTCTCCGGTCTCCTTTGCGACTGATCGTTGCTAATCAGCGCAAGAGCCCAGTCTAACGGCCTCCGGACACATCGACAATAGTTCCAGTGACGTAGGATGCTTCGGGAGACAGCAACCACAAGATCGCATGGGCAACCTCGTCTGGTTGGCCGCCCCTTTGCATGGGAACCAATGTCTTGACCCTATCCACCCTTTGAGGCTCGCCTCCTTTGGCATGCATCTCCGTATAGATAAATCCAGGCCGAACACCGTTAACGCGGATTCCCTCCTCCGCAACTTCCCTCGCCAACCCAATGGTAAATGTGTCGATCGCGCCTTTGCTCGCCGCGTAGTCCAGATATTCGCCGGGTGAACCGTACTTGGCGGCGCCCGAGGAGACGTTGACGATTCCCCCGCCAATTCCGCCATGCTTCGTGGACATCCTTCGCACCGCTTCGCGGGCACAGAGCATCGAACCGAGCACATTTGTCGAAAGAATCCGCACGATTCGGGAGGCGTCCATTGAGTCCAGCCGCATTTGGGTTTCCAAAGTCGCGGCATTGTTCACAAGGGCAGTGGCCCCGCCGAGTTCACGATCTACTTGGCGAAACAACTCGACGACGTTCTCCTCACAGCTGATGTCAGCCTGCACCGCGATCGCTCGTCCCCCCTTCGAGGAGATATCGCTCACGACCTGGTCGGCGGCGTCCCGACTATTCAGATAGGCGATGCAGACCCGCCACCCACTTGCAGCTGCAAGTTTTGCCGTTGCGGCACCAATTCCCCGGCTTCCACCTGTCACCACCAGTATCTTGAATTCGCTCATTGTCCTTAACCGTATCTCAGTTTAGCGTGTCCATTCGGCAAGCGTACCTGACGTGGTAGTGGCGTCCTAGATAGGTTTAAAGAGTCGCTGGGAGGCGACTGGAAATGAACTGAAAAAGAACATGATCAAACGCGGAGCCAGTCGCGCAGTTACAGCGGGAATTGGAGGAATATCGCCGCATGCGACCAAGGCGGGCAAAGCTGCCGGTGCCATTATGTTGATTGGGGGAGTCGGTGACGATTATGCCTGTTGAGTCGGTCGGTTTTGATCACGTCTTTCGTCCGGGGGGTTATGGTGCCACCCTCATTTTGACGATGCCTTCTCCGTGGGGCCAAATCAAAGCATCAAAGCGGGCCAAAAATGGAGTGGGCCAAATGGAGTTGACAGAAGCAATCGTCGATGGCAAGATCATGGAAACGTGGCGTAACGCGGACGATCTCGGTCGCATTCTGCAACTCGGAGGACGGATCGGGAAGCCGCGCGAAGAGTCGACCGAATTCCACTCCCAGGAGAAATGCCATGCTCTTTGAAGAGCTCTTTAGTCGGCGGATCATGACCATGGGGCCATCCCCGGTCGACCCTGCCAGGCAAGTTGGTGTCCTGACACCGGAAGTCGCCGCCAATCTGCTTCCAACCAGAACTTTCGAAATGGCCAAGGCTCGCTGGCTCGCCGGGACGTGGACTTTTGAGAACGTGGTTCCCGCCACGCGCTTCAATCCGGCTTATACCGACATCGGCAGCATCACCTATACATTCGACGAAACGGCAGGCTGGATCTATCTTGCTACCGCAGCCGGAACTCAAGTCCCGCATATTACCTTTGATCCCCTGAGTGGAATGTGGATCTACGCTCTACTTCGAGGCGCATATGGAGTTCTGCGATCGGCCGAGGGATGGAAGGATAACCGAATTGTTTTTTCCGGCTCAATGACAATGGTCGGAAGCACCTGCGAGTGGCGAATGACGATGACCCAGCTTGGTGAAGATCGCTTCCTCCTGGTCAACGAAGAAGCTGTCGCCAACGACACCTTTGCGTACATCGACGAGTGGCGATTTATGCGCGAAGCCTGACTTTTCACTTTCGGCAGGAATCCAGGCAATTCACACGAAGCAGTCCGGCAAATTTCCACGGCGTGAACGGCGACCCCATCGCGGCTGAGTTGGCATTGCCGATTGGATTTGAATTCACAAGATGGATTGTTTAGCTAGCGATATGCCCATCAATCTGCATCACGTGGCGTCGGCAGCTACTGAATCATCCGAGAACACGAGACACCTAAGATCTCTGCGGCGGCCATGGAGAGGACCATTCCCATCCATCGCTTCTATGCCATCGACGATCACATAGTGGACCGCAACGGTCGATGCCAACTCAACGATTGAATTGTCGATGCCGTGCCAATGCAGAATGTTCTTGGGCCATCCGTAGGCCGATCCGGGGACGACTCCAAAGTCTGGCCCGCTGCGAGCAAGTACCGGCGGCTGAATTGGCGCAGTAGCCTTTTGTGTGGGTAGATGAGATGGACCCGGTGGCTCGCGACTTCTGGACGTTGGCAGATCTGCGCGGGGGGAAGGCGCCGAAGGTGGGCGCAAAAATCACAGGGTTTGAGGAGCTGTTCACCGCTGTACGCGCCAGCCAGGCAGTAGCGTCCACTCCTCCTTCCATTGCAGGAGAGCTACCGTGTACAGACTTGACCACAAGCGCTGTGGAGGGGTTGGCACCGGCGGTAGTCGGTATCTGTTGGCGGCCAACCGACGAAAACCCCTCGTCGAAGCTTTGGTTGATTGCGCAAGGCACGTTTGCACAATCCCTTCGCGATCAGTGATCAGGTGGCCCCCCACGGCCTTTCCCTGGCCGCACAGCAGTTGCTGGCTGGCCAGTTGACGGACCCTAAACTCGGCTTAGCGCTGATAGATCCACGCTGACGTTAGGACGCTATCGGGAGTGGCCCGGCGCGGAAAGGTTGGGGGAATAGGGGAGTTGGGCCGCCGGGCCACTGCGGATAGCGGCGTTTGAAGGAACCCGCTGGCGTAGGCGGGGGAGGCGGTCGGTTATGGGTATTGAATGGTGGAGTGATGTCGCGCGGGAGGCGCAGCGGGTGGATGGATGAGGTGGAATTCGCCTGCAGCGGGGCCCGGCTGATCGAATTCGGCAGAGTGTTTTGGCCAG
>JALHNI010000086.1 GCA_022843605.1 Bryobacter sp.
CCCGACCCCTTCGAAGGCCTCGCCCTCTGCATGCTCGAAACGCCCCACCACGACCCCCACGACCTCCTCCACAAAAACTTCTTCCGCTACCGCTCCCAAATCGAAAACGAATACCACCGCGCCCTCCGCGCCCTCGAACGCGCCAAACTCCTCCCCAAAATTGGCTCCGCTCCGGAGCCCCCAGCAAATCCTCACCCCCCGGCAGGGCATCATGAAGAAGACACCAAAAGTCAGAGGAGTTCGCATGTGGTTCCTGTTGACGGCCGCCCTGATGGCCGAACCGAATTCGTACGTCAGCCCGAAAGCTGCCGCACCCCTCAAAATCGACGGCGTCATCGACCACGGACTCCCTTGACCCTCCAACGTGACCCGACAAATCCGTTTGCGACGCAGATAGAGTCATGCAAGAAATCTGCACTCCGAAAACACCCACCCTCAGTCTCAGCAACGCCTTCCTCTTGCTGATCCGAATACAGCTTCTCGAGATTCCGATCACGGCCCCGCTCGCGCTGGCCGGTTGGGCCCTCGGCCCTCAGTACCTGCCGAAGCCGCTGGTCCTCGCGGCGAGTGCCTTGTTAGCTGGTGCTTGGATAGTTCGCGGTCACTGTGCCAGAAACTCGATTTCCGTCCGGATGCTGGCGGGTTCTCTAGCTCTGGGGCCAGGCCTTTTGCTCACCGCCGCGTTTGCCGTGGTGGGCTTGCAGTTGGTGGAAGCGCCATTAGTCAACTGGGCGCTGATTCAGTTCCCCATCCTTCGCGTGGATCTCGACTACGGGATTCAGCAGGCTCCCTGGGCGGCATTCCTGCTGATCGTCGTGGTCGCCCCACTTATTGAAGAGTTCATCTTTCGGGGCATCATGCTGCGAGGTTTGGCCCTCCACTACGGTGTGCGGCGTGGTCTGCTGCTGGGTGCGCTGCTTTTCGCCCTCGTGCACGTGTATCCGGTCAAGCTGCCGGGGACCTTTGCCGCCGGCCTGCTTTTGGGTTGGTTGTTGCTCCGCACCGGTTCCGTCTGGCCCGGCGTCTTTGCTCACGCCCTCAACAACGGGATTTGCTTCGTCGCCATGGTCAAATTTCAGGTGCCGGATCCGTTCGACCCCGGCGCCTGGTCCTTCGCCAGCCTGCTCGCCGGCTCCGCCCTGCTGACGCTGGCCTACCGCCTATCGCGTCGTATACCCGCCGTTGGCGAAGATCGTTTGCCCGGTGATCCACCAGCCGTCCGTCACCAGCATCTTGATGATCGGCACAATGTCCTCAATCCGAGTCAAGCCACCTAGCGCCGAAGCCGACTTGTGGTAAGCCACCGCTTCCGGCGTTTCCTGACCATAGAAGAACGGCGTGTCCATCGGGCCCGGGCCGATCGCCGTCACGGAGATTCCCCGCGGACCGAATTCCTTGGATGCCGCGCGCGTGAAGTGCTCCACCGGGGCCTTCATTCCTCCGTAGGTGGAGTAGAGGCCGGTGTAGGCCGCTAGCAACGACGTCACCACCGTACAAATCTTGCCGTGGTCGTTCAATTGCTTGCCCGCCTCCTGGATGAAGAAATAGGCAGCCTTGGAGTCCGTGGTCTCCGCAAACGGCTTCTTCAGCCTTACCCACCGTATTGATGGCAATGTCGATGCCGCCGAACCGCTGTTTGGCCGACGTCGCTAACCTTGGTGAAGTCGCCCTGAATGGCAAAAGCCTCGCCCCCGGCCGCCTGGATCGCTGCCACCGTTTGGTCAGCCTCAGCCTGGGTAGCCGCGCTGTTGTAACGCACGCAAACCTTGGCGCCTTCAGCGGCAAACGTACGGCTCAGCAGCCCACCCAGAATCTTCGCGCCGCCGCCGATGAGGATCGAACGAAAGGGTGGCTTCCAAATTCTCCAGCAAAGTCGCGAATTCGCGCGCCTCCTGGCGGCTGGGCGCTGGTCCGGCGTCGAGTTTCAAGCAAAGGAACAAGACGTCTCGCACCTCACCACCTGGACCATCACCGGCCACCATCACACGGTAGTTGTGCACCTCGACGGACCGATTCACCGCCTGGAAACCGAACTCTCCGGCGTCGGGGCGCTGCACGATCCGCCGATGGCCGGCGAAGTCTGGCTCGTGCCGTCCGGAGTGCGCTATTCCAGCTTGGCGCGGGGCGGCGTCGTCCGCTACGCCGAGCTATCCCTGCCTCCGGCCACCGAGTTGCGAGCCGTGGCCGGCCACTACGACGGCTTTCTGCTCCATTCCGCAACGCGGCTGGAACGACTGGTTTGCCAGCCGGACGACTTGTCCGCGCTGCAGGCGGAAGAACTTGTCGAATCCCTGGCCGCCTATGTGGCCCGCGAGTTTTCGGCCCCGGCCATGCTCAACGCCGTCCGCGAGCTAACCCCCAGCGGCGAGCGCCGTCTGGCGGAGCATATTCAGGCAAATCTCGCCGAACCGATCACACTTCGGCAATTGTCCTGTTTGGCCGGGATGACCACCCACCAGTTGCTGCCCGCGTTCCGGCGATCTTTCGGCGCCACTCCGGCGCAGTACGTCATCGGCCAGCGTCTCCGCCGCGCCCGCTGGTTGTTGCAATCCACTAAGACTGACATCACCCGCATCGCCATGGAGACCGGCTTCGCCAGCCACGGACATCTCACGACCGCCTTCCGGCACCGCATTGGCGTCACGCCGACCGCGTATCGCGCCGGCGCTAGGCCGTCTTCTCCATCTCGACGTCCATGAAGTAGTAGCAGATCATGTGGCACATGATCATATGCGCATCTTCGATGTGGCCGTAGTGCGAAGCCGATACCTGAATATTCAAGTCCGCGATCTTGCCGATCTTGCCGCCGTCCTTGCCGCTCATGGCAATCGTCTTGCACCCAATCGACTTCGCGTACTCGAGGGCCGCCACCACGTTGGGCGAATTGCCGGAACAGCTCACCGTCATAAACAGGTCACCTTCGCGGGCGAAGTTCTTCAGCGGTTCCACAAACACCGCATCGAAGCCCACGTCGTTGCCGTAAGCGGTCATTGTCGGCATCATGTCCGTCAACGACATGATCTTGAAGCGCTTCTCCACCGGAAGCTGGAAACTCGCGCCCTTGGCCATATCGCAGGTGAAGTGCGAGACGCTGCCCGCGCTGCCGCCATTGCCGCAGACAAAGATCATGCGCCCAGCGTCGCGCGCCTCGGCGAACATCTGGATGGCTTGATCCACCTTGGCCAGGTCCACCAGATCCAGGGTCTGGTTCAAATTCTTTTTATATTGCTCGGTATACGTCACTAACCTCTATTATGGAACACGCTGTTATCATGGATCGCGAATGCTAAAGCCGCCGGCGGCCCCCGCCCTCGTTGAAGTCCCCTAGACCCATGCTCGCTCCCGTACCGCTCATGCTGCTCCGCTTCGTTCTGTGGAGCCTGATGCACCTGCTGTTTCGGGTTCGCGTGATCGGCGCGGACCGTCTTCCCCGCAACTCCGGCGCCCTGATCGTCGCCAACCACGTCTCCTACGCCGATGCTGTCCTCATCGGCTCCGCGACGCCCCGCTGGCTCCGTTTCCTCCTCTGGAAGCCGATCTTCGAAAGCTCCTTCAAACCGTTCTTCATCCTTCTCAAGTCGATCCCGATCTCGGCTACCTCGCCGAAGGAGTCGCTGGCTGCCCTGTCGAAGGCACGCAAGGAACTCGAAGCGAAAGAACTCGTCGGTATCTTTCCGGAAGGGCAGATCACCCGCACGGGCCACCTGCTACCCTTCCGCCGCGGTTTCGAACGCATCGTTGAACAGAAGGGCACCGAACAACTCAGCGCCCCGATCATTCCTGTGTGGCTCGAAGGCCTATGGGGACATCCGCTCAGCATGAAAGGCGGTAAGCTCTTCGGCTCCTGGCGTAAGGTCTGGCGGCCTCAGATTACCGTCATGGTCGGCGAACCCATCCACCAGAAGATTTCGCCCGAGGACCTGCACTTGCGGGTTGCCGCGCTAGCCACCGACGCGGCCCGTTTGCGCGATTCCGGCACCCTCGGCGCTCGCTTCGTCCAGGTTGCGCGCCGTCATTGGAGCCAACTGGCTCTAGCGGACTCCATGCGGCAAGAGCTCACCTTCGGCCGCGCTCTCACCATCGCCTTGCTCCTCCGCCGATGGCTGCGCCAGAACGCTTCCGGCCAACCCGCCATCGGCATCCTGCTTCCGAATTCTTCGGCCGCCGCCCTCGCCAACCTCGGCGTCACCCTCGCCGGACGCACCGCCGTCAATCTCAACTTCACCGCCGGCGACGAGTCCCTGCACTCAGCGATCCATCAATGCGACCTCCGCACCATCTTTACCTCGCGGAAGTTTCTGGAGAAGGCCAAGCTGGCAACGCGGCCCGGCATGGTCTACGTCGAGGACCTTTTACCTTCCTTCAGCGGACCCGCCAAGCTCACCGCCTTCCTCGCGGCCCGGCTGGTTCCCGCCAGATGGCTGGTGCGCGGCCACCAGGACGATATCGCCGCCGTGCTCTTCACCAGCGGCTCTACCGGAGAGCCCAAAGGCGTCGAACTCTCGCATGCCAACGTCATCGCCAACATCGAAGCCAGCGCGCAGATCTACCACGTCGATCAGCGCGACGGCATGCTCGCCGTGCTGCCTTTCTTTCATAGCTTCGGCTTCACCTACGGCCTTTGGTTTCCGTTGCTGAACGAATTCAAGCTCCTGCTGCACACTCTCCCCACGGACGCCAAAACCATCGGCGAACTCGCCGAACGTCACCGAGCCACCGTCCTGCTTTCGACACCCACCTTCTGCGCCACCTACCTGCGTAAGTGCTCGCCCACGCAGTTCAGCACCTTGCGCTACGCCATTGTCGGCGCGGAAAAGCTGCGGCCGGCCCTGGCCGCCGAGTTCCAACAAAAGTTTGGCGTCACGCTCTTTGAAGGCTACGGCTGTACCGAACTTGGCCCCGTCGTCTCCGTGAACGGGCCGGACTTCGATCAGTTCCCTAAACAGATTGGCCATCGCCCAGGCAGTGTAGGCCGACCCCTGCCGGGTGTCTCGGTTCGCGTCGTTCACCCTGAAACTCTGGAGCCGTTGCCCATCGGCCAGGAAGGTCTGCTGCTCGTTGATTCCCCCAGCCGGATGCGCGGCTATCGCGGCCAACCTGACCGCACCGCCCAAGCCCTGCACCAGGGCAGTTTCATCACCGGCGACATCGGCCGACTCGACGAAGACGGCTTCCTCTACCTCACTGACCGTTTGTCCCGTTTCTCGAAGATCGCCGGCGAGATGGTCCCCCATCTGCGTATTGAGGAAGCCCTCCAGTCCCTCACCGGCAACTCGGGCGTCCTTGTCATCGGCCTCCCCTGCGAGGAGCGCGGTGAACGCCTCGTCCTGCTGCATACCGCCTCGCAACTCACCTCGGATCAGATCTACGAGCACCTCACGGCCCAGAACCTGCCCCCCCTCTGGATCCCCAAGCGCCACGACATTTTCCTGGTGGAGGCGATCCCCATGCTCGGCAGCGGCAAAACGGACCTTCGCCGCGCGCGAGACCTGGCGATGTCGCTGCAATAATAGAACCTTGAGCGCCAGTATTCTCGTTCTCTTTGACATCGACGGCACTTTGCTTCGCCGCGCAGGCCCCGCCCACGGACAAGCTCTGGAAGATGCCGTGCGGCTGGAAACTGGCGTACGTGTCAGCATTGCGACCATCCCCGTCTTCGGCATGCTCGACCGGGACATTCTCACCCTGATGATGCGCGAAGCCGGCCTGGGCGCGCGCGCCATTCGCGCCGCCATGCCCGCTATCGTCGCCCGCGCTCAGCGCCTCTACCACCGCCGCTGCCCGGATCTGCGCCAGCGAGTCTGCCCCGGTGTGCGACCGTTGCTGGCCAAACTCGGCCGCCGCGAAGCGACCCTCGGCCTGGTCACCGGCAATCTCAGCGCGATTGGCTGGCGTAAGATGCGGCAAGCCGGTCTCGATCATCACTTCCACCTCGGCGCTTTCGCCGACATGGGCTCCACGCGCGGCATGCTCGCCCGCTTAGCCGCCCGCGAAGCCCGCCGTGCCGGTTGGGCCACCCCCAAAACGCCCACTTATCTGATTGGCGATACCGCCAACGACATTCAGGCGGCCAAGGAAAACAATATGGTCTCCATCGCCGTGGCTACCGGCCATTACGGCCTCGATGAATTGAAGCAGCACCAGCCCGACATTCTTCTTGAAGACTTGCGGCAACTGCGTTTGGAGCAGCTATGAGCAACAGCGCGCAATCCATGTCGGTGAAGCGCGCCGAAGTGGAGTTCCATAACTTTGCTTCGTTGGGCGAACCCGAACGGGCCAGCCGCGTTTACGCCGAGGAGAACGATCGCCGCGGCGCGATTCTCCAAAAGCAACGCGCCTTCATTGGCGACTTCACCCCCTTTCTCGAAATCGGTGCCAATGCCGGCCACACCAGCTACATGCTGGCCAATGAACTCGGCGCCGAAGGCTTTGCGCTCGATATTTCGGCCGATTCTCTTCGCTACGGTATCGCGCTCCAGGAACAGTGGGGCATGCCCAAAGCCCCGGTCCGCATGGCCGGTGACGCTTTGCGCCTGCCCTTTCGCGATGGCTCCCTGCGCACGGTGCTCGCCTACCAGATGCTCAGCCAGTTTCAGGATATTGAGGCCGTCTTCCTGGAAGTGAAGCGTGTCCTCGAGCCCGGCGGCATCTTCATTTTCGGCGAAGAACCCATGCGCCGCGCTCTCAGCCTGCGCCTTTACCGCTGCCCGTACGTTGAGACGATGAAGCCCTGGGAGAAGAAGCTCCATGAGTGGGGCTTGCTGGGCTATCTGGTGCGCGACGTCATCGGCGCTCACCAGGAAGAAAGCTTCGGCATCCGCCAGAATCACCGCATGAATCTGCGCCACTGGCACGAACTGGTCCAGAAACACTTCGTCGCCCAGGAATACGAAATCTGCGTGCCGGAACGCGGCTGGGGCGAACGTGGGATGAAGCGTTTGGCCAAAGCCCTCGATCCCCACGGCTCCGATTGGCGCGGCGCACGCGCCCTCGGCGGCACTCTCGCCGCCAGTTGCCGCAAGGCCGGCTCCTCGCCGCCCCGTCCCTACGATCCCACCCGTTTTGAGACGCTTCTGCGTTGCCCCGATTGCGCCGGCGACCTGCAGCGCGACTCCTCCGATACCTTAGTCTGCCGAAGCTGCACTTACTCGGCCCCCAACGAGGGCGGCGTCTACAACTTACTCAACAGCGCCGACAAGCGCGAACTCTATCCCGGTGATCGCGCCGACGCCATCGACTTCAGCCTGCCCGGCCACGAAGTTCGTCTCGGCGAAGGCTGGCATCCGCTCGAAGGCGTCTTCGGCAATCGCTATCGTTGGATCGGCGCGCGCGCCACCGCTACTCTCGATAACGTCCGCGGCGGCCCCCAACGTCTTCGCATTCGCGGCTTTGCGCCGGAACGCCCCGAACAGTTCTTCCGTGTCGCCCTGCGCGTCAATGCCCAGGACCTTGGCGAGTGGAAGCTCGATCGCTCCGGCCTCTTCGTCATCGAACAGGAAGTTCCCGACGCCTCCCGCTACGAAATCGAAATCGCCGTCAGTCCTCTCTGGCAGCCCGAGGGCGATGCCCGGCAGTTAACCGTCAACCTCAGCATGATCCGCCTCGTGCCAGCCGACTAAGCAGGACCGTTGACCAAAGGACTCGGCCATTACTTCACTCCGCTTGCCCGCCAACGCGGCGAGGAACTCGTCCGCCTGGGCCGCGTCCGCGTGCTGCTTGGTAATGCCGAAGCCATCGAAGCGTTCCTCTCCGGCGGCAAGTTCTATCACATGCGCGCCGAACGCGACGGAAGCGTTTTGCTCGTCACCTGCAACTGCCCCGACTATCGAGGCTTCCATCCCTGCAAGCACCTCTGGGCACTCCTCCGCATCGCCGAGGAAAAGGGCCATTTGCGGGGCACCACGCCGATCGAGCAACTGGCGCCGATGTTGATGGAGGAACCGGAGACGCGCCAGAATCCGCAGCAACTGGGTCTGCTCGACCTTCCGGCGCCTCCGCCTCCACCGCAGGATTGGCGCGCCGTCGTCAAGAACGCCCGCTCCGGTAACCCGCCCGCCCCTCCGTCGCCCACCCGCGAACTCGCACCGCCCCGCTGGCCCGCCGGCCGCGAGATCTTCTACGTCATCGACCTGGAATCGAATCGCCAGGGACCCGGCGGCATCGCCATCGAAATCACCTTTCGCGATCCCCTGCGCACCCCCGGAGCCTTGGCCCTCAGCAAGCCCAAAACGCAGCGCCTCACCCTGGCCGAAGTCGCTGACCTGCCCGATCCCCAGCAACGCGACCTGCTGCTGGCCCTGGCCGGCGTGCCCGACCCCAAGGATCGCGAAAGTGGCCTCCTGCGTTCCCGCTTCCACCTCAAAGCGCCGCTCTCCAACCTCTACCTCCCCAAGCTTTGCGCCACCGGCTGCCTCTTCTTTCGCGATTCTCCCGCCAGCCGCGTCGAGGATTGGCAGGTCCTGAGTTGGGATCCAGGCGAACCCTGGCGTTTCGTCCCCCGGCTCAGCGAAGCCCCCGAAATCAAATCCTGGTTGCTGACCGCCGTCCTCGAGCGTGGCGCCGAACAAGCTCCGATCTCCCAACCCGATGTCCTCTTCGCCGAAGGCTACGTCATCACCGGCGGATTGCTCGCCAGGCTCGATCATCGCGGCCAGTTCGGCTGGTTGGCCAGCCTGCGCACTGAGCAGGGCCAGTTGCTCATCCCCGCTTCGCAGGCTGCTGAGTTCGCCGCCGAGGTCATTTCCAGCGATCGCCCGCTGCCCGTGGAGTGGCCCCCGGAACTCACCTTCACCGAAATCTCCGGCCCGCCCCGGTTTCAGCTCAAGCTCAAAACCATCAACTCATCCTGGCGTGGCGACCGGACGCAAGCCAAACTCCGCTACCTCTATGGCTCCGTCTCGATTCCTGAGCATCATGCCTCAGAAACGCTGGTCGATCCCGCTGCCCGCCTCATCCGCCGCCGCGACTCCGCCGCTGAGCGCGACGCCGGCCTCAAGCTTCGCGCTCTCAACTTCTCGCAGGACCGCATCTACTCCGGCGACCACACCTGGGAAGTCTCCACCAAAAGCCTCAGCCGCGTCGTGCGCGAACTCGCCCGCTCCGGCTGGGTGCTCGACGTCGATGGCGAAGAGTTCCGCCAACCCACCAAATTCGACCTCGCCGTCGAATCCGGCATCGACTGGTTCGACCTTGAAGTCTCCGTTTCTTACGACGGCGTCACCGTCGGCCTGCCCACCTTGTTGAAGGCCCTCGCCAAAGGCGAAGCCGTTGTTGACCTGCCTGGCGGCGGCTTCGGCGTGCTGCCCTCTGACCTCATCGAGCGCTACGGCGCTATCGCCTCCCTCGGCCGTGTGGAAGGCGAGAACATTCGCTTCAAGCGCAATCAGGCCGGCATGCTCGACCTGCTGCTCGCCGGCAAAGAAGAAGTTCGGGTTGACCAGATCTTCGCCCAGGCCCGCGAGGCCTTGCGCGCCTTTGACGGCATTCAGCCCGTCGCCCAACCCGACGGCTTCACCGGCACTTTGCGCGATTACCAGCGCCACGGCCTCGCCTGGATGAAGTTTCTCGATCAGTTCGGCTTCGGTGGCTGCCTGGCCGACGACATGGGCGTCGGTAAGACGCCCCAGGTCCTTGCCTTGCTTGAAAGCCGCCGCGCCGGCGGCGCTGGACCCTCGCTCGCCGTCATGCCCCGCTCCCTCGTCGATAATTGGATGCGTGAAGCCGCCCGCTTCACTCCAGAGCTCAAGGTGCTCGACCACAGCGTCGCCGCTCGCACCAGAGACGCGAGCGTCTTCGCTGGCTATCACCTGGTGATTGCCACCTACGGCACCCTGCGCCGCGATGCCGCCGACTTCCGCGACTTCGAGTTCGACTACGTCATCCTTGATGAAGCCCAAGCCATCAAGAACGCCTCCAGCGAGTCCGCCAAAGCCGCCCGCCTGTTGAACGGCCGCCGTCGCTTGGCGATGACCGGCACGCCCGTCGAAAATCACTTGGGCGAACTTTGGAGCCTTTTTGAATTCCTGAACCCCGGCATGCTTGGCACCATGAAGAGCTTCGATAAGACCGGCAATGGCCGCTGGCCTTCGCCCGAATCGCGAGACCTACTCGCGCGCGCCCTCCGCCCCTTCATCCTCCGCCGCACCAAGGGTCAGGTCGCCAAAGAGCTGCCGCCCAAAACTGAACAGACGCTTTTCTGCGAGATGGATCCGCCGCAACGCAAGCTCTACGATGAGTTGCGCGCCCACTACCGCCAGTCATTGCTGGGCAAGGCCACCGCCGCCACTCTCGGCAAGAGCCGCATGCAGGTGCTCGAAGCCTTGCTCCGGCTACGTCAGGCGGCCTGCCATCCCGGCTTGCTCGATCCGACGCGCACAGAGGAAGCCAGCGCCAAGTTCGACGTACTTTTACCCAAGCTCGAGGAGCTACGCGCCGAGGGCCACAAGGCCCTGGTCTTTTCCCAGTTCACCAGCCTCCTGGCGATCCTGCGCGAGCGGCTTGACGAAAAGCAGGTGGTCTACGAGTATCTCGACGGCCAGACGACGAATCGCCAAGCCCACGTCGACGCCTTCGAACGTCGCCCCGATTGCAGCTTGTTTCTCATCAGCTTGAAGGCTGGGGGCGTGGGGCTGAACCTCACCGCCGCCGACTACGTCTTCCTGCTGGACCCCTGGTGGAACCCCGCTGTCGAGGCCCAAGCCATTGACCGTACGCACCGCATCGGACAGGAGCGACACGTTTTTGCCTATCGCCTGATTGCGCGCGACACCGTCGAGGAAAAGGTGCTCGAACTTCAGCGCGACAAACGCGAGCTCGCCGATGCCATCATCACCGCCGACTCCAGCATCCTGCGCGACATCCGCCGCGAAGACCTCGAACTTCTGCTGAGTTAGGCTTCCAGCGAACTGTACTGTCCGCCGTCCGGATTCCAGTACGCAAAGCCGTCCGCCGCGACTTCGAGATTCGGCTCCAGGCCGGCGCGCCGCAGCAAACGGGCCGATTGTGCCTCGTTGTGCATATTCGGGATGTCCACCACTTCCAGCCGTTCCAACAAGCCATCGTAGTTGTCTTCGATGTAGTGGATCAGTTCACTCGGCTTGCCTTCTCCCACCCAGTCGACATGAATGTCGTGGTCGGCGGCAAAGGTGCGAATGCGCCACGCTTGCCCCGGCTCCAGCCACCACTGCACCGTGTCATGAGCGCCGTTTCCGGCGGGGGTGTCCGAGTTCTGCAGGTAGCTGCTGCGAATGTTCAGGATTCCGACGATTAACTTGGCTGACATAGGGTTTCTTTCGGCCTTCTGCCCCAAACGTAGTAGGGCTTTTTCCGAATTGTGCAGGACCCAGGCGAATCAGGAGCTAAGGTGGGACTTCTGCTGAGGGCCATCTAAGGGATTGTCCCTAGTACTCAGTTCTCGGGCCGCGCAATCCCGCGCTGGCTGCCTCGGATGAACGCGACCAACTCCTTCGCCGCCGCCAACCCTTCCAGCCGCGCTAGCGCGTCCACCCGCGGCAGTCCGCTCTGATACAGCATCCCGTACGCCAGCTTCAACTCCCGGATCTGCTCGTTGCTGAAGCCCGCGCGCCGCAACCCCACCAGATTCAGCCCCGTCGGCCGGGCGTCGAACCCGGAGTAGAGGAAGAACGGTGGCAGATCCAGGTTCACCCGGCTATTCCCGCCTACCATCACGTTCCGGCCGATTCGGGAGTGCTGATGTACCACCACCCCGCCGGAGAGAAATGCCTGGTCGCCAATGTGCACATAGCCCGCCACCAGCGTATTGCTGGCAATCGTTACCTGATTCCCCACCTGGCAGTCGTGCGCAATATGGCCCGAGCCCATGATGTAGTTATCGTCGCCCACCCGCGTCACCGATTCCGGTTTCGTCCCGCGCGAAATCGTCCAATGTTCCCGGATCCGATTGCGATGGCCAATCTCGAGATAACTGCGCTCCCCCGTGAAGGCCTTGTCGAACGGATCCGTACCCAGCACCGCGCCGGCCGAAATCTCGTTCTCATCGCCCAGCGTCGTGTAGGGCTTCACAAAGACGTAAGGCTCCAGCCGGTTGCCGCGGCCCATCCGCACGTCCGCTTCGATAATGCAGAACTCGCCCACCACGCATTGCGGGCCAATCTCGGCGTCCGGGTGAATCTGCGCCGTTGACGCCACGCGCGCCGAAGGATCGATGGCCATTCCTCTCTATGATAGTGTCTGATGCGAATTGACGAGATCGCGGCGCGCCTGGGCGCTGAATTTGAAGGTCCCGCCGCCTGGGAACCCACCGGCGCCGCCGCCCTTGACCAGGCCGGCCCCACGGAGATCGCCTTCGCCAATGCCGCATTGGCTGCGGCTGAATCCGCCGCCGGCTGCATCATCGGCCCGCCCGATTGCCCCGCACTGCCCGGCCGCACTGTCATTCGCGTGCCCCAACCCCGCGCCGCTTTCGCCCGGACTCTGCGCTGGCTTTATCCGCCCGCCGCGCTCGCTCCCGGTGTTCATGCCACCGCCCAGGTTGATTCTCGTGCGCGGTTGGGAGACGGGGTCAGTATTGGCCCTTACTCCATCGTCGAGGCCGATGCCATCATCGGTTCCGGCACCGTCATTGGCTCGCATTGCCGCATCGGTGCCGGCGTCACTCTCGGTGAAGCCAGCCTTCTGCACGGCAACGTGACGCTGTATCCTGGCGTGCGTATCGGCGCTCGCGCCGTGCTCCATTCCGGTGCCGTCATCGGCGCCGACGGCTTCGGCTTCGTCTTTACTCAGGGCCACTACGAGAAGTTCCCGCAGGTGGGCATTGTCGAACTTGGCGACGACGTCGAAATTGGCGCCAATACCTGCATTGACCGTGCGGCTCTCGGCGTCACGCGCATCGGCGACGGCTCCAAGCTCGACAACATGGTCCACATCGCGCACAACTGCCAGATCGGCAAGCACGTCGTCATCGCCGCGCAAACGGGCTTCGCCGGTGGCGTCACCGTCGGCGACTATGCCGTCATCGGCGGCCAGGTCGGCGTCGGTGAACGCGCCCGTATTGAGTCGCGGGCCGTCATCGGTTCGGGCGCCGGCATCCTCAGCGCCAAAATCGTCCGCGCCGGTGAGCCTGTCTGGGGCACGCCCGCGCGTCCCCTGCGCCAGTATCTGACTCAACTCGCCAGTCTTAGCCGGGTTGCCGACCTCCGCCGCAAGCTGCGCGAAAAATGATCGTCGTCGTTGGGGGCAACGCACGAGGCGTCGGTAAAACCACCCTCATCTGTTCTATGATTCGTGCTTTCCCGCACTTTGCCTGGCAAGCGCTAAAGGTCACCCCGCATCACCATCTGCAGGAGTCTGGCGATACGGAGCGCTTTCTTGCCGCCGGCGCGCGTGCGGCGTACCTGCGCTCTCCCAATCGGCTGCCGCCATTGGACGAGGGCCATTGGATCATCGAGTCCAACCGCATTCTCGACGTCCTCACCCCGGACGTCTATCTCTTCCTTCAGGCCAGCGCGCCCCCGGACGAAAAGCCCGTCGACCGTTGGCATCTGCACCGGGCGCAACTGGTTCTGCGCGATTGGGTGCCATCCGGCGAACTGCCGGAGGCAGTCCGAAGTCTTATTTCTTCGCCTTCAAAATAGCGGTGATCGTCTTCTCGCGCTCATCGGCCGCCCAGGTCCGTTCGATCTCCGTTTCGGCCATTCCGAACGAGCGTCCCAGCAGCACGTACGCGGGCAGCGCGTGCGGCAAATGCTTCCAACGCGCCATCTCCACCAGTGTGTCGCGTGACCGTTCTCGCAACAAGACCATCAGCTTCGGGTCCCGCACCTCGGTCAACGTTACCAATACCTGCATCGCCTGCTGGCGGTCGCTCCAGTCCAAGGAATGCAGCATCTCGACAATCCACGTCGGTAGCACCTGCATCCCCAGGTCGGGCTCGCGCCGCGCCAGCACCGCAAACGCGGCCAAGGACCGCAGCGCGTTCTCCCTCACCTTTGCGCCGGGGTCACGCATTGCCAGTTGCAGATCGTTCAGCACGGCAGTCTTGTCCTTCACGTAGCCGATGGCGTAAGCGGCAATCGCCCGTTCTTCCTCATCGCCTTCCTTCAGTGCCTGCCGCAGCGCCTCCAGATTGGGGTCGGCCAGTTGCAGCAGGCGCAGTTGCCAACCGCGGCTGGTTTCGTCCACCAGCAAAGAGTGTCCACGTGACCAATCCTCGGCCGCCTCGCCGGTGCGCACCGCCCCCGTCATCGCCTCAATCAGTTGCCGGTATGCCGTCGTAATGTCGCCGGGCAAGATTGGCACCCCGGAGCCTTCAAACGGCGGTCGCACATCGAAATGCACCGACCCCTTCTCTTCGATCCCGACATAGAGCACAGGCTGACCCGGTTTAGAGCAACAAACCGCCTCCACCCGCGCACCCACCACCCCGTCCAGTTCCTCCAACTTCTCTTCGAGTTCGATCCGGGAAGCCGGCAGCGGATCGCCTTCCTTCACCTTCAATTCCTGCAGGAGCCGTTCAGGGCTCAGCTTCCGCAGTCCGTAAAATTCGATGGCGCCAATGCGGGGCACCGCGAGCACCGGTTCCGCAGTGGGGGCGGCCTGCGCCAACAAAAGTAATAAGGCGATCACCCCTCCATTATCGGCCCCTCGCCATTCGCGTGCCCTCCCAGTTTCGTAGAGTTAACTCGCCCATGCCGCTCCGGCGTCAGGTGGGCCGCCCCTGCCCACCCCGGCCGTCCCGAGTAGCGACGGGGAGCCTTGGACATCCGAATCGCGTTGGACACTACCCAATACCCAATACCCCGTCCCTTTCCCTCCCTGAAACTCTGTCCCCTGAAACTCTGTCCGACAAGCCAATAACCAATTTGTTTTCATAGGTCTACAGTCAAGTAGTCGTCCTTGAATTTCGGGCCGCACATCCGAAATAGCTTAAAATCAATAACTTAGCCGCCACGGCTCTGCTCCATCCCCGTTTGTGACCCTTGGATCACAACGAATCTGGCCGATTTGTCCCGCTCGCTAACTTCCCTGTTTTCAATCTCTTCCGCTCCCCGCAGGGCTGTGGCGTTGGCGGAATCCTTGGCCGCGCCTGTCATTCTGAAGCTGGAGCCTTTCGCGTGTACATTCGTGGTCAACCCCGTAAGCCCTTCTATTCACTGGAAAATTCGGAAATTGGCTTCGCTCCGTAGCCCCTCATCGCAGTTCGCTAAAGTGGAGGGTGATGAAGACCCTCCTGTTCCTCCTGCTGGTCTGCACCGTCCAGGCGCAAACCTGGGTGAAAGGCGAAATCGGCTTCCGGCTCTCCATCATTCCGAGCGGCTCTCCTGCCGATCGTGCCGGCCTCAAGATCGGCGACATCCTGGCCAATCCGCCCGGCGTTCGCCCGGTCCTGCAAAGCACCGGTGAACTCCCGGTCTACCGCCTCAGCGGGACTTACCGCAAGACCACCGTCAAGGTCGCCTTCAAGGACGGCGAAGAGCGCCGCCTCGGCGTCACCGGCGACCTCGGCTTTCTCATCACCGCCCTCACCCCGGAAACGCCCCCCGGGCTACGAGCCGGCGACTTTCTTCCTAAAATCGACGATCACTTCGTCCACGAAATCCCCGACCTCACCCTCCCTAAAGACCGCGAATCAGCTATCCACGTCACCCGCTGGGACGCCACAAAGCGTGCTTTCGAGAAGTCGATCGTCAAGCACCGTCCAGGCAAGTAAGTCCCTCTGGCGAAGGCCACAGGTAACCAATGTGAGAGAATGCTCGCCGAAGCCCTGTATGCCCTTTTTTCTTATCCTTGTCCTGTTGATCCTCTCCGCCTGTAGTGGACCCTACTCTGAGCAGAAAGCCGCCGCGAAGGCAGAATCCCCCTTGATGACCGTCGACGTGGTTCAAGTGACGGCCGCCTCTCTCCCGGCGGTAGTGAGCGCCAACGGTGAACTCTTCGCGGAGGAACTGGCGAACATCAGCACCAAGGTTCCGGGCCGTGTGACGAAGCTGAACGTCGACCTGGGAAGCCTGGTGAAGGCCGGCGACGTCCTCGCCGAACTGGAAAAGGACGACTACCAATACCGGCTCCGCCAGGCTGAGGCGCAGGTGGAACAGATCCGCGCTCGTCTCGCCCTTGCCAACCAGAACAACGATGTCGTCGACCCCGAACGCACGGCTATGGTGAAAGAAGCCCGCGCGGCGCTCGAAGAGTCTCGCATCGTCTTTGAGACGACTGACCGGCTGGCCCAGGAAGGTGTCGTCTCCCGGATCGAGTTCGAACGCGCCCGCGCCCGCAAACAGGGCCTCGAAGCGCGTGTGCAGTCGGCATTGTCCGAGGTGCTGCAGATGAGTTCCCAACTCTCCGAACGCCGGGCCCAACTGGACCTGGCTCGTCAACAACTCACCGATACTGTCATCCGTGCTCCTTTCGACGGCGCCATCACCAAACGCGTCGCCTCCATCGGCGAATACCTCGCCATCAATGCCCCGGTCATCACGCTGGTCCGGCAGCATCCCCTGCGCGTCCGCCTTGAGGTGCCCGAACGTTTCGCCGGCCAGATCCGCCGCGGCCAGCCCATCGACATCCGCCTGGAAGCCTCCACCCTGAAACGCACCGGCCGCGTGATGCGGCTGAGCCCATCGATTGAGGCGCAGAATCGCTCGCTGACGGTGGAAGGCGAGATTCCGAATCAGGATGGAGTCTTGCGGCCCGGCTCATTCGTGGAGGGGTTGATCACGGTGAATGCCGAGGCACTCGGGTTTACGGTACCGGGCAGTTCAGTGGTGAGTTTCGCCGGCGTCGAGCGCGTCTATACGGTGAACAACGGCATTCTCGACGACCGCATCGTGAAGACCGGACGTCGCCTGGCCAACGAGCGCGTCGAAGTGCTGGAAGGCATCAAGGACGGTGACCTGGTGGTGCTGGGCGCGAACGAGAAGATGTCCAAGGGCCAGAAAGTGCGGGTGAAGTAATGCAGAAACTGGCCCAGGTTTGCGTCGCCCGCCCCATCTTCGCCGTCATGCTGATCATGGCGCTCGTCGTTGTGGGGGCCGTTTCCTACTCCAAGCTCGGCGTCGACCGTTTCCCCGACGTCGACATGCCCATCATTAACGTGCGCACGGCGCTGCCGGGCGCCTCGCCCGAAGAGATCGAAAGCACGGTAACGCGCTTCATTGAAGACTCGGTGGCGACGGTGGAGGGCATCGACAACATACGCTCCACCTCGACGGAATCGATGTCGATTGTCACGATCAACTTCAACCTCAACCGCAACATCGACGTCGCCGCGCAGGACGTCCGCGATGCGGTGGCGAGTGTGATCGCGCTGCTGCCCAGTGACGCCAAGCCGCCCCTGATTAAGAAACTGGATACCGACGCCTCGCCCATCATGACCATGGTGCTCACCGGCCAACGCACCGGGCGCGAGTTATTCGAGATTGCCGACCGCAACGTGAAGGACTCGATTGAATCAGTGGGCGGCGTGGGCCAAGTGCTTGCCGTGGGTGGGCAGAAACGGGCTATCAATATCTGGCTCGACGCCGACCGCCTTGCCGCCTATAAGATTCCGATCCTCAGTGTGCGCAACGCGATCGCCCGCCAGAACGCCGACATCCCGGGCGGCCGTGTCGACGAAGGCCGCCGGGAACTCGTCCTGCGCACCCTTGGCCGCTTCCCTGACCCCAAGCAGTTCAACGAGCTTGTCGTTGCCAACATTGCCAACACGCCAGTGCGAATCGGCGACATCGGCTACGCCGAGGACGGCCACAAAGAACAACGCTCCTACGCGCGGTATGACGGCGAGGAGGCCGTGGCGATTGAGGTGCGCCGCCAGTCCGGTGCCAACACCATCGACGTCATCAACGCGGTGAAGGCGAAGTTGGTTCGCGTACAACAGTTACTGCCCCCGGGCATGAAGCTGGAGATCGTGCAGGATCAGGCCCGCTACATTGACGCGGCCTTCCATGAAGTCCAAATGCACCTGATTCTCGGCTCTATTCTGGCTTCGCTGGTGGTGCTGCTCTTCATGCGCAACTGGCGCGCTACTGTGATTGCGGCCGTGGCGATTCCCGCATCCATCATTGCCACCTTCGGGGCGATGCGCCTGTTCGGCTTTACGCTCAACAACATCACAATGCTGGCGCTGGTGCTGATGGTGGGCGTGGTGATCGACGACGCGATTGTGGTGCTGGAGAACATCTTCCGGTTTATTGAGGAGAAGAAGATGTCCGCCCGCGAAGCCGCGATCGCCGCCACCAAGGACATCGGCCTCGCGGTGACTGCCACTACCTTTAGCCTCATTGTGGTCTTCCTGCCGGTCTCCTTCATGTCGTCTATTTCCGGCCGTTTTCTTTTCTCCTTTGGCGTTACAGCCACCGTCGCCATCCTGGTTTCGCTCATCGTCAGCTTCAGCCTCACGCCAATGATGTGCTCCCGCATGATTACTGGCATCGCGATCTCGCACGACTCCCGCGGCGGTTTCTATGGCTGGGTGGAGAGTACTTACATGAAGTTACTGGCCTGGTCCATGCAGCGTCGTCTGCTGATTGCCGGGCTCGGCATCGTCACGATGCTCGCGACCTTCCCGCTCTTCAATTTGCTGAAGCAAGAGTATCTTCCCACCAACGTGGATGAGGGCGAGTTTGAAATGAGCGTCAACGCGCCGGAGGGCGCCAGCCTCGAGTCCATGAAGGAAGTGCTGAATCGGATTGAAGCGGGCATCCGTCCGCTGCCCGGCGTGAAACATGTCGTCTCGATCGTCGGCACCGGCTATCTGCAGCAAGTGAATAGCGGACGCATCTACGTCCGGCTGGAAGATGTGGAGAATCGGGTTCTTTCGCTTCCACGCCTTTGGCGCAAGACGCTGGAAGGCGACCCGATGGGCGCGTTCAAGGGGCTCTACTCTCAGCGCGACGTCATGGCTGCCGTTCGCGCGAAGGTCAAGGAGATTCCGGACCTTCGGTCGCGCGTCGGCAACTTACAGACGATGAATCAGGGCTCCGCTCCTTACGACATCGACTTTGCCATACGCGGGCCCGATCTCATCGAGCTCAACCGCTATAGCGAGGCCTTGCGCGCGCGAGCGATGAAGACCCCGGGCCTCACCGACGTGGATACGACGCTGCGCCTAAATAAACCCGAACTTCGCGTCGCGATCGATCGCGACCGTGCCGCCGACCTCGGCGTTGACGCTTCGGATATCGCGACGTCGCTCCGCCTCATGGTGGGTGGGGACGACGAAGTCTCCCGGTTTCGCGACGAGAAAATCGCCGAGGAGTACGACGTCGAAGTCCGGCTGAAAGGCGGCGACCGGAATTCGATGGCGAATATCTCGAAACTGTATGTTCCTTCGTCGAAAAGCGGATTGATGCGCCTGGATAACGTCGTGAAGCTGAAGGAGTCGATGTCTGCCTACCGCATCGAAGGGCTTGACCGTCAACGTCAGGTTGGCGTTCGCGCCAACATCCTGCCCGGCTTCGGTCTTGGCGATCGGCTGCCTGAAATGTTCAAGGCTGCGGAAGAGCTAAACATGCCCGCGGCCTACTCCACGCTCGTCATCGGCCGCGGCCGCGAATTCGAGCGTACGCTGAACGAGTTTCTGCTGGCCTTTGCCTTGTCGGTCGTTTTTATGTACATGATTCTCGCCAGCCAGTTCGAGAGTCTGCTGCATCCGGTGACGATCTTACTCAGCCTGCCGCTTGCCGTGCCGTTCGGCTTCTTCTCGCTTTGGCTCTTTCGCGAGACGCTGAACCTCTATTCGGCTTTGGGCATTCTGGTGTTGTTTGGCGTGGTGAAAAAGAACTCCATTCTGCAGATCGATCATACGAATAACCTGCGACGTGAAGGGCTGCCTCGTCTGCAGGCAATTCTGCAAGCCAATCGCGATCGTTTGCGCCCCATTCTCATGACCACCGTGACCTTGGTGGCGGGTATGTTGCCTCTGGCTTTGGGCAACGGCCCGGGAGCGGAAGAGCGGAGGTCGATTGCTATCATCGTCATCGGTGGACAATCGCTTTCGTTGTTACTCACGCTGATCGTCACTCCCGTGGCTTACTCGCTCTTCGACGACTTAGGCGCGATGGTTTCGCGCCGCCATCGCTCGCCGCGCGCGATTCCCGCCGCCGGCGATTGAACTTACAGTTCCATCGGAAAGTGGAATAGATTCTCCAGCCCCTCGGGCCGGACGACGTAGTTGTCTTCGAGCCGCAACCCGCCGCCGAGCGCGGGCACGTAGACGCCGGGCTCAATGGTGAAGACGTCACCGATTTCGAAGACGTCGCCCAAGACGCCGTCCGTGCCGGGAATGATGCGCGGGGCTTCATGGCCGTGAAAGCCAATGCCATGACCGACATGGTGGAAGAAGCTTTTCTCCGTCCAGGCAATCTCGTCGAGGTACTGCTTGACGGCTTGGTAGATGTCGCGCGCCTTAACGCCGGGGCGAACCATTTCCTCCGCCATGCGAATGGCCTGCCGGATGGTCTCGAAGGCTTGGCGCTGGGCATCGGTGGGGTCGCCGACGCAGAAGGTGCGGCAAGTATCGCCGTTATAGAGGGCGACTGCGGGGAAGATGTCGAGCGGGTAGAGATCACCACTTTCGATGACGCGCGCGGTGGGCGGTCCGCCGGCGGCGATGGAGCGCTGCCCGCAGGCGAAGTCGCCTTTGAGGTCGACAGGGCCGCCCGCTTCGCGAACGCAAGTCTCGTACATCGCCAGATAGACGTCGAGCTCGGTGCGTCCCGGCGCGATCACTTCGCGGGCCCGACGATAGGCGGCCGCGCAGAGCCGAAGGCTGGCGCGTATCTCGTCGATTTCGTCTTCGTCCTTGCACTTCCGCAGGCGCAGGACGACAGGAACGGCATTGCAGCGCTCCCCGTGTTCGGTGGCCCAAACCCCTTCGACGCCGTACCGGGCGACGCGCGGAAAGCGAATGAGGCGGGCGGCGTCGCGAGCCAGGTCAGTGATTGTGCGCTGAATCGAGTAAGTCTCGAGAGAGAGATACTCGTTGACCGGCGCTCCCTCCGGCGGCTTGGCGGAGGAGATCAGAGTGCTGCGGCCATCGCTGGTGAAGGCGAAGTAGGCCGGGACTTCCGCTTGACCCAGCGCCCCCGTCAGCCAATAGATGGTGCGGTAGTTTGACGTGACGAACAGATCCCAGCGCTCGTGTTGCATAGCGGCGAGCAACCGCTTCTGCCTGGCGGCACAACCTGAAACAGAGAGCATTTAACCTCGCAAAGTCAGGATGGTGTAACTGGCGCGGGTGTCCCCGACGTTGCGCCAGCCGTGTTCTTCGTTGGATGCGACATACGCCACGGAACCAGGCCCGAGCCGGGAGCTTTCGCCCTTGATGGTGACTTCCACCAAACCCTCGCGGATGATGACCAGTTCCTCGTGGACGTGCTTATGGGGCGGATGCGGTGCCAACCCCGGCCCGAGTTCCGTCTCGTGAATCTCAATGCGGTAGCCAGTGTGGGTTTTGCCGTCGAGGATGGCGCGGGACTTGTTCGCGGAGTTCGGACTGACCTTAACAGGAAGATCCTCGTGCCGGTACATTTTCGAAGGCAAAGTGCTCAACGGCCGGGCATCCTGCGCCGGCAACTGCAGTGCGGCAAGGAACATTCCTAACTCTCTTCGTGAAGGGGTCATGGGCGTCTCCTGGCAAAGTATAGCCCGTTGGGGGTCCAACGGTGTGCGCGTTTTCGTGATTTGATGAATGCAGTGTTACGTGTTCTCGCCGGTTTCTTCGCCCTCTCCGCGCTTGCGGCCGAGCTGTCCTTCGACGAAGGGCAGGTATTCCTTAAGCAATATTGCGTGAAGTGTCATCAGGCGGCCACGGGTGGTTTTGCGCTCAAGCAAGTGGCGACGACTGCCAGTTTTCGCGCTGAGTCTCATCAGTGGACTGCTTTGGCCAACCGGGTGCGCAATGGCGAGATGCCGCCCAAGGGATCGCCGGCGCCACCGCTGGAGGCGCGCGAGAGCTTTACGAAGTGGGTGGACCAGACGTTGCATGCCGAGGTGTGCGGCGTGGGTCCGGTGAAGGCGAGCCGCGCGCCGATCCGGCGGCTGAATCGCGATGAGTATACGGCGACGCTGCGCGACCTGCTCGATATGCACATGGACATCGGCGCATCACTGCCGGCGGATGGAGCGGGTGGCGAGGGTTTTGACAATGCGGCGGAGACGCTGTTTCTGTCGCCGCTGCACGCCGAGAAGTACATGGCAGCGGCCAAGTTTGCGATGGACTTTGCGGGCCGCGAGTTTAAGTCGCGCTACAAGATTCTGGTGGCGAAGCCGGGCAACGGCGTGACGCCGCAGCAGGCCGCGCGCCGCATCTTCCAGAACTTTCTGCCGCGGGCCTTTCGCCGTCCAGTGACCGAGGCGGATATTGTGCCTTACCTGGCGCTGTTCGAGTCGGCCTTGAAGCAGGGTCAACCGTTCGAGCCGGCAATCTTCTTCTCCTTGCGCGGCGCTCTGGTGTCGCCGTTGTTCCTGTTCCGGACCGAAGCGCAGAACACTAGCACGGAGCCGAAGCTGATCGACCAGTACGCGATGGCCTCGCGGCTTTCGTACTTCCTGTGGGGCACGATGCCCGACGAACTGTTGACGGACCTGGCGGCGGCCGGCAAACTGCACGACCCGGTGGTGCTGAAAAAGCTGATTGGCCTGATGCTGCGCAATGATCGTTCGCTGGAGTTTGCACGCCGGTTTACCGAGCAGTGGCTGCATACGCGCGAGATTATGGGCGACAAGGCGCCGGATGCCAAGCTCTTTTCCGCTTATGCCGCCGATGAGGATCTACGAAGCGATATTCGTTTGCAGCCTGTGCTGTTCTTCCGCGAACTGATGGTGCGCGACCTCTCGTTGTTGAACCTGATCGATTCCACCCATACGATCAGCACGCGGCACTTGAACAAGCTGTACAACGTGCAGATGCCGTTGAACCAGAACGCGGCGACTCAGCCGCAGTGGGTTTCGGTGCCGGAGGGCAGCCGGCGGGGTGGCTTGCTGGGCATGGGCGCGGTGCTAACGGTGTCCTCCTATCCTTACCGTACGAGCCCGGTTTTGCGCGGTGCCTGGATTCTGGATTCGTTGCTGGGGACGCCACCTCCTCCTCCGCCGCCGGACGTGCCGGCGCTCGAAGAAGAGAAGCCGGGGGCTCCGGCGAAGACGGTACGTGCTCGTCTGGCGCAACACAGGGCGAACGCGGTTTGCGCAAGTTGCCATAGCCGGATCGATCCGCTGGGCTTTGCGCTGGAGAACTATGACGTCCTGGGACGCTGGCGGGAACAGGAAGCGGGCGTGCCGATCGACAGTTCCGGAGAGTTATCGGATGGGACGAAGGTGAACGGACCTGATGAACTGCGTAAGGTGTTGTTGGACCGCAAGGATCTGGTGATCCGCAATCTAACCAATCGGATGCTGGGCTACGCGCTGGGCCGGGGCCTGACGCTGGAGGACTCCTGCGCGGTGGACCAGATCGTCGCGCAGGTGCGCAACAATGGTTACCAGGCGCAGGCCCTGATTGAAGCGATTGTAACGAGCGTGCCGTTTCGATATCAGGCGGCTCCACCTCGGTTTATGCCAGTTTCGAAGGAGACGAAGAAGCCATGAAGCATGTTTCGCGTCGGACGCTGTTGCGCGGTATGGGGGCGACGCTCGGGTTGCCTTGGCTTGAGGTGATGGCGGCGCCGTCGATGGCTGCCCCGCCCATCAGACTGGCCGCTTTGTATCTGCCGAACGGGGTGAACGTCGATGCCTGGACGCCGGCCGAAGCGGGCCGGAACTACACGCTGACGCCGACACTGGAGCCGCTGGCACCTTTCAAGGACCAACTGAACGTCTTCAGCAATTTTTGGAATGCGAATTCCAAGGGCGGTGACGGCCACTACGTGAAGGAAGCGGCGATCCTCACTTGCGCCACCATCAAGAAGACGCCGGGCGCGGATATCGCGAACGGCATCTCGCTGGACCAGCAAGCGGCGCTGAAAGTGAAGATGGAGACGCCGCTGCCGTCGCTGGAACTCGGCGTGACGCCGGTGGCGATCGGCGTAGATGCCGTCGTCGGCTACACGCGCGTCTATGGCTCGCACATTGCCTGGGCGAACGCCACGACGCCGTTGGCACGCGAGATTAATCCCCGGTCCGTCTATGAGCGCTTGTTCGGCGCGGCGAACGGGCAACAGGCGAGTGCGGCAAAGTTGGATTCGTTGCTGCTGGACCGCGTGCTGGGCGACGCGAAGCGCTTGCGCGGCGAAGTGGGCGCGGCGGATAAGCATCGGCTGGATGAGTATTTATCGGTGATGCGATCGCTGGAAGAGCGCGTGCAACGCTCAAGCGCGGGCGGCGCGAAGGCCTGGAAGCCGAGGGTGCCGATCGATCCGAAACTGGCGCCGACCGAGCATCCGAAGGACCACGCCGAGCATGTACGGCTGATGCTGGACATGATGGCCGTGGCCTTCCAGAGCGATACGACACGCGTGAGCACGTTCATGTTCGGCAACGCGGTGAGCAACGTCAGTTTCCGTTTTCTGGAAGGCGTCAGCGCCGGGCACCACGACGTTTCACACCACCAGAAGGACGCCGACAAGCTGCGGCAGTATCAATTGATCAGCCGCTGGCATGTCGAGCAGTATGCGTATCTGTTAAGGCGTTTGAGCGAGATGAAAGAGGCCGAGTCGACGGTGCTCGACAACTCGATGATCTTGTTCGCGTCGGCCTTGAGCGACGGGAACAAACACGATCCGCATAAGCTGCCGATCCTGGTGAGCGGCCGCGCGGGCGGACGGTTGGAGACGGGCCAGCATCGCGTGATGAGTGACGATGCCCCGCTGGCCAATCTCTACGTCTCCATGCTGGACGCCTTTGGTGCGCCTGTGGAGCGCTTTGCCGATAGCACCGGTCCGGTGACGGGCCTGGTGAAGAGCATTTCATGACCTGGTTGCTCTCGCTCGCCTTTGCGGCTGACCTGACGGGCATCTGGACTGGCCAGGTGACCACTCGCCTGGGCCCGCAGGACGTTACCCTCAAGCTGGAACAGCAGGGCACGAAGGTCACGGGCAAGCTTTACGACGACCGCGGCAGTTCGCCGATCAGCGAAGGCAAGGCCGTCGGAGATATCGTCATCTTTGTCGTCGCCGTGCAGGAGCAAAGCGGCAATCAGATTAACGATACGCGCTTGCGGTTCACAGGCACGCTGCGGGACGGCGTGCTGGAACTAGCGCGCGACCGCGAAAGTTCGACCATCGCCGGCAACAGCGGCGGCGTGTTTCAGCGATCCTCTGTCAAACAGATGCTGAAGTTGAAGCGCCTTTACTGATTCCCTAACGCTTTGGGGGCGTCGCTGGCGGTTCCAGGCAGATGTTGCGGGAGGCTTGAGTGCTTTCAGGCGACAGGCCGGGAGCGAAGATCAGGCAGCGCGTCTTCATGCCATGGCCCATGATCAGATTGTCGATGATGGTGTTGTTCATGGCCGGTGAACGGCGCTTCGGATCGACGTAGAGGCCGAGATAGATGCCGCTTTGAAGCAGGTCGGGTTGCTGAACGTCGTAAATGCAGGCAATCTTGCCTTGCGCTTCCGGGCAACCGGCGGTGTTCAGGTAGCGCATGCGGTTCTTTTCGATGCGATGTCCGGTGCCAATGACGAAAATGCCGCCGAACTTCATGCCTTCCAGTTCGTTGTCGATGATGGTGATGTTCTCGCTTTCCATGTCCGGGTTCGAGTTGTTCATCACGATGCCGTAGTGGCCGTAGGGATATTGGGCGGCGGGCTTTGAGTTGACGCAGCGGTTGCGGCGAATTTCGCCGTGATGGAAGCCGTCAAGATCAATGCATTTGCCATTCAGCTCTTCAAAGACATTGAGGGCGTAGCTCGATTGGTCGACGTTGCCGGCAGTATCGATGGCCACGGGCCAGCCTTCGTTTTCGACATCGACCTCGGCCGATGGGTAGCCGATGAAGCGGCCGGTATTGCTGAGCACGCGGACGCGGGTGGCGTGGCCGACCTGGATGGCGTCGCGGGCTGAATACTGGATGTCGTTTTCGGCGATGCGGCCGTCTTCGTTGCGCGGGGAAGTGTAGAGGGAGTGGGTCCAGATGCCGTTGCCGCGCACACGCAGCAGCTTGCAGTTGGTGACCTCGAAGTTCTTGGTGCCTTCCTCCAGCAGAATTCCGCCGGAGGTGTTGTTGCGGCCCTTGCTGTTGAGGCTGCCGCAGTCGGTAAGGCGAATCCGGCGCAGGCGCACATCCCGGGAGTGGCTGACCAGGATGGGGAAATTGGTGACCTGGCGCATGGCGACGGATTCGATCACCAATTCGGTGACGCCTTCGGCGACGATGCCGTTGTTCATGTAGTAGCGATGAAAGGGTTGATTGGACGGGGCGATGCCGATGGTTTCGGCGGAACCGGTACGGTTCCCTTCCATGGTGAAGTCGCGCAGGGCGAGGCGGGTGCCGCCTTGGATGTGGATCAGGGCGCGGCCGGTGAACTTGGCGCTGGCGCGGAGAACGGTGGTGGACGTACCGATGATGACGAGGTCACGGGCGTCGGAACGGACTTCAAGCGGCTTCGTGAGGACCGTGGTGCCGGGGGGCAGACGAATCTCACCGGTCTGCCGGGTGAAGGCTTCGCGGAGCGCGGATTCGGAGGCGGCCGGCAGGCAGGGGACCCAGCAGAGGGCAAACAACAGCGGGAAACCCGTTATCCTATTCACAATGTCGATTCCTCAGTCTAACCCTGCCGCCCCCGGTGTCGGCCGGACAGGCGCCTTGGGCGCATGCATTATCGGATTGGTTGGTGAGCCGGGCGAACCGGCCTCGCTCGAGTTTCGTGTGGAAGACGAGTCGGCGCGGGCACGGGTGGCCGCCGAGTCGGCGGAGCGGCGTGATCGAGGCGAGACGGTTTTTCTGCGTACGCATGATGAGCGGTTGCTACTTGGTATCTGTGACGAAGTGTGGTGGCGGAAAGACGGCGCAATAGTTGTTAAAGGTGATCCTCGCGAGGTGTACGGGCGTTATCTGAGCGACGCCGCGGCGTCGCTGCGGGCGGACGGTGCAGGGCGTACTGCGGCGATGCTGCCGGCGATGCGGCGTGGCGACGGACGCGCGCAACTGGAAGCGATTGAAACGTTGGGGGCCGATTCCACGCCGACGATGGTGTGGCGGAGTGGCGAGACGGTGGCGGTACGGGTGCGAGTGCGCTTTCTGGCAGCGGTCGCCGATCCGGTGGTGGGGATGATGATCCGGACGCGGATCGGCATGGAAGTGTACGGCACGAACACGGAGTTGGAGGGGGTGAAGCTGGGCCCGGTGGCGCCTGGCGACGTCCGCACGGTTCAGTTCGCCTTTGGCTGCTGGCTGTGTCCGAATGACTACACGATTACGGCGGCGTCACACGACCCGGACGGGGTTTGGCACGATTGGCTGGAGGATGCGGTGGCGATCCAGGTGATCGATGACCGCTATACGGCTGGCGTCGCCAATCTGCGGGCAGCGGTGACGGCGGAATAGCCATGGCTAAGATCATGATGGTGTCCAGCGAGGCTCACCCGTTCGCTAAAACGGGTGGCTTGGCCGATGTGGTGGGCGCGCTACCGATCGCGTTGCAGGCTTTTGGCGATGAAGCCGCTGTGGTGATGCCGCGCTACCGGTCGATTTCGAAAGACGACGCTGAGTTGGTACGCGAGGACATGCGCGTCTGGCTGAATGGCGGCTACTATCGGGTCGACGTGTATCTGAAGATGCATCGGGGGGTGAAGTTCTACTTCATCGACTGCCCGGGGCTCTATGACCGGGACGGAATCTACGGCGACCGCCATGGGGATTTTGGCGACAACGCCCTGCGTTTTGCCGTGCTTTGCCTGGCGGCTCTGGGGGTGGCGCGGTTTCTGTTCCGGACCGACATTTTCCATTGCCACGACTGGCAGGCGGCGCTGCTGCCGCTCTATCGCAAGTTCTACTTTCCCAACGACCCCACGTTCGAAGGCACGAGAAGCCTTTTCAGCATTCACAATCTGGGCTATCAGGGGTACTTTCCGCACCGGCAACTGCCGGAGATCGGGCTCGACGACCGCTTCTGGAACGCCGGCGCGCTCGAGTTTCACGGGGGCGGGAACCTGCTGAAGGCGGGCCTGATCTGGTCAGACTATCTGTCGACGGTGAGCCCGAACTACGCGCGGGAGATTCAGACGGCGGAGTTCGGCTGCGGGATGGAGGGCATTCTCCGGGATCGCAGCAGCCGCTTGACGGGCATTCTCAACGGCGTGGACTACGACGACTGGAGCCCGGAGACCGATCGCTTTATCGCGGCGCCGTATTCGGTGGACGACTTGTCGGGCAAAATCGCCTGCAAGCGGGATCTGCTGGAGTACTTTGGCTTTCCCGTGGACGATCGCCATATGCGACGTCCGATTGTCGGCGTGGTTTCGCGGCTGGCCCAACAGAAGGGGCTCGACCTGCTGGGGCAGATGATCGCCCCGATTCTGGACGAGGAACTGACGCTGATCGTGCTGGGTTCGGGCGAAACGGCGCTCGAGAACATGTTCAATCACTTCTCCTGGGCGCGGCCGGACAAGTTCCGCTGCTGGATCGGGCACAATAATCCCTTGGCGCACCGGATCGAGGCGGGCTCAGACATGTTTCTGATGCCCTCGCGCTATGAGCCCTGTGGTTTGAACCAGATGTACAGTCTGCGCTACGGCACTTTGCCGATTGTGCACGCCACGGGCGGGCTGGACGATACGGTGGACGGGGAGACGGGCTTCAAGTTCTGGGGCGCCTACGGTCCGCATCTGTTGGAGGCGGTGCGGCACGCGGTGAAAGTCTATTGGAATGATCCGGATACGTGGGGCAAGATGGTTCGGACGGCCATGCGCCGCGACTACTCCTGGAATGCGTCGGCTTCGGCGTATTCAGGGCTGTATCAGAGTTTGCTGGATGAGGCGGCCGAGCCCGAGCCGGAATCCTTTTTGCCCGGCGTGGCATCATAGAACAGGAAGGTAATATGGCAGGTCAAAAGACATTAGAATTTAGCGACGCGACTTTCGATCAGGATGTGCTTCAGTCCACGGTCCCCGTATTGGTGGACTTCTGGGCGGAATGGTGCGGCCCCTGCCGCATGATGACGCCGACGATTGACGCGGTGGCGGAAGAGTATGACG
>JALHNI010000087.1 GCA_022843605.1 Bryobacter sp.
ACAAAAATGGTGCGCGGCGCGGTGAGAGCATTCCGTTGCGCCGGGTTTGCATCGATTCCGGCTCACTCGACGATGTTGTCGAAGACGTCGTGATCCGCGAGCGTCGTCATCTGGCCGAAGACGGTTTCGTGCTGCCGATCATTGCGATCGACAAGGCGACCGGTAAGCTGGAAGGCCTGCCGGAAATCGTGAGCCGCGGCTTCATTTCCCTGGAAGACGGCGCGCCGCTGTTGGCTGAGGCGCGCAAGATTGTCACCCGCACGTTTCAAGATTCGAAACTCGAAGAGCGGAACGATTGGGGCGTGATGCAGGAAAAGATCCGCAACGACCTGAAGCGGTTTCTGAGTAAGGAAACCCAGCGCCGGCCATTGATCGCGCCGGTTCGTATCGAGGTGTAACATCCGCTGGTTCACGGGCCTCTTCGCGCCAGTTTCGGCTAGCCACTATCGGCTGGCCAAGATCGGTGGCCGGACTTGGCTCGTGTCCCCCGCCAACCTACCCGTGGCTTGGCGGTATGGTCGCGCCGATCTCGAAACGATCGACCTGAGCGGGGACCTCTTCGACGAACAACTGGTCGCCGTAGTGGAGAAGTCAGTTCAGGCCGGCCGCCAACGCGCCGCCCTCGTCGGGTATACCTGGACGCCATCGGACTGGAGCCGTGCCCGTGTCGCCGCCATCCGCCGGTCGGGCGAAAGCGCCAGCAAGCAACACTACGTCGGCTTCCTCAAGGAGCGCTACGCCTACTCGATTGAGCGTGTGAACGAACTCTATGGGATCGAGTCGACTTCGTTCACCGATCTGCTGACCGACAACTTCGCCAAGCTGGAGTCCTCTCGTCCGGCCATAGTGACCGACGATGGCGACTTTCTTGCGGAGTTGGCCGGACGCCTTGCCGAATCTATCGCCTTGGCCCTCCGGAGCGCGCATCCCGGAGCGCTTCTCTTTACTGAACCCCTTAACTCCGAAGCAATCGCGGCGGCGATGGCGCCGCACGCCGACGTGCTGGTGAGCCAGCAGCCACTCTCGACTGCAAAAGCACAAGTCCTGTTGGGCGATCCGCCCGCAGTACTCGCACCGAACGTCGTTGGTTTGCGAGGCCAGATTGAGCCCCTAGCGCGTCTTTTGCCTACCCCGTCAAAATGAACTGGCCGACTTACGCGGCACCTCGCCGGATCCGATGGATCCAGCGAGGTGAGCAATGCGTCTTTTGAGTAGTGTCAAACAGAAGCTGGTGCCGGCGGGAGTTTCGCCGCGTATCATCCAGTCCGGGCCGTTTCGAGGCTTGAAGATGGAACTCGATCTGCGCGGCCAAACACAGGTCTACTTGGGGCTGTTCGAACGCGAGGTGCATCCCTGGGTTTCAGAGCTATCGAGAGGCATTCATGCGGCCATTGACATCGGCTCGGCGCAAGGCGAATACCTACTCTATTTCCTGAGCCGCACTCCCGCCCAACAGGTGCTGGGGTTTGAGCCCGATGAGTCCTGTTGGCCGGCCTTGCGCCGTAATCTGGCGCTGAACTTCCTGACCGACGATCCGCGACTTTCGCTGTCCAATCAGTTCATCAGCGCTCAAGATGGTCACCGCAACATTTCGCTCGATTCGCTCGTGCCCCGCATCGGCGGCCCTTGCCTCGTCAAGATGGACGTGGATGGGCAGGAGGGTAACATTCTTGCCGGAGCCTCGAAGTTTCTGGCCCAGACCCAGGCCAGATTCATCGTTGAGACCCACTCGGAGTCGCTGGAGCGAGAAGTGATCGGCATCTTCACTGACGCCGGTTATCAAACGCAGATCATTACCCAAGCGTGGTGGCGATTGTTCGTGCCCGAGCATCGGCCAGGGGCTCAGAACCGCTGGCTCGTTGCGACACGTAGAGTTCAATGACCGACTTGCCAAGCGGGTTCTGCGGTGAAATGAAGTAGGATGTCAACTCACCCAGCGCTGTTTCTCCGGCTCGTTGCCGGAGGTCTCATTGAAGACGTTCGGCAGGAGATTTCCCAAGACCCTAGTCTGGTGAATGCTAATGGTCCCCATCCCTTTGTGGGCGGGCGGCCTCAGCCGCTGCATCTCGCCATTGAGAACCAGCACTTGGAGATTTTTCGCCTGCTGCTCGACGCCGGCGCGGACTTGAACGGGAACAACCTCGAGTATGATCACTGGTCTCCGCTGATGCTGACGATCCAGCGCGGACACGCAGAGATGCGTGACGAACTCCTGCGGCGGGGAGCGCGCGTTGGCCTGGCCGAAGCGCTTTTGATGGCCGATGACGAAGCGGTGAATGCGCTTCTGCAAGATGGCTCACTGCCAGAGCCCGTACCGAATGGCGGATCCTGGCTCAACTTTGCACGGACACCTCGAGCAATTGAGCTCCTTCTTCGCTGCGGGGCTGACCTAACCGTGAAGGACCGTTGGGGAGTTTCGCCCGTCGCCGCCATGAGCCAACTGGGGCCGACTGGAGTGCCCCTGCTTCGGCTACTACTTGCCAACGGGGCGACGGCTACTCCGGAGCAGTATGCTCGCCTCGGTGACCGAACCATGCTGGCGACGCTGATGGAGCGCAATCCGGCCTTACTGGCCAATGCCGAAATCACGATGCAGGCTGTCGAGGGTGGACATCTGGCCTTGGTGCAATGGCTGATCGAGCGGGGCGCCGGTGCGAATGGGCGCACCGCGGAGCGCTCCCGCCAGACGCTGCTTCATTCGGCGGCGTGGAATGGCAACTTGCCCATGGTGAAGCTGCTGGTGAACGCCGGAGCCGATCCCACGGCCCTCGACGGCGAGCATCAGACCACGCCCCTGGTATGGGCCGAAACCGCTATCGAGTTCTCGAAGAATGAGGCCTGCCGCGACGTGGTCGCTTACCTTGCGAACCTACCCCAATAGAAAGGGCTGCCCGCACGGGGCAGCCCTTTCACGAATCGAGCGCGCGACTACTGGCCGATGATGTCGTAAGTCGTGGTGCCCGCCACGCGAACCTTCTCGTAAGCCGCCATCCACTCGGCGTGGTAGGGGTGGGTGGCATAAGCTTTCAGGGTGTCCGCGCCGCCGTTGTCCATGGCGAAGCAGGCGCCGTATTGGCGCATCAGCCGGTTCACCGTCCCGGTGGCGCTGTTGGTGGTGGCGTTGAACTGCTTGCGCGTTTCGGCATCCGGAGCGAACTGGGCCAGAGGCGCCCGCAACTTGCCGACCCAAACGGTTTTGATCATCGGCATCTTGCTGGGCAAGGCGTCCGTGGCCTTAAAGAAAGCTGCCCAATCGGCAGCCGTGGCGTCGGCCTTGGCCGTAAACGCGAAACAATGCATCATCTGTTTTTCGCCGGCAAACAGAGAACCGCTCAGCATAGTGATGGCCGCTAACGTGGTGAATAAGATTTTGGTCATGTTTGTCAGTATAGAGAACCTGTTTGCCGGATGGTGAGCCATGCCGAAGAAATCGTGCAGATGACGACTTTCCGGCAGGAGTCAGTTTACGGCCGCCGGAAAGGCAGCTGTGCGACGCGCTTTCCCGTACAGACGGCGACCTTCACCGCGCCAGGCCCCAACGCCGCGTCGAGTGCTGGCGTCCAATGGCGAGCCAGATCGGCGCCGGCTGCAAATGGGGAGAATGCCGGCAGGATCGTCGTGCCGGCCGTCCACACGAATGCCGGAATCCGCTGCCGAGCCCCGGCCGCATCGCGCGGCGACAGCGCCGGGTGAAAGTGCCCGAGCACAAGGTGCTCATCGGCGACGGGCGGGAGGCGATCTCCGTGGACGGCGAGCAACCCTGGAGCACGCCATTCGCTGACCAGGGAGTACTCGAGCGCACTGAAGTCGCGCTCGAATCCGCGGTCGTGGTTGCCGCGAACAATTATCACTCTGGCTTTTGTCGAGGCCGCACGCAGAATGTCGGCGATTAGGCGTTGCTCTTCCGCGGCCGGCCGGGGCGCATGCACCAGGTCGCCAAGGAAGACCAACGTCTGTGGCGCAAGCTCATCGAGCGTGCTGAGTAACTGGACGCGGATCTTCTCATCCGCCAGTGGACCCAACTCCCCGCGCCGGCGCTGCGCCCATCCGTAACCCAGGTGGGCATCGGCAACGAAAAGCGTTCGTTCCGCGGGCAGCCATAGTGCGCCGCTCGCATGGCCGAAGCGGCCGTTGGCCAACTCCAACAGCCGGTTCACGCGTCACCTCGATAAAGCGCCTCGACGATGTCTTCCAAAGCCTGGTCAGGATCCTGCGCCAGTAGGACTTCCCGATTGAAAGCCGCGAAAAGGGGCAGGGCAAAGGGCGAGGGGCGGTCCAGGTCAAAAGTCTCCCACGGTGACGCATGAATGCGCGCGGCTTCGCTGGCAGCGGCGTCAGCGTCGAGTTCGTCCTCCAGAGTTTCGCGCACGGCTTCGCGCAGCAGCGGATGCTCGGGCTCGTGTTGCAGAAAGGTCTGGTACAGCAGGCTGCCGCTCCAGGAGGCCGCGCGCTTACCGACGGTTCCCCTGATGGTCTTTCGGGCGAGCAACTGGCCGGTTTCGGCGATAGGCCGGAAGCGGCGTCCCAGGGTCTCCGTCGCCGCCAGCGCCGAGTGAAGGTCCTCGCGAAAGCTCGCCGGCGTGAAGGCCTCGCGCAGGGTGGCTTCGCTAGGCGGCTTGCGGGCGTCGATCGACAGGAGAAAGCTGTGGTCGTCGAAGTTGGCGACGACGCTACCGCCGCGCTCACCGAAGCCGGCGCCTAACCGATGACCCACCACCCAAGCCAGAGATCGATTCACCCCGCGGCCGGCCACCACGTGAAAGAGCAGCAGGAGTGATCGGCCTTGCCGGAGCCGTTCGAGTTGCACGGGCGAATCCACCGGAATCGCCGAGGCTTGCTTCTGGCGCCCAATAAAGACCGCCAGCCGCTGAGCCAGTGCCTTCGGCACGCGAAATTCGCTTTGCAGATACTGTGCTGGATCCGCGGCTTCGCGAACGCCCCGGCGGAGGCGAAGCTCCTCGCGGGCGAGCCCCGCGCTCAGCGACATGCGCCCGCCCATCCAACGGGGCGTCTTCACCCGTTCGCCCTCGGCCGGCTCCACCAAGGCCATGTTCTGGTGCAGTCGCTTTACCCGCACAGAACGGCCGCCGATAACGAAGGCCTCGCCGGGCTGTAACTCCGCGACAAAGCTTTCTTCCACGCTGCCCAATCGCCTATTGCCCCGAGCCATCACTTGGATGTGGTAGTCGTCCGAGATGGTGCCGATGTTTAGATAGTAACTCTGGGCTACTTTACGTGATGCAACTTTCATCGCTCCCTGGTGGATGTGGATCTTGCCGAAGGAGCCATAGGGCCCGAGTACCTTACCGCCGCCCGCTAGATACTGAATCACCGCGTCAAAGTCCGCGCGCGGAAGTTGTAAGTAGGGTCCGGCTTGGCGCACTAACTGGTACGCTTCTTCGAGCGGATACTCCCGTTCGATGCTCATTCCGAGTAACACCTGGGCCAGAACGTCCAGCGGTGCCTGAGGCGGGCGCAGGGCGTCCAGTCGCCCGGCCCTCGCGGCTTCCCGCAAGGCGACACATTGGAGTAAGTCGGGTAAACTCAACGGCACCAGGGCGCCTTGCGCCACGCCGTCCACTCGATGGCCCGCGCGACCCAGCCGCTGCACGGCGCGCGAGACGCCGCGCGGCGCACCGATCAGCAGCACCTGATCAACGGCCGAGAAGTCGACCCCGAGTTCCAGGGAGGAAGAGCAAACGACGGCCTTCATCGTGCCGCGGCTGAGGCCCGCTTCAATCGACAAGCGCTCGGCACGGTCTACCGAGGCGTGGTGCACCTCGATGCGCTCTTCCTCCTCCGGCAGCAGGACCTTGAGCGCGAGCCCGAGCCGCTCTGCCGCCGACCTCGTCGACGTGAACACCAGCGAGCACTCGGCTTTCTGCACATACCCGGCGACCACGCTTGCGATGCGGTACGGATTGAAGCCGGCGACGGGTAATACCAGGTCCGGCGGCAACGTGGCCAAGTCGAGGCGATGCGTCTTGGCGAGTGGCACTTGGGCGATCCGGCACGGTCGCAGCCCGCACAGCAACTTGGCCACGGCCTCAATCGGATGCGCCGTGGCCGAGAGGCCGATGCGCTGCAAGGGGCGCTGTGCCTGTTGTTCCAGCCTTTCGAGTGACAGCGCCAGAAGCGAGCCGCGCTTCGATTCGGCGAAGGCATGGATCTCGTCGACGATCACCACGAACGGCCGCAAGCCGCCGTGCCACGCACTCTGGCTCAGCAGCGAACTCAGGCTTTCGGGCGTCGTGAGTAACAGGTGCGGACGCTTGCGCTGCATTCGCGAGCGATCCTTGACGTCAGTATCTCCCGTGCGGACATCGAGGCGGATTTGAAGCGCTGGTGGAAGGTCGCCGTTGATGGCGGCCAGCGGTGGCGTCAGGTTCCGTTCGATGTCGCGGCTCAAACTGCGCAATGGCGAGACGTAAAGGGCGCACACCGCGTTCGGCAATTCCCTCTTCTGCGCCAATGCTGCCAGCTGACTCAGTGCGGAAAGAAAGGCCGCCAAGGTCTTGCCGGAGCCAGTCGGGGCCAGGATCAGCGTATGTTCGCCAGCCGGCGTATGCGGCAAAGCTGACTTCTGGATGGCCGAGTATCCTTGCGGAAAGCTTTCTTTGAACCAGTGCGCGAGGGCGGGGTGGAGGGTCATCCGAGTGACGCCGTGTAGAGCGCGCGGACCCCGTCCAAGGTGTCGATCTCGTCGGGTTGCTTGTCTTGACGCCAGCGCAAAATTCTTGGAAAACGGAGCGCGAAGCCGCTCTTATGGCGCGGCGACTTCTGGATGCCGTCGAAGCCGACTTCGAGAACTACCTCGGGCTTCACCAGCATCACGCGACCAAACTTTTCGTAAGCCGACCCTCGCAGGATTCGCGTCAACTGACGGATCTCGTCATCGGTGAGGCCGGAGTATGCCTTGCCGACGTTGAGAAACCGTTCGCCGTCGCGCACCGCGAACGTGTAGTCGGAAAGCATCGTCGCCCGCCGCCCATGGCCTTGTTCAGCAGCGGTGATCACCACATCCAGCGTCGCGAAAACGCGCTTCACCTTCAGCCAATTGTTGCCCCGCTTGCCGGGCTCGTAGATACTCCCTTTCTTCTTGAGCAGCAAGCCTTCGTTGCCGCGGGCGCGGGCCTGCTCGAACTCGCTGTCCACCTCAGCCAGACTATTCAGAGGCTTCTGCGGTGACAGCATCGCGCCGGCGGGAAGGTGCCTGGCCAGTAAGTCCCGGCGCTGTTCAATGGGTAAGTGGGGCGTCGCTTCGCCATCCAGATGGAGTAAGTCATAGGCCATGAAGATTACCGGCACTTCCGCCAGTAAGTCGTTCGAGACTTGCTTACGCTGCAGCCGCTGTTGCAGCACCGTGAAGTTGAGCGCTCGGCCGTCGCGAAAGGCCAGGAGTTCGCCGTCCATGGCCACCGCGACCGGCGCTTTGGCAAACACCGCGCACACTTCGGGGAACGCCGAGGTCACCTCTTCCATGCCGCGCGAGAAGATCTTGACGATGCCTTCGCCGGCGTGCACCTGGCTGCGGATCCCATCGTACTTGTCCTCCACCAGCCAGGCCGCCGGGTCTTCAATGGCCGGCGCCTGCTCAATCGGCTTGGCTAGCATGAACTCCATCGGGTGAAAGATCCGGGCTGCCACCTGATCCAGTTCGCGGCGAAAGGCGGCTCGCGCCACGTCCGCCAATCGCCCCACCTTATGGTTCGCTTCGCGCAACTGTCCGGCGGTGTGCCCGGTTGCCATCGCGACGGCCTCCTCCACCAGCCGCTCCTGCAAGCCGATTCGCAGGTTGCCGGTGATCACCTTCACGAAGTACTTTACGCTGAGTGGCCGATAGCTTAGGTAAGCCTCAGCGAGGCGCGCGATACGGTCAGCGGACTTGCGCCCAGCGAAGATCTGGAGATAGTCCTGCTCCGCTTGCTCGAGCGCGAGCGGCAGATTCCGCGTGGCCGAGTGAAGCAGCAAGCCGATCGTTTCGCCCGTATCGCCCACCTCGCGGTAGCAGAGCCGAATGGTCTCGAGGTCCCAACCCGTGGCTTCGATCAAGGCCCCGCGCAACGCCGCATGGCCCAATGAGAGCTTACGCTCTCCTGGTAGGGGCTGCCCGGTAAGATAGCGTGTGGCCCGCACCAGATTTGCCTCGTCCAACTCACCCAGATAGCCAGCGAGAAGCGCGACCTTGCGATTGCGGCTTGGAGTAGCTGCGACGCGTTCGCAGGTTTCGGCCAATTGGTCGAAAGTCATGCTTCGCCCTCCTCGAGGCGTTCCATCTGTGCGATGGCGGCTTGCGCGTTGTAGCCGCGGTCCCGAAGGATGCGAGCCAGCGGTTCGGCGTAGCCATGGACGATGTCGACCTGTTCCGCCCCGGTGCCAGCGACGAGGTCGAGCAATTCCGAGAAGTCGGCGTGGTCGGAGTAGGGGATCAGTTCGTGGGCGTTGGCTCGCGTGCGGGCGTTCGCCAGGGCCGCCCAGCCAGAAACATAAGCGACGCGAACGTCTCCACGCGCCTCCAAATAGTCGCGCATTCCGGGTACCACTACGAGCGCCCTTTCCCGGCCATTCTTCGCGCTATAGGCTTCCACACCGGGAAACGCGTAACCCTCGGCCTCGTAGATGGGCAAGAACTTGTGCATCGCGCCGTGAACCGAAGTGGGAATACCGGCGGTCGCCAGGACGTGGGCGATCTCCTGTCCCCGGCCGAGCGGATATCCGAGGAACACGGGGGTAGCGGACTCGGCCAAAGTCTCCTGGGCGAACTGCAGAATTCTGCGGCGGGCCTCAGTCTGGTCGAGAAAGTGGTAAATTGGCAAACCGAACGTGGATTCGACAATCAGCCGGTTACATTGAACGACAGTAGTAGTAATACCGCATATCGGTGGATTGAGTTTGATATCTCCTGTATAAACAACACGATAGCCGTCAGCTTCAATGCAAAGCTGCGCAGCTCCCACAATGTGACCGGCCGGCCAGGCGGTGAGTGTGGCACCCTTCCACTCGACAGGTACGCCGAATCGCAACGGTTCGAGTGTTTGAACTACATCTGTAGATTCTGGCCAGCGCAGGCGATAGAGCTCCAGCGTTCTCTCAGTCGCAAGTACCAGGGTCGGCCGGCCGGAAGCGTGATCCGAGTGCGCATGAGAGAACCAGGCATGGGCCACCGGGCGTCGCGGGTCGAGCCAGAGGTCAATTTCTGGAAGGTAAATGCCCTCAGGAGAGAAGCGAATGCTGAGCGGTGGGGGCATTTTTCGGTGTAGGTTTGGGGGCATTTTTCGGTGTAGGTTATTGAGTCGCCGTTATAAAATAAGCATCTGAGGATATGAGTGAGCAAATCGAGCAATCATCAGCGCGCCTGGACTCCTCTGCTACTTCGTCTGGCGGCAGCGTATCACTTGGCCATTTTCTTTGGCATCTGGGCGTTTCCCCAATATTTAGGTGACTTCTGGTCTGATGCCGCCAGCAGCGGCGCGGCTGCTGATCTTTTTCGCGCCCATGCGGTTGGTACCTCTTTAGGCTTGGGGATTGGCTTGTTTCTAGCCTCCTTCAACCCCGTGCGACAGTGGGCGGTGGTTGCGGCGGCCGCAGCTGTTTGCGCGATGATGATCCTGCTGACGACGGTGACCGTCTTCCGGCACACTCACCTGTTGCTTCCGTTTTGGCATGTTGTGTTGGGCTATGCGGTGTGGATGGTGCCTCTCACCTTGATCCTCCAGCAGGCCTGGGATGACTTTATCGGCCGCCAGCGTGTGGCTTGCCCGGAAATTCAGCGCATGGCGATGCGCACCCGCACGAGCCTGGGCGTATCGCTCGATGAGCTTTCGCGGCTCTCCCCGGTGATGGTCGTTTTTTTGCGGCATCTTGGCTGCCCGTTCTGCCGCGAAGCGCTCGCAGACCTCGCGATGGATCGGGAAGAGATCGAGCGCGACGGAACCCGATTGTTGCTGGTTCACTTGTCGAGCGAGGAAGACCTGATGAGCCGCATGGCGCCCGGCTTGTCCGACGTAGCCCGGTTGGCTGATCCCAACCAAGTGGTGTACAAGGCATTTGGCCTGAGCCGCGGCCGGTTGGCAGATGTTTTTGGCCCTGCCGTTTGGTTTCGATTCCTGCAAGCAGCCGTCGTTCGCCGGCGAGGAATTGGCCGCCTGGACCGCGACATTTTTCAAATGCCGGGCGTCTTCATGGTCTATCATGGCCAAGTGATCCGTAGTTTCCGTCACCAGAAAATCTCTGACCGTCCCAATTATCTCGCGATCTCCGGGGCTTCTTCGCAGCCTGAGTACCAAGGCAGCTAGATGCATGCCGGAGCCTAACGAAGCCTTACCGCCCGGCACCTTTCGGGTCTTTGGCGTGCCTGTTCGCTTCCATTTCACCTTCCTCCTCATAGCGTTCTTCCTGATTTTCAACGGCTTGTCGCGCGAAAGTGGTGCGATGGTGAGCGCGTTGTACGTGGGGGGCTTGTTTGCCTCCGTTTTGGCTCACGAACTGGGTCACGCGCTGACGGCTCGCCGTTTTGGAGTGCCCACGCTCGAGATCGTGATGTATCCCATCGGAGGCGTTGCCAAACTGGGGCGGTCGCCGGAGCCGAAGGAAGAGATCTGGATCACGGCGGCTGGTCCCCTGGTGAATTTCGTCATCGCCGGCGTGGTGCTGGGCTTCTTGTTCTGGCAGGGGAAAGTCGGTCAGGCGGAGGCAATGGCGCAACTGACGATGGAGAATCTGCCCCTGCGCCTGGGCGGCGCGAACCTGGCCCTAGGGCTGTTTAATCTGCTGCCGGCGTTTCCCATGGACGGTGGGCGGCTTCTGCGGGCCGCCCTTGCCCTACGCATGGAGCGTCCTCGCGCCACCGCGATCGCCAGCCAGATCGGGAAGGGCATTGCCCTCTTGATGGGCATTTACGCCATTGCTTCTGGCTCCTATGGTCTGGTCTTCATCGCCATCTTCGTCTTCCTCGGTGCGAATCAGGAGAACGTTGCCGTGCAGCAGCGAAGCTTACTGCAGAACGTCCCGGTGCGTTCGGCGATGGTGACCGACTACCATACCCTGCCGCACGGCAGCACGCTGAAAGAAGCGGCCGATCTGCTGTTGACCACCTCGCAAACCGAGTTTCCGGTGGTTAGCGGCAACTCCGTTGTCGGCCTGCTTTCGCGCAACGGGCTCCTGCAAGGCTTGGCCGCCGAGGGTCCGGATACTTACGTGGCGGGTGTCATGCAACGTGACTTTCGCGTGTTGCTGCCAGAGACCGATCTCGGGCAACTGCTGGCGGACGGCCAACTCAACAACGAGACCGCGCTGGTGATGGAAGGTGATACGCTCGTGGGTCTCCTGACGCCGGAGAATCTCACCGAGTTTCTCTTGGTGCGTCAGTTGGGCCGTCCGCGCTAATTTCCTGATTGGAGTCCTGGCTTGCGCATCGCAATTGCATCCATGCTGCAGGAGAGCAATACCTTCTCCCCTGTTCGTACCCACTATGCCGATTTTTCTCCGGTTTTCGGGCAAGATGCCTATGACCGTCACGCCGGGAAGCTGACGGAGATGGGCGGCTTTGTTGACGTCCTAAAGCCCCAGCCGGTAACGATCGTGCCGGTCTGCGCCGCGTGGGCGATCACCGCCAATCGTTTGGTCCGCGCGGACTTTGCGCGTTTGGCAAACGAATTTGAAAACGGTCTTCGGGCCGCATCCGCCGATGCTCTGTTGCTTGCCATGCATGGCGCACAGACTGCCGAAGGCGAGGACGACGTGGAAGGTCACATCCTCGCCCGCGCGCGAAAGGTGCTTGGTCCCGACAAGCCCATCGTGCTCACCCTTGACCTCCATGCCAACATCACCGCTCGGATGGTGGAACTGGCGAATGCCATCGTTGGGTACCACACCTATCCGCACATCGATATGTTTGAGGTGGGCCAGAAGGCGGCACGCCTGCTGCTCCAAACGCTTCAGGGCGAAGTGAAGCCCACCATGGCCTTTCGCAAGTTGCCGCTGATCGTTCCGGCCGAAAACTCACAAACCCATTGCGGCCCCATGCAAAAGCTGATTAGCGCCGCGCAGGCCTTGGAACAGAGCGGCAAGGCGGAAGCCATTTCCATCTTTCCTGTGCAGCCGTGGATGGACATTGCCGAAATGGGCTGTGCCGTCGTGGCGGTCACCAACGGCAATCTCCGTGCGGCTCAGAAGCATGCTGACACTTTGGCCCGGCGGCTTTGGGATCGCAAGAAAGATTACGAAGTCACGCTGACGCCGGTGCCCGCGGCCATTGAAGAGGCCCTGCGGATGGAGGGCGGCCCAATCGTTCTCGCTGAGTCCTCAGATAGCACGGGGTCGGGCTCTCCCGGCGATAGCACCGGCGTGCTGAAGCACTTGGTGCGAGCGCCTCTGGACGGGCCGGCGGCGATCTTCCTGGTGGATCCCGCAGCGGTGCGCACGGCGATCGAGGCCGGTATTGGCGCCACGGTCACCATGAAGGTGGGCGGGGCTTTTGACAAGAAGCATTCAAAGCCGGTGAAAGTTACCGGCGTGGTGAAATTGATTTCGGATGGTCGCTGGACGGCTCGCGCCCGAGGCTACAACACGGGTATCACCACTTGCATGGGGCGCGCGGTGGTGTTCGAGGTTGGCCAAGTGCACATCCTCATCGCGGAGCGCTCCGCCATGACCGTTGACCCCGAGCTGTTCCGCAGTCACGGCATTGACCCGATCTATTGCAAGATTGTTGTGGTCAAGTCCCCGAATGGTTTCCGTGCGGCCTATGAACCCATCGCAAAGAAAATCTTCGTGGTGGATACGCCAGGAGTGAGCACCGCCAACTTGCGGCAATTGCCATTTAAGCGCGTGCCGCGTTCCATCTATCCTCTCGATCCGGACACGCCGGTTAACTGGTAGCTAGCCGCGCTTCTTCGTTCGCTTGCGGGCCGGTTTGGCTCCGGCGGCGCAAGCGGGTATAGCGATCCACTTCTGAGGGTTGATGGCGATGCCGCCGACAAACAGACCCCAGTGCAAGTGCGGCCCTGTCGCAAAGCCGGTGCTGCCGACATAGCCCACCACGTCTCCGGCCTGGACGGTGGCGCCCTCCTTGGCCTCAATCTTCGAGAGGTGCAGGTACATGGAGGTGAAACCCTGGCCATGGTCAATGCCGACGGTGCCTCCGGTGTAGTTCCACTGGTGCGCCAGCCGAACCATTCCCGCGGCCGTGGCTTTCACGGGCGTACCCATCGGTGACCGAAGGTCGAGCCCGCGGTGGAAGTTACCGCTGGGCTTGCCGTGATAGTAACGCTGGACCCCATAGGGCGAGTTCATGCATTGGGGCGTCGGCGCGCGGAAGGGTTCGCTCCAATAGCGCGTTTCGCTCACTGTGTTGAGAAATGCCTGAATACTTTCCACCTCGCCGGGGGCCGGCTTCAGCGATGACATGGCTTTGGTGGGGGCGATGTTCTGGATAGGGAACTTCGCGTCGCGCACGTCAATGATTTGGGTGAAGAGCGGTTTGCCCTGTTTGTCGGCGATGGTCAGAGGGTACTTACCCGGTGCCAGAATGGCGGGCACCGGAACAAGTCCGTCGGCGAAGAGGCGTAGCTTCTTCTGGGCGAAGGTGACATAGGCTTCCCCGTTGGGGTTGCCCGCGACACGAATGGTGTCGCCCTGGTCGACAGCAGCGGGGACGCGGAAGGCAGGGTCGGCGGCGAGCGCAAGGAGCGTCAGAAGAAACACCTTCGAGTTTGCCATAATCGTGGCGATGCTTCCTTTACTTTTGATTCTCGCCGCCGATGACTCTCTCCTGGAAGGGTTTCGCAAAACGACTGTCGCGAGTGTCGCCGACGCGGTGGACCAGATCACCGGTCAGCGTGGTTTCTTGTCGCATGACATGCGGCCTCGCATTTTGGGGCCGAGCATTCCCGATCGCTTTGTGGGCCGCGCCACCACGGCTTTGTTGCGTGCCACGACCAAGGAGAAGGCCTCGGCACAGTTGAGCGCCAAGCATTCGGTCGAAATGATCGACAACGCTCAGCCCGGCGCCGTGGGCGTGATCGTCGTGGAGAACGGGCTTGACGTCGCCGGGATGGGCGGCTTGATGGCGACGGCGGCAAGCGCACGAGGCATGGCGGGAGTCCTGATTGATGGCGGTCTGCGAGATTTGCCCGAGATTCGCGCGCTTGGCTTGCCGGTGTTCTCCCGGAGCATCGTTCCGTCGTCGAGCGTCAGCCGTTGGGCAAGCGTCGCCCGCGATGTGCCAGTAACTTGCGCCGGAGTAGTGATCAAGCCCGGCGACGTGATCGTGGCGGGAGAAGATGGCGTAGTTCGTGTGCCTGCGGCGCGCGCCGCAGAGGTGCTGAAGCGCGCTCAGGAGATCGACATTCGGGAGGGCAGTATGGTGCCCGACATTAAGAAGAACAAGTCGCTCGGCAAGACCGTGGAGCAATACAAGCGAATCTAAGCGAACATGGCGTCAACGGCTTTGCCTTTTCCGTCCTTCGTGACATAGAAGGGGCGCTTCTCGAAGACGTAAGCATGGTCGGCGGCGATGCCCATTGATCGATAAATCGTGGCGTGTAAGTTCTCGATTGAGACAGGATCCCGCACTACTTTACACGGTCGTTCGTCGGCGGTGATGCCGTGTAAGTAGCCCTTTTTGATGCCGCCGCCAAACAGCAGCACGCTGGTGGCTTCAGTAAAGTGGCGGTGCATGCCGTAGTGCTTGGGATGGGTCATTTTTTCCGGGACGGTGACTTGGTCCTGGACGGCGAGACCGGGCTTGCCTTCGGTCAGCATGTCGCGACCGAATTCGCTCGCCAGCACCACCAACGTGCGGTCCAGTAAGCCGCGCGCTTCAAGATCGAGAATTAGTTGGGAGATCGGCCGATCAATCGCCTGTTTCATTCCGACGACCCGCGAATGGCCATTTTCATGCGTGTCCCAGAACCGGAAGGGAATGTACTCGCTGGAGACTTCGACGAAACGAGCGCCTGTTTCGGCTAGCCTTCGAGCCAGTAAACAACCCAGGCCGAACTTACCGGTGTTATACGTGTCGTAGCTGGCCTTTGGTTCGAGCGATAAGTCAAACGCCTTGGCGGCAGGCGACGCCAGAAAACGATGCGCGTTCTGCAATGAGGCAACCAGGCTGTCCTGTTGATAGTCGGAGGCATCGCGCAAGACTGGATTGCGCTTCACTAACTGCTGGTAGATTTCGTGACGACGCCGGAAGCGTAAGTCCGTAAACTCCTTTGGCGGACGCACGGCCGAAACGGCGTCGTTGGGATCGGGAATGTTGAACGGGCCGAATTCGCTGCCCAGGAAGCCCGCGGTGTGAAAGGCTTTCAATGCGTCGGCCTCGCCGCCGAGTTCCAGGTTCTGACCGATATTGATAAACGCCGGAACATCGGGATGCTTGGGGCCGCGCACCTTGGCGATCCAGGCACCGAGGTGCGGCAATGGAACCGGCTGCGGCGGTGCGTAACCCGTGTGCCAGTGATACTGGTGCTTGGTGTGCAGAATATGGCCGAGGTCGCCGACCTGATGGGAGCGCAGCAGCGTGCCGCGGTCGAGCACACCGGCAATTCGCTCGAGGCCCTCAGTCAGTTCAATGCCATCCACCTTCGAGGGAATCTTCTTGAAAGTGCTCAACACCGCGCTCGAGGACAAGCCCGGCTCGTAGGGGGTGAAGCGTTTCGGGTCGAACGTTTCGGTTTGCGCCATGCCACCGGCCATCCACAAGAGGATCATGCAATCGGCCTTAGGCGCGAGCGCCTGTGCCTGGCTGGCGAGTAAGCTCGGTGTGCCGAGGGCGCTGCTGAGGAGAAAGTCGCGGCGATTCATGGGTTACCTCACAAACTGAAATTCCGGAGACATAAAGACGACCCACATGAGGTCCTCAAGGCCCTGGCGCCTGGGCTTCGCACCCAGCAGGCTAAGGCCGGTGCGGGACTCGTCAGCCGATGGGGCGCGTCCGAGTGCGTGGCGGTAGAGCTGGCTAATGATCCTGGCTGAACCTTGAACCGGAGTGGGGCGGGGAAGCGGCGTGTCTCCAGTTACGGCCACCAGCTTGCGCTCATTCGCCGGTTCGTCGAAGACAAACGCCCGGATGGCGGCGCTGATCTCGCTATCGTTGGTTCTCTCGTCCATGGCCAGCGTGGCACGGAAGCGCGTGTAACCTTTACCTGCGATGTCGAAGACGATTTCGTTCGGGATCGAACTGGTTAGCACCGGAAGTTGTAGCTTGTCTTTGAACAGTGTAAACGTTGTCTGCTTGAATTTCGACTTTGTTGCGATGGAGGAGAGCGGCACTTTGCCGTTCGGCCCTTCCAGTTCAGCGTCACCCCAACCTGCTTCGACTCGCGTGGGGTCGTAGGAGTCAACATCCACCATCAACAGGCGCAGTTGTTTGCGGCCGGTGATGTCCAGGTCGACCTTCACGCGGGCCTGCGCCCGCATCAGACCGCTATCGAAGAGATTCGTCGGTGCGGCGTCCACTTGGTCCAGAAGACGTTTCGCGCCCTCGCGAAGTTGCGTGGTGAGCGTTTCGCCGTTAGCGAGTTCCATGGCCTGGAGTGTCGATGATTCAGTGAGGCGCTCCGTGACTGCCCCATCGCGCATGGGGCGGCCTAAGGCGCGGGTGAGCGAGTTCGGCTTAAATCGCCATTCCCGAGCGTAGATGCCGGGCACGGCGCGGTTATCGGCGCGGATGCGCCACTCGCCGGTGATCGACGAGATAGCGTCAGAGAACTGCTCGGCGGTCAGGCGGCGCGGCCAAGGCCCGCGAAAGACGTAATTGGCGTCGCGTAATTGCCCGGCGGGCACCGTTGGCCGCGAGTAGGCGGCGGACGTCATAATCTGGCGGAGTAAGTAGCGAATGTCGTAGCCATGTGCGACGAAATCGGCGGCAAGCCAGTCGAGTAACTCGGGGTACCACGAAGGCGATTCCATCTCGTCGGCCGGCTCCACCAGTCCGTGGCCATAAAGGCGCTTCCAGACGCGGTTGACGATGGTGCGCGAGAACAGACCGTTCTCCTTGGCCGTGAACAGACGCGCGGCGGCGGCGCGGCGCTCGGCCAGCGGAGCCGTTTCGCTCACGGTTCCGAGCTCAGGAAAGAGAAACTGCGGCTTCGCCCTCTCGCCCGTGCCCGCATCACAGCGGGCGATTTCGAGCGGTTCCTTGACTAAGTCGTTGGCGAAGAAGCTGGCGAGACCGTACGCCTCCTTCAGCTTCCAATGACTGATGAAGCTGTCATGGCACGAATTGCATTTCAGGTTGATGCCGAGAAAAACCTGCGCGCTGTTCTGGGCAGCCTGCATCACCGGAGTCTGGGACGCATTCACCGTGCCGCGCCAATTCACGCCCTTCAGGAAGCCTGCCGGGTCGTCCTTAGCCACCGGGTTCAGCAACGCCTGGACAAACTCGTTGTACGGTTGATTCTCGCCCAAGGACTTCAACAGCCAAGGCGTAATCGTCTGCCGCTCGCCGATATAGCTGACGCCTTCATCGTTGTGGAGTAAGTCGTTCCAGAAACTGATCCAGTTTTCGGCAAAATGCGTCCGGGAGGCGAGTAACTCGTCAACCAGCAACGCTCGCTTGTTCGGCCGTTGATCGCGGGCAAAGCGATCCTGGTCCGCCGGCGTGGGCAGCAGTCCCCACACGTCCACGTACGCGCGTCGGGCGAAGATGTGGTCCGGCACCGGGCTGACTGCCGCAATCCGATGCTTCTGGTCGTACGACTTCAGCAGTTCGTCGATTCCGCCGGCGGCAGGCGGTTTCAGGGCGAGCGAGAAGGTCCTCACATTCTGGACATTGCCACTCACCACCGCACCTTCGGCCACCCACCGTTCGATCAGCCCGATTTCGGCATCGGAGAGCGCCCCACCAGCCAATGGCATCCGTTGGCCTCCCAGCCCCTTCAGCCTCTGAACGATGGAGGATGCCTCCGGTTTGCCGGGCAGCAGAGACGCTCCGCTCACGCCGCCCTTGATCATTCCTTCGCGCGTCATCACCGAGAGTCCCGCTTGCCCGCGGTCGCCATTGTGACAACTCATGCAGCGCGCCGTCAGGATCGGGTGTACCTGCCGGGCAAAATCGACGGGTTGCGCGCAAAGCACGCTCGCGAAGGCAAAGAGGACCGCGGAGAGACGCATCACTTCTATCGTATTCCCTCGGCTGAGGGCGTGCGTAGTTAGTTGGCCAGTTGAAGCAAACCGTTCAACGTCTGGCGCAAGCGTTCCAACTGCAAAATGAGGTCTCTCACTTCGGCTTCGCTAAACTCGGCAAAGGCTTCCGAGCCTGCCCGGTCAATCGGTTCGTCGATGCTGGCCAAGAGGTTCAAACCGGAGGGCGTAATCCAGCAGAAGACCTGGCGCCGGTCCTGGGCGCTGCGTTCCCGCCTCACCATCTCTTTGCCTTCCAGCCGATCCAGCAGACGGGTGATGCCCGGGGTTTGCTCAATCATCCGTTCGCCAATTTCCAGCGTCGGTAGGCCGGCCTCACCCGCTCCCCGTAGAATGCGGAGCACGTTGTACTGCTGAATGGTAAGGCCGTGCGGAGCAACAAAACGGCTATAGTTGCGTTGAATCAGGTCGGCAGTGCGAATCAGGCCAATGCCGGCTTCGTGCGTTGGACTACGAAATGGCTTTGACTGCCGTATTTCGCGCAGGAGAAGACTGCCGCTGGGCGATGTAGAAGTATCGGACACACCTAAAGCGTAACTTGCATTGGTTGATCCGTCAATTTCTCCACACCCTACCTCGGGAGCTGAAACCGGCTACGATGAAAGCGCAATGGCCAGAGGTTGGGAGAGCAAGGACATCGAGTCCCAGCAGGAACTGCGGGAGGCGGAACGCCGCCCCGAGCAGACGATGAGCGCCATCGATCAGCAGCGGCTCAGCCTGGAACTGACGCGCAAACGTGTCGCTGGTGACCTGCAGCGAGCCACCCATCCCCGCCACCGGATGCAGGTGGAAGACGCCCTGGCCCATCTCGACGCCCAAATCGCGGCGCTTGATGCGCCCGATCAGCCGCCCAAGTAGCGGAACTCGTTGGTCTGCGCCCGCGTGTTCGAGAAGAGCTCGCGACTCCGGTACCAGGCGGCGAACCACAGGTAGGCCAGGAGGCACGCCGGCAGCCACCAGTCTCCTTGCCGTTGAAGCTTCACGGCGATGGCGCCACCGAGAAAACTGCACAGCAGAAAGAACCCGATTCTCAGCGTTCCCGGAAAGAGGTAGAGCATCAGCGAAGCCAGTTCCACCGCCGCGAGGGTGGTCATGTAAGGGCGCAAATTCCACGTGCGAAACGCCTCGACGATCATCTTCGTCTCGCTGAACTTCTCAATGATGCTCCACAACATCACCACGACGATGGGTGCGTTGACGGCCCATCCGATCATGCGCTTATCCATGCTTCTCAGTTTAGCGAATCCTCTAACCCTTTGGCTTTACTCAATTTATCCGTTCTCTGCCAAATCGTCGAGCACTGCCTCAATGGTCCCTGGCGCGTTCCCCTCCAGCCGGTTGTTGACGAAGATCAGCGCCCGCCGTCCTGACGACCTCGCCCCGGCGATCAGTTCCCGGAGTGTCCGCCGCACCGCCGGATTTGGGTCCTGTACCTGGGTGTAAGGAGAGAACCGCTTCACCGCCTCCTCGTAGGCCCGGCCCGGCCGCAGCAGCGCGCGGACCACAAAAAAGTCGCTGGTGAGGGCGCCCGGCAGGCTGATCTGCGCGCCGAGTTCGGGCATCCGGGTCCAGGAGTTCAGTACGTGCGCCACCTTGTGCCGTGCCAACACAGCCAAATAGTCGGGCTCCAGAAACTCCGGGTTGCGAATCTCCACCGCGTACCGGAACTGCGTCGGCAGACTCTGCAGAAACGGCTCAAGCTCGGTGAGAAACTCGTCAAGTTTGGGCCGAGCGACCGCCCCAAACTCAAAGATCAGCGCTTCTACCCTTCCGGCGTAGGGCAGCAACGGGTCAGTGAACTGGCTCCGGAAAAGCTCTCCATCCAGGAACGTGCTGTTCCTCAATCCTCCCCGGGCGCCGTAGCGAGCATGGGCGGGCCATTGCCTTGCGGTGATTTCCTCGGGAACCTTCAGCGCGAATCGAAGTTTGGCCGGAGACGTGGCGAACAGCTTCTGCCAAAACGCCGGGGTCGGGAACTGGTAGAACGAGAAATCGCCGCAAACCACCGGAAAGACCTCGCCGTACTCGGTCAGGCAGCTTTCCTCGAACTTCTTGTGCGAGACCTTGCCGCGGGTGAGATACCGCTCCGGCGTGTAAATCTGGCCCAGCCAGCCTTCGTACTTCCAACTGCTGGTTCCGATCAGGACGCCCTCTGCCGCCAGCGCCGCCAGCCGCGGCGACAGCTTTTGCTTCAGCGGCAGTTCCTCAGGTGGAAACAGCGGAAGCATTAAAGCAATACCGTCTCGAGATCGTCGTCAGCTTCTTGAACCGTCTGGATTGGCCGGACGGCTACGGCGTGCGGCTCACTTGCCGTCCCCAGCCACGCTCGCATCTCCGCTTCGTTGCCGTCGAAGTAGTGGTCCACCAGTTCGGCCAACGCCACGCGCCGCAGCGTCTCGCGATTCACCGCCGCACTGTAAACGAAGTAGCGGCCGATCTTCTTACGCTGGGCCGCGCCCTTGCGCGCCAAACGATCCAGCAGCGTCATCACCGTGGTGTAAGCGAGCGCATGGCGGCTCAGTAAGGCTTCCCGCACCTGCGCGACGTTTGCGGCTTCAAGGGTCCACAAGGCGCGCAAACACTCGAGTTCGAGCGGGGGCGGAATGGCGCGCGGCATTGCTTTTTTTCGCATCTATCGATGCTGTGCCTTCTGGCGCATTTCACAATTATGCCGCACCCAATCAGTTGGCGGGCTTCACCTGCAAGGCCTGGTTGAGCTTGTCCGCAAAGGGTGAACCCGTGCTGGGACGGGAGTGCGGGACGGCTGCTTGAGCCGGGTGTGTGCTTGGCTGAGGCGCTGGCTGAGCCGCCACCGGCTTCGCAGGTTCCTCCGCCAGATAACGATCCTTCTTCAGTACGGCCCGCTCCAGAGCCGAACTGAAGCCGGTCCAATGGCCCGCAATCCGTGCGTCCTTCTCGATCAGGCCCCGCATCGTCTCCATCTTCGAGTCCAGATTGTCCAGATGATGCAGCAGCAGTGCCTCCGGGAAACTCGGCACCTTGGGCGAGCCGAACTCCAGCGTGCCATGGTGTGACGCCACCAGATGCTGCACCAGCGAGAGCATCTTCGGCGGAAAGCCCGGTACAAGTCTGGCCTTCTCGTCGATCATCCGCATGGCGATCACGATGTGCCCCAACAACTGCCCTTCCGTCGTGTACGTGAAAGAACGTTCGTAGCCCAGTTCGTGGATCTTTCCGATATCGTGCAAGATGACGCCGGTCAGCAGCAGGTCCTCGTCGATGCCCGTATAGTGCTTGGCCGTCACTTTTGCCAGGCTACAGAGCGAGAGCACATGCTCGATCAGTCCGCTGAGCCAGGCATGGTGAATGCTCTTGGCGGCCGGCGCGATCCGGTAACGCCGCCCGATCTCCGGATCATCCATAAAGGCTCGCAGCAGCGCCCGTAAATGAGGATTCGTCATGGCCTCAATGTGCGCATTCAACTCCGTCCACATCTCCGCGGGGGCCCGCTTTGAGGCCGGAAAGAAGTCCCCCAGATCGACTTCGCTGTCCGTCAACGGCTGCAGCTTGTGAATCGTCAGTTGGAGCTTGTTCTGAAAGATCTGCGGCAGGCCCCGGACGCGGACGAACGCATCGCGCTCGAACGTATCCATCACCTCCGCCACGTTGTCCCACATCTTGGCGTCGATTTCGCCAGATTTATCGCTCAGAATCAGGGAGAGAAACGGGTCACCGGACTTCTTCTGGCGAATGTCTTTGGCGGCCACCAGAAAAACGCCGGTGGCCATCTGGTCCGGTTGCAGGTCGCTTATGTAAGGGTTCTTCAAGGGCGGCTACTGCTTGACGGCTTTCGACTTTGACTCGCCCGTTTCCACGGCGCCTGCCGAAGGCAAGCTGGACGTCCCCGAGTCGCTCTTCTTCATCGAGACGGAAGTGCCCGGAATCGGCAAGGCCCACAGTAGACGGCGGCGACGCGTCCGCGCTTCGAGTTCCGCCTTGGTCACCGTCTCCGGCTTCAGCGAGGCCGGTTCGCTCCACGACGTGCTCTTGCCCGGCGCGGGCGCCGAGTCAATCCAGCCTTCTCGAATTTCCAGGAAGGCGTTGGTGCGCAATTCCGTCAGGTACTTGCGAATCTCCGGCTGCATCCGCTCGCTGTACATCCGGTCGCGGATGTCGCCTTCCACCTCTTCCAGCGTCGCCTGACCCGCCTTGAAGCGCTCTTCAACGCGCAGGATCAGCCAGCCGTTCGGGCGCTTCACCGGATCGGAAACGTAGCCCTTCGCCTGCTCCCACACCAGCTTCTCAAGCACCGGGTCCAGTTGGCCCTGTTCGTAGCCGCCGATGTCACCACCGCTTTGGGCGCTGTCGGCCTCGGAGTTGTCCCGCACCAGATCGGCGAATCTCTCATTCTTCCGGGCGCGCGCCACCAGATCCTTGGCCTTCTTTTCGATGGCCGCCTGCTCAGCCGGCGTCTTGCCCGCGGTCGTCAGGAAGAGCTCGCGCAGAAAGACTTGATCCTTACGCATGAACTTGGTCTTGTTCTCTTCGTAAAACTTCGCGATCTCCCCCTTACTCACGTTGATCTTGCGGTTCACCTCTTGCCCGATCACCCGCTGCGTCAGCATGTTGTTTTTGGTGTCGTTCTTCCAGTCCTCAAAGGACTGCCCGGTCTGCTGGCGCACGATCGCCGCGAATTTGTCCGGATCCACTTCCTTGGTTTGCTTCATCAGGTCGGCGACATATTTGCTCACTTCGCCGTCGACGTTAATGTTCAGTTCCTTGCCGCGGTTCACCAGCAGCAGGGCGTCAATCCGATCGCGCAGGGCGTTCTTCATCGCCTCTTCGCGCACGCGTTCCGCGTCGTCGCCAGCCACCTTCCGCGTCTTCAGCATCTCTTCCACTTGGCGCTTGGTGCGCTCAATCTCGCCGCGAGTGACGATGTCGCCATTCACCTTGGCGATGATCTCTTCCACAGTCATCACATCGGCCGCCACCAGCGAACTGGAGAGGCAAGCGAACGCCATCAGAAACTTGCGAGGCATAAGCCTCCATTGTATCGGAACGCGCGCGAATTCGACAAATTGAGGGCTGTGAACTCTGGACATCGTTGTTATCCTGTATCTTCGCGCAAGCACACCGATGACCCCGGCCCCAGCCCCTCTGTTTTCAACGGTCTCCGATCCGGCTCCTGAGCCGGCGGGTCACTCCTGTGCCCGCGTGAGGACTCTCTGAGGTAAACAACCACATGGCAGCACACGTCAAACTCGGCGTCTTTGACCTGGACGGCATCCTTCGCGGCAAATACGTCAGCCGTGACAAGTTCGAATCCGCTGCCCAATCCGGTCTGGGCTTCTGTGACGTCATCTTCGGCTGGGACTCCTCCGATGTCCTCTACGACAACGTCCGCTACACCGGCTGGCACACCGGCTACCCCGACACCCACGCCCGCATCGACCTCAGCACCAAGCGCACCGTGCCCTGGGAGGATTCCACCGAGCTGTACCTCCTGGACCTCTTCACCGCCAACGGTGACCGCCTTCCCCTAGCCCCCCGCAACGTCCTTCAGCGCGTCATCGACGCCGCCGCCCGCCAAGGCGTCGAAGCCCGCATGAGCGCCGAGTACGAGTTCTGGCTCTTTGAAGAGACCCCGCACTCCATCGTCGAAAAGAACTACACCGGCCTCCGCAACCTCTCGCCCGGCATGTTCGGCTACAGCATCCTGCGCTCTTCCGCTCAGGCGCCCCTCATGCATGACCTGCTCGATCAGCTGGCCGCCTTCGACGTAGAACTTGAGGGTCTCCACACCGAAACCGGCCCCGGCGTCTATGAAGCCGCCATCGCCGTCGACACCGCTCTCGCCGCCGCCGACAAGGGTGCCCTGTTCAAGACCGCCGTTAAAGAGATCGCCATGCGCCACGGCCTGATGGCCTGCTTCATGGCCAAATGGAATGCCGGACTGCCCGGTTCCGGCGGCCACATTCATCAAAGCCTTTGGGACACCACCACCCGCCAGAACGTCTTCGTCAAGCCCGATGGCACCATGGCCGATCCCATGCGCTACTACATCGCCGGCCTCCTCGAACACATGCCCGAACTGATGGTGCTTTACTGCCCCACCGTCAACTCCTATAAGCGCACCGTCCCTGGCACCTGGGCGCCCGTCAACGCCACTTGGGGCGTCGACAATCGCACCGTTGCCGTGCGAGCCCTGCCCGGCGGCGTCAAGTCCGGCCGTGTCGAGATGCGTCTCACCGGCGCCGACATGAACCCTTACCTATCGATGGCGGCTTCGCTCGCTTCCGGTCTCGATGGCATGGCCCGGCGTCTCGCTCCTCCAGAGCCGGTCACCAACGCCTACAAAGTTGGCACCGCGCGGCCGCTGCCCTCCAATCTGCTCGAAGCCACCTGGCTCTTCCGCGAAAGCGCCTTCGCCCGCAAAGCCTTCGGCGACGAGTTCGTCGACCACTACGCCGCCACCCGCGAGTGGGAATGGCGCCAGTACGAGAAGGCCGTCACCAACTGGGAGTTGGAACGGTATTTCGAGGCTATCTGATTGATGCACTCTGTATGACGTGGTGTCATACAGAGTGCCGCCTGGCTTATTTGAGTCAGCAACCAATGCGCCGCGGCTCAATTCCGTCGGAATTCATGAGGTTTACCCTCTGTCCCGTGTCTTACTGACAACCTGACATCGGTCGCCAAATTCATCCACCCACGGCCACATCTCAAAGTGGTATGCTTCCCCTATTCTTCAACGGAGCACTGTGAATCATGATGTTAGGCTACCCCTCCATCCCTGCGCTCTTTTCGCTCTCCCAGTCCGGCTGTCGTGACTCCTCTTCGCGACTCTACGATCTCGCCTTTCACCGCCTCCACGGCATTGCCGCCTCCCTGATGCGGAGAGAGATACCCGGCCATACTCTGCCACCCACCGCCCTGGTGGGCGAACTCTTCTTGAAACTGCGCAGCTATCGCCAGCCCATAAACTCCGACGAGCATTTTTTCCGCATCGCTGCGCGAGCCATGCGCCAGGTATTGGTTGACCATTCTCGCGTCCGCAATCCGAAAAAACGCCTCACTGACTATCAGCTAGTTGAAAGTCTGCCAGCCGTCTTTTCCGCCTCGCGGGCCACCGAATCCGTTCTGTCGATTCGCGCCCTTATGTCTGCCTTGCAAAGACTCGATGCACGTGCCGCCCAGACCATTCGCCTGCGCTATGTCGAAGGATTCACGCTCGAAGAGATCGCCCGGTTGCAACACCGGGAAGTATGGCGCGTGCGCGACGATTTACGCTTTGCCACGAAATGGCTCATTGACCGCTACGGCGCTTAGTGCGCCGCGACCAACCCGGCCCAGCTCTCCACCCACTCGCGTAGCTTCAATGGACGCTTTCTCGGCTCAACCTCGAACGCCTGCGCCAAGCACTCTGCGAGTGTCATGGACCGGTTACCCGCCACTCGCTCCAGTGCCCCGGCAAACTCCGGCAGAAACCCGGCTTGAAACGAGGGCGTGCCGTAGTCGCTGAGTTTCTTCCCGGTCAGCAGCTCTTGAGCGACTAAGCCAAACGCATAGACGTCACTTGCCGCTGAGTAGTGGCCCGTGAGCCTTTCAGGTGCCATGTAGAAGGCCGACCCACTCAACATCTTGGTAACGGCTAACTCATCTTCGGCGCCGCGCAGGCCCGACGTGCCGAAGTCAATTAGCACTGCGCCCTCGGGCGTCAGAATGACATTCTCCGGCTTGAAGTCGAGGTGGATGATCCCCTTGCGATGGGCCGTTTCAAGCGCCGCCGCTAGCTGCCGCAATACTTCGAGCGCCCACGCCGGGTTCAGCGCTCCCTCCTGCAGCTTCTGCCGCAGCGACGGACCTTCGAGAAACGGCATCGCCAGATACATCAGCCCGTCCGGCCCCACGCCTCCGTCGATTAGTCGCACCACATGGGGATGGGAGATCGCCCGCAGCGCGTTCTGCTCATGACTGAAGCGATTTCGCACCCAACTCTCGTCTTGGCTCCCCGGACCCATCGCCTTCACCGCCACTCTCTCCCCCGTTGACCGGTCCAGCCCCTCGTAGACGACCGAGAAGCCGCCCCGTGCCAGAGGCTGCACAATCTCGAATCTTTCGTCTACCAATGCACCTGGTTCCAACTCCCTCCGAGTCTCGGGTTGCATTAGGAACATGCGCTTCTCCAGGCGGTAGGCCAGTTTTCGGTAAAGGCTCGTCTTGCGCAGCAGCAGCCATGCCAGGCCGAACGCCCCCATCCCGGCACCGACACCGGCCCAAGGGAACCGCCAGGCTCCCCGGCCCACCTGAATCACCCGGCTGGTGACCGGAGACACTCCGATGCCCGCATAGCGCACCTCCAGCCGATAGTCGTTGTCGCGCAGGTCGAGAAAGTTGAGCGTGCCGTCCCTGGTGCCTCGCCAATCCTCGAATAGCGGCAATAGGCGATACTCAAGTGGCGCCTCGCGAAACTCGGGCATGTGCAACCCGCCCACCCAAGCTAGAACATGCCGGCCTTCCACGGTCAGCTTGCTGATCAGCGGCGGTGGCGCGCCTTTTGGGACCTTGAACCATGCCGCATCCGGCATAAAGTGCGCAACCCCCCGTTCGCCGGCAATCCAGATCGACCCATCCTTGTCTTCGGCAAACCCTTGCGGACTCGGCTGACCCACGTCCAGCCCGTTCACTTCGCGCAGATAGAGCCAATCCGTCAGGTCCTTGCCGTTTGACACGCGCACTCCGTCGGCGACCGCCCGCCAGATCCAGCCGCGGGAATCCACCCTGAGCCAAGTCGTCCGGTTGGGTCCAAAACCATCCTCGGGTCTGAACTCTTTCACCAGCCACTTCCGTCCGTTGCGACGAAGGAGGGCGAACGGTCCGGGGCTCTTGCGCGCTACCCAAATCTCGTCGCCGTGCAACTCGAAGCTGCGAACATCGCGAAGCAGTGGTTGGGTTTCGATGCTGACCCAATGCTCGTTCTCCCGGTAGGACAAGCCTCTCCGATGGCCGATCCAGGCCCGGCCGGCCGCATCGACCTGAATATCTTCGACACCCACACCTTCTTCCTCGGGCCAGACCGGGGCGTACTTTGCCTGAATGACCTTCCCTTCAAGCGGAAGCCAGAAAACGTTCTCATCGGCCGCCAACCACACTTTCCCCGAGCCGTCCCGCCGAGTCATTCGATAGCGTTTTCTCCAATCGGGATGGAGGATTGGGTTTTCGAACTCACCGATTACCTTCCCGTCGGGCCCAAGAAGAGCGACGCCTTTCTCAGGAAGAATTCCGATCCACCGGCCATCCGCCAACTCGAGCAGGTGTCGCGCCGTGGGAAAACCCTTCCGCGTCGGCTGCAATTGTTTACCGTCGTAATGCCATGCCCCCTTGCTGCTATAGACGAGTACTTCGCCATTCGAGCGCTCGAGTATTTGGAACCCCGTAGCGGCTAACTGATCCGAGGTCCATTGCTGCCAACGATCCGATCGCTGGAAATCCACCAGGCCCACTTGGCGTTCGGCCAGCCAGAAGTTAGCCCGCTGGCCCGCCGCCAGTTGGGTGGGGCGACGATGCTCACGGCCCCGGTCCAGCGAGTCACCGTCGGTCAGATTTACTGTGGGGTTGCCGAGCAGCCAAGCCGAGCCCCCTGGGTCCGAAACCAGGCGCCCTTGGTGAAGATCGACATAGGGTGGGATTACCTGCTTCCGTGGAGCGCTCTCTTGGCGAGTCTGCCGGTACAGTTGGTAATTGCGGTCTTCGAGCCAAAGATTGCCGTCTCGATCCCTTAACCCCCTGTGCCAATCACCGCGAAACCTCTCTGAGGTCGGGTCGCCGACGGCGGAAACCCGGCACAGTTGATCTCCGGATTGGTCGATGAGGAAAAGATCCTGCCCCTCGCCCACCAGCACCGGCCGGAGAGCGGCCCCTCTCCCGCACCCCCTGATCGGCGTCGGAGGTTGGTCACCGGTAACTCGATAGGGAGTGGTGTACCCTCGAAAGACGACCAACGGCCCAAGGGTAGCCAACTGGCGCGCCATTCCTGACCGGATCGACTCCAATTTGCGGTCGCGAGACCGAAATAGACCCTCTTCGCTGCCAATCCACAGGCTCCCGTCCGACGTCAGGGCAAGTTCCTTCGGCACAGCCATGCCCGATAACTCGTACTTCTGGAAATGAAAGCCGTCATAGTGGAAAAGTCCCTGCTGCGACGCCACCCACAACGCACCATCCTCCGTCTCCACCATTCCGGTGACGAAGAGCACCGGCTCACGGTGGAGACGGTATCGATAGGACGTGCCTGATTCGTGTCCACCTAGCGCCAGTTCTGCGAGACTGATCAATGTCAGGAAGTAGAATCGGATTGCCACGTAGACGTGAGTATATATGTGCCTACTCCTCGAAGGAACTATCTTCGCCGTAAGGCCTACCTACTGAATCGCGATGGTGACATCTCCGCGACTCGAAGTGTTTCCCTGGCGAATGACGATCGGTACGGAGTTTCCCTTTGGCGCCGACCCAGGTACCCGAACACAGGGTGATGCCAGACACGCCGTCCCAGACACGCCGGCAAGGGACCGACTTGGAACGTCACGTTCCAAATTGAAACAGTTTCTCGTCCCGATTTGAAACACGATATCCCGGCCTCTTTCTTAAGTCATTGTAAACACGACAAGCGCGCGAAACGGCCCACGAACTGCATTGTGAACACCCGTGCGACCGCCCCGCGATTACCGCCCCCAGCAACTCTACGCCGTCACCCAGCGCGGCAACGCCGGCCAGTGGGTCTACCGCGATACCCAGGATTTCGAAATGGCTCTCGAACTCATGGGCCGCTACTCCAAGCGCCACCGCGTTGCCGTTCACGGTTACTGCCTGCTGCACAACCACGCCCACTGGATCTTCGAAGCTTCGACA
>JALHNI010000088.1 GCA_022843605.1 Bryobacter sp.
GTTCTCCTTCTGCTGGTCCGGCCTTGACCGGGGCACAAAAAGAGCAAGCGGGGCCGCTCCCAAGGGCGAGAGCTGCTTTGTTGGGGGGACCGAAAAGCGCAGCGGTTCGCGCAGCGAATTTCGGGGGAGCCAACACCCCGAAGGGGCCGCGTGAGCGGAAGCAGAAGCTCGATGTCCCGCAGTGGCGCGGCCAGGCCGCAAGGCCGTCAAGCGTAGCTGTGCCCGGTCCAAGGGCCAGCGCGAAGGAGAGATCCCGGAGGCAGATGACGGCGGTCACGGGATAAAGTGGAGGAGATGCCGAAGTCTGATTTGATGCGGTCCCATGATGAACTGCGTGCCGCGCTTAGTGTCGCTGGGCGAGAGATTCGCAAACTGAACTTCGGCAAAAAGGATAGCCCGGTCCTGCAGCAGAAGTTGCGCGAAGTACTCCAAAGAGGCCCGAGTGGTCGCAAAGGCTGAGCGCGACAAGATGGGCGATTGAACCCCGGCGGGGGGAGCGATGTTACGGCTGGCGAGACAATGCATTATCTTGACTGCACTTTGATACCATCGCGCCCTTGAGTGCATGTTGGACGGGGCGTTGCGGGGTGTCCCCGCTGGAAGGGGTGGGCGAAGACGCCTTGCGGCTAAGCACAGGGGAAGGCTTTCCCCCACGCTTAAGCCATCTCTAGCGATCTTGACTGCACGTTTGGTAAGATCCTAACGGTAGGTACCCCGACGATGCATCAATATTTGGAAGGGCCACGTTTCTTTGGAGCGGTGATGTTGTTGAGTGCGCTCTGGTTGTCTTCATGCGAGCCTCATGTGGAGAAAACGGAGCTGATGAAGCGTTTAGAACGTGACGGAGCCGGAGACCTTTCAAAGCCCGTGGTGACTGAGCAATCCATTCAACAGTGGCTCGGAACCAAAGGGATGCCGTATGCCGTCGAGATTCGAGGGGTGTGTCGAGAGATGGTGAAGGCCCGGCCGGCAACAGCTGAGTGGTTAGGCACCGTAGACGGGAAAATCTGCCGTTCTGCTGAAACGCTCGCCTTTTTCAACGCTGGGCCCCCGCGGAGCGATCCGCGAACGTTCGTTGGCGGCAACCGGTAAGCAGAACCGACCTTCCGGACCGTGTCTTTCAAATCAGAGCTTTGTACGAGTCGCGCGTGATCCACTCGGAGTCGCTCAAGGCCGGCCACATGTCTGACGAGTATGCGGCCAAGTTGAAATTGGCAAGTGACTGACCAGCGCCCGGCGCATCAGTGTCCATCGCGTTGCGATGTGGTTGCATCTGCTTCAGCTCTGAATGGGTGATCGTCTTTCCAGTTTCCCGACTGTGGGGTGCGTTCGCTACTCCGGCGTGGCCCCCTTTGATCGTCTAATTTGGCCCCCCAGATTGTCAGTTTCCCGCATTTGCGGCGAGGTTGCTTTGGGGAGCCCTGGCTGAAGTGAAGCCTGGGTTCGCCCGAAGGGCGGACCCAGGCGAAACGGAGGCCGGGGCTCCCCAAAGTGCGGGCGATTTTACCGTGTCTTCTGCCGGCCCTCCTTCGTTCTCATAAACCGATACGACTCCTTCCCGGTGTCTAGAATATGCGCCCGATCCGTCACCCGGTCCAGCAGCGCCTTGCACAATCGCGGATTCGGAAACACACTCGTCCACTCGGAAAACGGCAGGTTCGTCGTCACAATCAGCGCCGCCCGCTCAGCCCGGTCGCTCACGACCTGAAACAGAAACTCGGCGCCAATCTCAGCCAGCGGCACATAGCCCAGCTCGTCGACCACAATCAGCTCGTACTTCTGCCACTTCGCCATCACCCGCCGCACCTGGTTCTGCTGCTTGGCCTCAATGAGTTCGTTGACCAATCCAGCCGCCGTCGTGAACCGTACTCGCCGCTTCTGCCGGCATGCCGCCAGACACAAACCAGTCGCCAAATGGGTCTTCCCCGTTCCAGAATCCCCAATCAAAACGACCGGCTCCGAGCGGTCAATATACCCGCCCTCAGCCAGCTCTCGAATCCGCCCCGCCGGCACCATCGGCGTCTTCGAGTAATCGAAATCCTCCAGTGTCTTCACCCGTGGAATCTGCGCGTCGCGAACCCGGTTTTCGACAGCATGCCGATCCCGCTCTTCGCATTCCACCTGCCGCCTCCAAATAACGCACATACGTGTGCCCCTCCTTGGCCGCCTGCCCAGCCAGCCTGACAAAATTTGCCGCCACCGCCGGCAGTCGCGCCGCCCGGCAATACTGCTGCACGCTGGCGATTTCCAATGCTTGCGCTTCCTGTTTCACTGGATCCTCCCGGTCAGCAACTGATCGTATTCATCCATCTCCGGCATCGGCCGTTCAAACTGCGCCAGTTCCTCGGCCAGCGCCATCTGGTAGCGTTCGCGCACCGCCGCGTCCGGCTCGCGGAATATGTACTGCACCGCACTCCCGTCGCAGGTCCCCAACCGCAGCGCTTCCTCAACAGCCGCAACCATCCGCGGCCAGCCTTCGACATTGGCAATCCGAATCAACCCCACCATGTCGCGCGCCGCCACCAGTCTCCCGTTTCGCTCAATCATCCGTGCCCACAACTGGTCCATGCACGCCGGCCACCGGCCAGCCGCGCGCCACTGTTCCAACGGCGTCGAACCCGCCAGCGCGCCCGGCTTCTTCTCCAGCACATCGAGATAGTGATCCAGCTCGTAGAACTCATACCCGCGCCCATAACATCGCGCATGCCGCGCCACGCAATCCCGCCCGTGATAGACATACACCTCGTTGGGCCACAGCACCACCTCACTGCGAATGCCAGACCCGAGCGGTGTGGAGTAGCGATTGGTCTTGGCGCGCACACAACCGTGTCCATCGACAACGACCGGGAAGAGCGACTCGCTGACGCCAAACCGCAGGTCGGCCAAAGGCAGTAAATGGGGCCGTTCCTGCTGCATCGCCTCCCCCACATTCGTCTGGCGCCCGTGAATTATCCGGTCCTGGCTGGCAACACACCATCCTTCCAAATACGCGTTAAACTCGAGCAAATTCGCGGCTTCCCGCACCGGAACCAACCAGTTCCGGCGGAACCAGCCCACCTCGCTTTCCACCCCGCCCTTTTCATTGCCCCGCGCTGGATTGCAGTATTCACTCTGGAAGCCCCAGTGCGACCGGAACGCCAGCATCCGGGCTGTCTCGTCGCGCTGATAGCCGCGCAGAATCTTCTTCACCGCCAGCTTCAGATTGTCGTAACGAAGAGTGGCGAAGACGCCGCCAAAGTAGGCGAAGGCCAGTTCGTGCGCTTCCAGAAACGCCTGCTGCGTGGCGTTGGTGTAGGCGCGATGGAACGCACCACCGCTCGCCATGCTGCGCATGGTGAAGATCTGCAGTTTCTTCGTCTCACCACCGAGAACAGCTTGCGCCTCATACCAATCCACCTGCGCCTCCTGACCCCAGTGATAGGTTTGCGGCACGAACACTTCGCGGCCCTTCAATCCCATCGCAAGCTTCTGTTTCCGGACATATCGGCGCACGGTGGACTCGGCGACCGGGTTGTCGGGATGCTCGGATTTCAAACGAGTCCAGATTCGATGGGCTGTGTGCCGCTGCTTGCGTGGGGCTTGCCGGTCCTGTTCCAGAATCTGGTCAATGATCGCGGTCAGCGGGCCGAGTTTCGGCTGCTCGCGCTCGGCGGATTTCCGTTCCGGCGGTATCGCACTGGCGATCGCCTGCCGGATCATCCGGCGATGAACGCCGTGTTTCCGCGCTAACGCTTTGATGGTCTCTCCGGCGGCGTACTCGCGCCGGATCGTTTCGAACAACTCCATTTTGGCTCTCCTTTGCATCCTGCCAGCCTGCCAAAAACAGGCCTCACAGGGTCTTGGAGGGGGGCCAAATCAGATGATCAAAGTGGGCCAATTCTGAGTAGCGAAATCATGGGGATATCCGGTTTGCCACCGCCGGTTGGCTGAACCCCGATCAGTCTTCGGTTCGGTAACTTCCATCAAATCAATTGAGTAATGCGACGCGGTGTGCCGCACGTGTGCCACCATTTTCCGGGGTGTTTTTAGGCGCGGAAAGTTGGTCAAATCACTCGCCGCGGTGGCTGCGGATGCGCGGCGGTTGGTGCGCGAAGGAATCAGCAAATCCGAGATCGCCAGGCAAATGGGCATCGGAAGAACGTCCCTCCGCCGCCTCCTGGTCCGCAACAAAGTGTGAATTCTGCAGCCATACGCAGGCTCGCCGGAAGCTCACGCTTCATCCGCGAGGAGCTCAGCCTCACCAATCACATCGAGGTTGTCAAGAAACGCGCGGCCATGGAACATCCACTTCCAGTCTCAATCGCCCTGAAGTCAGCAGTTTCTAGCGGCAGAGGGCAGTTGGCGCTGAGATCTTCACGAAGTCCTGATGCTGCTCGTAAGCGGGAGTAGCCATTGTGCCAGAGTCGAGGTGGATCGTGATGGACCCAGCGCAGCAATGACGCTTATCCCTGCCTGCGGCGAACGTCTGACCAATGTGCGTCTGAGCCGTCGAGGGAGGCGCAGCAGCACAGTGATCCGAGAGTTGGGTGCAACTGATACGCACGTCCTTGATTGCCTTCCGTGCAGCGGCGACCACAGCAGGTATCGGCGTTCCGTACTGGCCTCGACCGATGGAGAATACTACCTGCATCGGCTTGACCAGATCATAGATCTTCTCCGCGAACGCACCCATGTCCTGAGCGCCAGAATTCCCACCATGATGCGGGAAAACGAGAATCGGTGCTTGCACAGCGCCGTTACTCCGGATGAGATCTTCGAGGCCGACCTCATCAATGTCACCCGTGAGCAGAACAATAGGGGCACCCTTGAAAGATAGCCTGATGACCGCGCTTATTGAGTTCGTCGTGATACGGCGTCCCTGACGATCCTCGCTTTTTGGTCCTTTGCCAGCAAGGTAGCCAGAGGGAGCGAGAATCTCAATCTTCACTTCGGCAGAGTCAAACGTGCCGTTTTCAGCGGGCGTGAGGGCGGGCGAGAACTTAGTCTCCCCAGCTTCCTGCATCTCGTTCAGAATCCAGACAAGGTCATCCCAAACACGCGAACCCTTCTCAGAGTCCGTATTGAGACGAATGGCTCCGATCTTGATCGTTTTCGCCGCGAGGATGCCGAGCACGCCGCGAATGTGATCCTGATCCGCGTGTGAAATGAGCACGAGGTCCACAGTCGCGATGCCATTCTCCCGCAAGAATTCGAGCAACCCGCTCTTTGGACCTGCGTCGAACACGACCGTACGGCCCGGTTCGATGAGCACGGCGCAACTTCCGTGGCCGACATCAAGGATAGTGAGTGCAGGAGCAGCAGCCATCGGTTTACTCCCAGTCCTCGAAGAAGAGCTCTTCATTCCCGATAGCCCCGAGGTTCACTTTCGCGTACAGTCTAAAGTCTGGTTTGAGCTTCGGAAAGATGTCGGCAGGGAACACAGTCTTCGGAAGTCGCACTATCTCCGAGCCCCACGCGGGCACCGCCACGTACACGAAGGGTACGGCCCCATCCTGCTCTGGCATGTCTTCGATTCTGATGAGCGTGCGCCATGGGCGTCGGACCGTTCGGAAGTTCCCATTGAATTCCATCACGCATGACTCAAGGCCGTGCAAGAGGATCGAGGGGTCGATGGTGAGGGTCTTCGGATCAACGAGCGATGCGATCTGCCGCCGGAAGGGGCGCATTTCGTCGACGCTTGCGCTATTCCAATTCGTACACAGGACTGCCGGGAAGTGGCGCTCGTACAGCTTGGCCACTAGGATTGCGCCATTGAAAACGGAGTACGCTTTGACTTTGAGGTGATAGTCGCACAGAGCGGCATCTGCATTCTTGAGAATGTTTTCGATACAGAATGGCAGTTCACCGAGCGGCCCATTTTGAGGAACGGGCTTGAGGGCCAGGTCAGCAACGGGCTCTTCCCAGCCGCTTCGCACATCGGGCTCGTCGTCGATGATGGCGATGTTGTTGATCTCGAGTGAGTCGATGCGTTGTGCCATTCCTTGTTTTCCTAAGTGTTCGTGAGCGGTAGTTTCACGGTGAGCGTCGCGCCACCAAGATCGCCATGCTCGATAGCATCGACGTCGCCGCCGAGGTCGGCGACGGTGTCGCGGACGATAGTGAGACCCAATCCTGTCCCTTGAGGCTTTGTGGTGATGCCGGGTAGCCACATGTCGCGCTTCAATATCCCGACAATGCCAGGCCCGTTATCCTCAACGGTGATCGTCACGTGGCCGTCCTCGATCTCGGTGGCGACACGGAGCGCGCGATTGTTCGTCCCAGCGTGTTCAAATGCGGTCACGCTGTTGTTGAGGAGGTTGGTGAGAATCGATTCTATCGCCGCTTCGCTGCCGCGCAGGTAGGCGGCTTCTGGAGCGAGAGCGACAGTAGCTGTGATGTCGCGGCCTTTCAGAAATGGATCGAACGTGTTCAGCACGCTCTTGATGACTTTGTGGAGATCAACTCGGGTCACGCGTCGCTTGTCATGGTCTATCAGGCTGAGCGTCGCTGTGCTCAGCACGCCGAGTGTATCCACGGACTTAATGATCTGTTCGACGGGCTTTGAGAAGGAAATCTCGTACTTTGCTTCAAATTGTTCCTTGCCACGGCGCTTGATGGTGTTGATCGACTGGTGAATGACTTTAATTGGATTGCCGCTTGATTCGTGCGCAAAGGTGGCTGCGGTGATGCCCGCGGTGCTCAGCGTCCGGTAGAGCTGGACCTCCTTGCGCAACGTCACGACTTCCTTTTCTTTCTGTGAGTCGTAGGCCTGTACTGCCCGACGCAGTTGCTGTTGCGCGACCTTCGGGGCGGTTTTGATGGCCTTTTCCAGGTCCTCTCTGGCGCGTTGGACTTTGGTGGGTGCTTGCTGTCGCTGCTGTTCGCGTCGCCGATTCGCCACCGCAATTCGTTCGCGCGCCATCCATTCCAAGGCGTTCTGCGCGAATTCTTTGAGTTCTTTAAATGCCTCCGTCTCGATGAAGCCCGAGCGGTCCGTTTTCTGGACGAGCTTGAAGTTCTCGTCCAGCACCATCAGTTTTCCGATGGAGTTGTTCGTTGAAGGGCGTTCTTCGGGGCTTTGCACGCGGCGGAGGTTGATATCGAGCCAGTCATTGCCGGGGTTGCCGTAGGGGCTGACGCGCAGGTCGTTCTGGTAGAGGTGCACACCTCCGACTTCTTCGAGCCATGCTCGGAGGTCTTGGAGTTTCGTTGTTCTACCGGCGAACGTTTCCTTGCTCAGGAGGAAGGCCCAGAAATCGAACTGGACCGGTGGGCATTCGTAGGGCTCACCCTTGCGGCTGACGGCCAGCTCTTTATGTGTGGCCTTAAAGAGTTCGTTGCCCTTCCAGTCCAGGACGGAAGCCTTGGCGCGCCCTTTCGCATCGAGTGACGCGCTGAGATGGTAGTCGGCATCTACGAGGTAGCGCGTCTTGACGAGGCGAGCGATGTCTTCGAACTCCGGGGCGATCAGCGTTGGCTTGAAGGATTTGGGCGAGTCACCGAATGGGTCAGCGAGTAGGATGAGGGCGCGCGCGAGTCGCCTCACCTCTGCCTTGGATACGTTCGACCGTAGATCTTCGATGGTGATTTCAGTCCCGTGACCTGGTTTCGCTCGTGCATTGATCAGCTGGATGTCGAGCGCGACGTCTTCCACGAGGGCTGCTTTGTCGAAGGCGTTCCAGTCGATGACGACCTTCGACTGAAAGGTGCTTTCTTTGGGCCGAGTGAGGACTGTAGCTGTCTTACCCAGCCGAAGCGCTGCGAGGCGACCCAGACCTTTGTAGCCTGCCGGGATTCTTCCTCGCGGCGTGCGCTTGATACTTCCTTTACGTGATTGCCCGATGACGAGCCATCCGTCACGGATGTCTTTTGGCGTCATGCCGTCGCCGTTGTCGGTGACGACGACGGTCCCGCCGGACTTTTCGACCTTGATGAGTTTGACGGTGAATTCAGTAGCGTCAGCGTCGTAGGCGTTCTTTGCGAGCTCCACGATCCCGTGTTCGATGCTTGGATTCAGTTCTTCGCCGAGGCGACGCAGTATGTCGCTTGAGAATCGAAAATGAGCGAGGGGTTGGCTCATTGATCCTCCGGCCACGGCAGGTCGCCGACTGATCCAACGGTGAGGTGACGGCAGCGGATGCGTTCGTTCATCCACGCGGATGTTGTGTCACGCTTAAGGACCTCCAGGAGTTTCTTGCATGTCCCGACCTTCTTGTCTTTCGGGAGCGCGATGAGGAGATGGTTCTCGACCGCCATCGGCAGCGATCCCGTGACGAGCGTTCCGATGCAGCGCACTTGATAATCCGCCTTTGACGTTCGTCGGATGGCAACGAACGGTGGCATGTAGGTCGTGCCTGCGAAACGAACGTGCTGGTCGATTTTGCGCACGGTCGCCCACGGCGGCAACTGCTCGGAGTGAATGTAGGTGCACCAACGTCCTTTGTGGTTGAGTCGGAATGGCACGACCGGACCAACGTGGACATCGAAGAGATCCTTCACGGTTCGCACTGTCGTGTTTGTCGGATGCGCCCATCGCGTCGTGACGCCAGTGTCTGCGCCAACTTCCAGCTCCAAAAGGAAGACGCTGATTTCGGTGAGCTCGTCGAACTGTCCTGCGATCTCGACGGAATGCACGGTTGCCTTCGCCGTGATCATCTGCCGCCATTTCGCATAGCGGCTCCCCGTTCTCAGCACATCGGGGAGTATGGCGAGAATCCGGGTCCCTCGGGCAGAGTTGCTCAGGCAATTATCCATGAAAGTTGCGGCTTGCGAGATGCGGCCCTGTGCCCAGGTGCAGCTCTTCTCAGCGAGACCGTAGGAGAAGGGCGGATTCACGACGATCACAGCAGGCGCACTTACCAGTTCCCATTCCTTAATGCCGGAGCGGAGCTGGATGTTCGGGAAGATCTTTTCAAGCGGCAGCGTCTTGCGGATCTCTCGCGGTGAGGATTTAGTGCGTTCGAACGCAAGAAGTGCAAGACGGTATCGCGTTGCGTCCACGAACGCGGAGTTGATGTCGAAGCCCGTAAGGCGCTCGCCCCAATCCTTCAACGTCTCCGCAACGGTTGCCTGTAGCGGTAGGTGACGGGCGCATGCCACGAGCAGGTCGCCCGCGCCGCATGCCGGATCCACGACGCGGTCCGCTCCCGGCAAATGGTTGGCTAGGGCCGTAACGAGTCGGTTCGCGAGTGCCGAACCGGTGAAGTATGTGCCCGTATCTCGAAGGTCGCTGATCGTGTACAGCTTACGCAACTGTTGACCCGGCTGGCCGTCGAGCGCTGATGCGAGTTCTGCTTTGCGTGCGTCGGCACCGTCTCGGACGGTAGCGACTAGGAGCGTCGCGAGATGATCGACGTATGGGGCGAACGTCTCCGGATGAAGAACAACCTCTTCAAGCGTCCGTGTTTTCGTCGGTGCCTTGCTGTCTATCATTTCCGCTGTCCCTTTGGCGGAGTCGATGTATCAGCGAACTGCTTGATTCGGCGCACGTCCGCGTCGGTGAAGCGACGCCAGTTGTTTCTGTCTCGGGACACCTCGGCGACCTTCTCCGCGAGGAGCCAGCGCTTGAGCGTGATCGGCGCAATGCCAATCAAAACAGCAGCCTCCGCCAGAGTGTAATATTTTGTTTCGCCCATACCCGGATCGAGCCGTATCTAAGCGTATCAAACTGCTGAGGCAAAAGGGGTACATTGTGTGCCCGGTGTGGGGCTGAACTGGAGTGAGCGCTGAGCCATTGGCCGGGCCTATCCGATGACCTCAGGGAAAACAGCATGCGAAGGCGTAGGTAACCTCGATGTTGTGCCAAACGAACTCGCCCCCAACGGCCCTTCTCCCTAACACGATAAAATACGTTATCATGTCAGGAACCGATGCCCAAAGACCTCGTTCCCAGCCAGCGCGGACGCTCGCTCACCGCTCGCCAATTCCTACACTTGGCCGACGTGCCGCCCGAAGCGGAGTGGCTGGCCAACATCACCAATCCGCAGACTCGCCGCGCCTACCAGAACGACTTGAAGGAGTTCATGGGCTTTGCCAATATCATAACTCCCGAAGAACTCCGCGCCGTAACGCGGGCCCACATGATCGCATGGCGCAAGGACCTCGAATTCGGGAAGCTCGCCCCGAGTACGATACGGCGCAAGCTGGCGGCTTTGTCGGCTTTGTTCGACTACCTATGTGAGCGGAATGCTGTGGTTGGCAACCCGGTGGATGGCGTCAAGCGACCGAAGGCTAATGGAAACGAAGGAAGCACGCCGGCGCTTGGCGATGCCCAGGCATATTTGCTGCTTGAAGCGCCGGACAGCGAAACCCTGAAAGGGCTCCGCGATCGAGCAATCCTCGCCGTGCTGCTTTATCACGGGTTACGGAGAGAAGAGTTGTGCCGGTTGCTGGTGAAGGACATCCAAAGCCGCGAGGGGGCAACGCACTTTCGCGTGACCGGCAAAGGTGACAAGATTCGTTACGTGCCTGTGCATGCCGACGCGCAACGGCGGATTGATGCGTACTTGAAAATGGCCGGGCACGGATCGGATCTAACTGGGCCCTTGTTCCGGCCACTGGTCAACACACGAACGCCCGAAAAGCTGGACCGCCCTCTTGATCCCGCGTCGATTTACCGAAACGTGGTTAGGCACTATGCGCTCGAAGCGGGAATCACTGGCGAAGTAAAAGGCCTATGCGTTCACTCGCTGCGTGCAACGGCGGCAACGAACGCACTGACGAATCGAGCGGACATCGCCAAAGTCCAAGAATGGTTGGGACACGCCAACGTCTCAACGACCCGCCTCTATGATCGGCGCAAGAACAGGCCTGAGGACAGTCCCACGTTTCACGTCAAGTACGGAAGCTGAAGCAGGCTATTCCTGGCCACCCACGAAAATGAATGCATCAACCCGAGGGAACAGCAGTCACTCCTGAATCGCCTTTAACAGCGCATCGCGCGCATCCGAATAAAACTGAATATCCACCATCGTCGCCATCTCATCGGAAAGATCCAACAGTTGGCGTCGGCAATTCACCGGAATCAGTATCGACGTTGCGCCTTTCTCCACGGCAATCTCCGCAATCGCCACTGCCCCATGGACAGCCTCAATGGACCCCCCAAGATTGATTTCTCCAACGACGATGAGCCCGCCGCGGGTACTCTTCTTAAGTAATGCCGTACAGAATGCTACAACGGCGGCAACTCCAAGTTTCGTTCCTGTCCGGGAAGCGTCATACGCACGGAGCTGTACGGTGAATTCATGCTGACGCGGATCCTTATCACCGACCAGCCGGATGGCTTGCGCATACAGATTCTGTTCCGCGTATCCAACTGACTCACGAAATGCCGGCGGAGCTGGCTTATTTAGGATCTTCACGCCTGATCCAGGCCCGCAGTTAACCTCAATTCGGTAGAGTCCAGGATGATCGTCGATCCCGCCAGGGCTGATCGTCCACACCTGTCCAGGTTCAAGCGGATCACCTCCAATTCCGCCCTCACTCTGAAGCTCAGGCGTGGATACAAATTTCTCAACGCCATCGTCCCCAAATACGTAGCTAAAGTGCGTGTTCCTGAATTCGGCAGCCCCAATCCGCTTCTGCTGCTCCTTCACGCGCCGCCTCGCCTCCAACGCGATCCGTAGAGCCCACTCCAGATCCTCATCTGGGATGGTTTCATCCAAACCCGGGTACAGCAACTTTAGCAACCCGCTCGTCGTTTTGTTTACTGCGTTCGTGTCGCGCCCACTCAAGGCGCCACCTAGAATGACACGATTCTGCATCGCTACCACTCGGCTCTGGCTGCGCAAATGGGTCCAGCACTCCGAAAGGAAGTCGCTTACCAATCCGAAATGATCGGTCAGCAGTTCCTTGCTGATCTTGGGTAAATCCCACCCCGGCAGAAACGCGTGAATCCTATCCATGAACGCGGTGTCGTCTCGCATCTCCGGCGGAAGCGGCCCCAGTAGATGTCCGATCCTTTGTTGATGCTCGACATCCACATTGAAATTCCCCACCAGCACCAAACTGCCATCCGCTCGGATACTCTCCTTCCCCCGGCTGAACTCGCCTGACTCCATATACCCTTTCATGATGTTGACGCCGTCTTTCTGGTCGAACGAGATGCCAGAGACCTCGTCGAAACAGACAACGTCGTATTGGCAAACAAGCCCCCGCTGACCCGTAGCGTTATTCACAAACATACGGGCCACGCTGGCCTTTCCGCCGGATATGAGGTGCGCATAAGGTGACACCTGCTGAAACAGATGGCTCTTGCCAGTTCCCCTCGGCCCCAACTCAACCAAGTTGTAATTGCGCTCCACAAAAGGGACCATTCGCAGAAACAACGAATCCTTGGCCCGTTCCGGCAATCCGTCGGATTCAATCCCGATACTCCGCAACAAAAACGTCTTCCACTCCGCCGTGGTGAAGTTCGTGCGCGCCTCGGCAAGCGCATGCAGCACGTCGCGCTTAGAAAGTTGAATCTCCCGTAGCGCATCAATCCCGAAGGCGCGGCCATTCTTCTCCTGCGCAATGGCGGCATCGTAGGACAGCGTGATCTCGGCGTAGAAGCCACCGGTCAGCATCCGTTCGTGAGTTTTCACGAGGTCTGGATGAATCCTCGCATCCGTCAACTGGAGGCTCGGCAGCGTCGCGAGATAGGAATCGGTCTTGGCATCCAGGCGCGCGCTGATCAAGTCGATTACCTTCACCTCACCCTTCTCTCTCGCCCGGGATTTGAATAGCTCCTCCTCCCCTGACTTTACTGTCCGCTCGGCAAGCTGCCGTTGCGCGATCTTGATTCCTTCGTCAATCTCTTCTGGATCTGTGCTCGCGCAATACCGCCCCAACAAAAACTCAACCACATACGTTGGCACGGGAAACTGCCGGCTGAAAGTCCGCACCAGATCCTTCCGCACTAAATAGCCGTCCAAGGCCCCCGCCGCGAGTCTGTCAATTCGGTCCAGTTCCACTACTCACCTTCCCCTGCAACAACTGTCGGCTGCTGGGCCACCAGTCTCCCGTCACGGTCAATCACAACCACGAGCGCAGCGCGACCGCTTGCCTCTTCATCTTCAACGACCAACGAACTGGTGCCGTCCTCCTTGAATGGCCTCACCGCTTTCGTAAGGCTCGTCGCCGCATTGCCCGCTTGCGTCCGCAGATCCAGAAACAGTCCGCTCGCCTCACCCTTCAATACCACCCGGCACCGTTGCCCTTTCCAGGCAACATCGCTAATTTGAATCGCGTTAGCGCCCCTTCTCGCTTCGCTCGGCGAAACATTCAACTCAAGCGTCAGACACTCCTGCAAACTCAATCCGCCGTGAGCATATTCGATTCCGGCGCGGTAACAACTGATTCCGTCCGCCAGTGCAAACTCCTGATGCACATTCCAGTACCACGGATAAAGCCGCTCATCCGTGTGTGCCCCCACCTTGAGGGCGGCGCACCGCCCCCACGCATTCTCGGTTAGAGAAGCGGGTAGTTCCGTCTTTGGCAGCCCTCCCGGCAGCAACAACCATCCGTGGTCGGTAACAACTCGAACTCTCTCGAATCCCGCCGCTAGCAGACTCTCTACGCGTTCCGCAATTTCGCCCAGCATCGTTTCCAGGTGCTTTGCCAGTTTCCAGCCCCGGTCATGTCCCTCATGATCAATACTGCCAGCCTCGCACCATGCTGGGCCTTGCGTTATCTCACCTTTCCCTTTGTCCAGGAGCAGCCAACCCGCGTCGGACAGCAACTTCTGCAGCGGATAGCCCCCCTTTAACGACTGTCCCGTGGCGGCCACACATGCCTCGAAATCCGCGTTCACATCCTGGCCACTCACCAGGTGCGCCACCGGAGTAACCGCCGGCTTACCCGTCGCCGTCACCGTCGGAAGTGCCGCCCACCGCGGACGCTCCTCCACAGCCAGCCCCTTTGCCCGCAGCCGATCGTGCAAACGGCGCGCCGCGTCGAATCGTAATCCATCCACAAAATAGATGCATTCTCCCGCATTCTTTGGCATGGGCGCAGCCATCGTATCCCGGCGTCCTGGGTAGCCCTGGTGTTCCACAATACTCTGCAGATACCTAGCCGAGTCTTCCGCCCAGGGCAAGTAGACGGCCCGTATCGCCGCCTTGACGGCATCGACATCTTCTGGTCGGCTTACACAGGCCAGAGCCCCCAGCATCGCGTCGTCGGCGCGCCAGCCGGACCGGCCATATGCTTCCCCCAGTTCCTTCGCCGTTCCAAAAGTCAGCGGATGAGCCGTCACCTCCGCCATGGTCGCCAACCCCTCCAGCGCGCCCGCAAGCGGCGCCTCGCCCAGTTCTGCCCAGACTAGTGAACGCCGCCGTCCGTTGCGCCCTTCCATTTCCAGAAGCTTCTTCCGCGCTTCATGTGGCGCAACGGCGGCTAGTGCCAACAGCTCGCCGCACAGGTTCTTCTCTTGCGCCTGGTTCCACTGCGGCCACCCGTCATTCGTGCCGTCATCCATCAACCAAAAAATGGTGTCGCTGGGCGCCTTGCACTTACGGATCTGCATTGGAATGTTCGGGTAGCGTTTCGGCGCTTCGCAATACCTCTCCCATACCGACAGCCATGGCCCTCGGTGACCTGCCAGAAGCTCCGCACCTCGCAGAGACCCCTCGTTACCAGGGTCAAATCCCAATTGAGACTTTGTCACCTCAACAAATCCCGCCCACGCATTCTCGTCACGCGAATTCTGGAACACCTCTCCCTGGTCCAGCCATTGCAGCAGGTCTCGCACCGGATCTCCGCCCGTCAACAGCGTATTGAAATAGTCCCGATCCAGGCGCTTCCCCTGCAATCGATCCACTTCTTCGTCCAGCAAGCGGTAGAGCGCCAGGCGCATCGCATGCTTGGCGTCTTTATCCGTGGCTACATCGAGATTCAGCCCTCCCTGATCGGACAGCAGAAATGCGAGTATCGTCCAGTCCTTCGCGTTGATCTGCGACCAAATCGCGCCGCTATATTGCAGTTCCGCTAGTGGCTTCAGCAGTTCCGGACAGCTCTCTACCGCGCGAAGATCCTGCCGGCTCACGCCCGGCAAGTAAAGGATCGGCGTCGTGCCGCTCGGAACGTCCACCTTGGGCGCCCGGTTCGCAATCACACAGCGTAACCAAATCGCCGGCCCTGTTCGCTGCGCAACATCATAGCCGCCCAGTACAAACATTTCTGGCAGTGCCGCCTGCAACCGCGCCGCGACCGGCTCCCACTGGCGGTCGCCGTCCGGCCACAAAATACACTGCGGCGCGGCCTGCACGTCCGGATTGTGTACCGCCGCGCCTCGAATAGCCTGGACCAAATGCTGCAATAACTCAGCCATTCAACAGCTTTCCCGGTGCCACCTCTTCCAGCAAGTCCCCGCGCCGGAACGTAGCGGACAAACGTTGTAGAGAGATCGGCTTTTGTCCATACAGCCGCCCAATCGCGGCTTCCACTTCCGCCAACGCGCGTCTATGGTAGTCGGCTTCCTTTTCGGCAAGCAATTCCTGTGCTTTGGGGAACAAAACGTGTCCGAGCGCTTGGAGCGAAATTCCGAGGTCGGCAAGCAGATAGCGTCCCATCAACATCGCCAGGAAGCTCGACCCATAACCCTCAACCGGCGAAGCACCTTCCGCCGGCCGACGCCTCTTGTTCTCCGCATACCGGTAAATCAGTGTCGCAATGACTGTCTGCGCCGCGTTTAGATCGTCTGAGAAAATGAGGTCGTAGAGCCTGCCGAAATGCTCGCGCCCATTGAACTTCGCCTGATGCGGACGGCTTCTCCAGACCGACAAAACGGCCTCTGCCGCCGTCGCGCTGCTAATATCTTCCGGTGTCAACGAGGCTTCGCTGCGGTGTCTTCGATACATAAATCCCAAGTCCCGCATCGCCGTTTCCAGGCTCCTCTGCTTTGAGTCATTTGACTTCAAATCACGCAGGTCGACCGGGTTCTGGCTGTTCGTAGCATACGTGATGCTTCGCACCAAGTCGGCCGAATCACTAGGAAGTTCATATAAACGCACCAGCACAAAAGCCTGCTCCATCCCTGCGTCAGTACCGGCCAGTGACGCCAGAGTCGCCTGGATCGTCTTGCACGTCTGGCCGCCGTTGATGATCTGTAGTCCCTCCACTCGAACCTGGAAATTCTCCCCCTGCAAAGCATTGTGGTTGAATTTGCGACACAGCAGAGTGATGCCGTTGTTGTAGAAATAGAAGTTTCCGCGCTCGGTCTCGGTCCGCAGCGTATGATCGATCCCCTGGTTCACCCGGTTTCCCTGCAGACCCAGAAAGCGCCGAATGTTGCGCTCCAACAGCAGATCGCCGTGTTTGTTGAATAGCACTTCGATCTCACGGACGGGAATCTTGCCTACTAGTACTCGGGAATAGTCCAAGTCCTCCACAATGGCCCTACCCGACAATCGCAACACATCGTCTACTTGCTTCGTCGTCTGGAGCAGGCTGACGATCACATCGTGATTGACATACTCCCATCCCACCTGGTCTCGCGGGAAAGCCGCCAAGTCAATCAGTTGCTGCGCTTCATTCTTCCATGTCAGTCCGTTGTTACCCAGGACCATGCGAACACGGGGGATATGCCCATCGCGGACAAGCGAGCGAATCTCCTCTAGATGCCGGGTTAGCCCAGCATTCGTCGTGATCTCTGCATCTGGATCAAAAAGGAAACGAATGGCCTGAATTGCCTTCTCTACGCCATTTTGTGGGAAGTTGGAATCGCCAGCGAGATCTCTCTTGTACTTCCCCTGGAACATTGTGACCACAAATTCGCCATCCTCGACATCGCCTACATGCACCGCATCGATGCCAAAGTCGTTACCGCCCTCGGTCAGGCAATCCAGTGCTTCCTCATCCGGTAAATCCAGTACGGTTTTAACTGCCAGGAACACAAACGCCGTCGAACGCTGCTTATCCTCGTTATTCTTGATGTTCAGTCTTGCTTCAAATTCGGGAGCAAGGTCCACCGCGAGTTTGCGCACACGTTGGTCGACGATTCCGGTATTGATGCTCATGGGTCAGATCTCCTTCTGGTCGTCAGCCCGCAGCCGTGCCTGTCGCTTTAATGCCAACGTATAGTGGCAGTCATTCACCCGCTCACCCGTGAACGTGCCGCCACCGGCAAAATCCACGGTGCCGTCCCAACCCCAGAACCATGGGAACTCATGCACCAATCGTTCGGGTTCCTTCCCGCGATCCTTGTCCCATTTGATACGTGGTTTCACACGCAACACTCCCGCGTCCTTTCCCCTCACATCCGGGACGCGCAGAAAAGGCCGGATATTCATCCGCACTCCGTCGTTGAGGTCCGGACTCCATCCAATGGCTTGTTTCTCAATCGGCTTCCAGCGCACAAAAATGTCATAGGGCGATTCTCCGTGCAGGATCAGTTCGAGGCGCTTCTGCAGGGCCTCCGCAGCGTCGAGGCGTTCCTGGGCTCCTTCGATCTTTGATGCTTTGTCATCCTTCTGTCGTTGGATCCAGTCCCCCAGGTAGGTATAAATCAGAGTCTCCAAATTCTTGCGGTCCAGCTTGTGGTAGTTCACAAGCGCGGAAAAACCGTCCCGTACCCCGTCCCACACTTGCCAGATAAATGGGCGGTCGAGAAACAGCTCGCAGTGTTGGGAAAAGAAGCCATCCCGAAGCCAGCTCTCCAAAGACTTGCCCGCAAAATCGGCGTCTTTAAGTAACTCGGCTAGTACATCATTGCTCCACACTTCGCCGTACACTGTGGCGAGTAAGTTCAATACTCGGTCCGGTGCCGAGGCCTCCCCTCGCACCGGCGGAATACAGACGATGCCATCGTTGTCCGCAAACGGTGACAATACACGACAGGACTTGACTAGTTCTCTCGCCCGCTCGCTCAACCGCATCTTCGCATCCAACTCCGCCGGCCATGTGTACCCCAAAAGTCGGGCCACGGCCACTTGAAGTGGTGCGGTCGCCTGCTCCGGGCGCCCGTGGAACAGCCACTGCCTTGGATCCTCGCTTTCTGGTTCAGGCAGGCCGTTTGGGTACTTCTCATCGGCCACAGTTTGCCAATGAGCGAGGTCGAAAGGCAGCTTACTTAAGTACCCGTTATCAATACTCAACCCTTGATTTGAGGATCTAGCAGCCTTTACGAATTCATCAGAAAGACAGAACGCAGAGATCGCACCAAGGTGTATGGGATTATGTGGCACCACAACTGGAACAAGACTATGAAACAAGTCTCCATCGTAGACAGCTCGTGCCAGACTGCCAACCCGGTCGATAGCAATCCCAGTCTTTCCCCATGCGTCTCGGCCCCGAATCACGGCGGTGTGATCGGTTGTATCAATCAAATGGCGCGATACTAAATCTTCTCGCCCTGAAAATAGACCTCGCTCCTGCGACGGTGTTTGCAGTCGCAGCCATGCGTGACTGGACGGCAGTACCTCCCAAAATTGCCTACGCCATCTACCATCATCGGCGGTCGTCAATCCTTGATAGCAACCAGCGTATTCCTTCAAATATGTTTTGATGTCACTGAATGTGAAACTCACGATTGAATCTGGACGTTCGAGTGGTTCTCTCTGCAAGACACGCAAAATGTGGGCTGGCTTCTCGCCTCGCAACATAGCTGCCTTTTCTTCGGCGTAAATGGGGCGTTGTCCTCGCGGCGCCGACACATCAATTCCAGCCATCACGTGTACGTCAGTCGGGGTCGCCGCAGAAATAACAGTAAGCGCGCCGAACGCACCAGCGGCCCCGGGGCTTTCGAACGCGTGCTCACCCAACCTCGCCACCCAATTCCACGTCCGGTTCTCGAGAAGCAACTGGCGTAACTTTGTATAGCTAGTCAGAAAGAGCCAGTTATGTGGCGTCACAAGCGCAGTCGTACCACCCGGGCCGCAAAACTCAAGGCATCGCAATAGAAACGCGGTCGCAAGGTCGGCTTTTCCTAATGGGTATTGTGTCTCCAGGTGCTCTTTGAGCACCTCGTCCTGATTGCCACGCCCAAGATAGGGGACATTTGTAGCCACCAACGTGTACTTGCCCGCCAAGAGTTCCGCAGCCTTGGCGACACCTTGCGCAGTCACACCCATCTCGGACTGCTCCGTGACCGCTCTGGCTTCCTCAGCCATGGCTGACGCAAGCGCGGACTGCAGATTCCTCATATCCCGTTCGCTCAGCCACCCACTCCCCAAGAAACGATGTGGGTTGATCAGACTTCCTAAGGTTGGCGCTTTACGAAATAGATCGTAAAGCTGTCCAAAGAAGAAGCGCACGTTCTGGCCCACCGCTTGCCCGGCAAGAATTTCCAGCCATTGTTCACGGGTACCACCCACCGCCAATCCACTACATGCAATATGTGGAGTCGGAAGTATGCGATAGCCAGACAGACGCCAGGCCGTCAAGGCGAGATTAAATGCCGCGATCTCCGTACACCGCCGGTCGATCTCCAACCCGTGCACGTTCTCCCGCAGCACGGCATCCGTCGCGTCATGAACAGACAACCCTTCTTCCGCCCTGCGCATAGCGGTCAGCATCAGATAGGCGGTCACCAGAAAATGACCGGACCCACAGCACGGGTCGAGCACTCGCAGCGCCGCTAGTTGATGCGGCCAGCCAGCAAACGTTCCCGCCGCTGGCGTCCAATTCCCGGTCTCTTGCCGCACAAAGCGCAGATAATCGAGCGGCATCATCGGGAGCGCCACCTTCGCCCGCAATTCCTCCTCAGTCTGCGCGTTCCGGAGATCCTCGGGACTTAGCCGTCGCGCCGCCCACCAAGCTCCTAAGGAATTATCCAGCAGAAACGCCACCATGTATGGCTCGGTGAAGAGCTGCGTTACCGCCGGCAATTCCCGAGCGCCAATCTTCACCTCGGAGTCGTTCACGGCGTCTTTGTTCTTCGCCTGCCAAAACTGGTAGACCCAACCCAGCGAATCGCTGGCGGTGAAAATGGCCCCCTCCAGACCGGCTACGAACTGTTCCAATTTCTGCTGATACTCGGGCGGCAGCGTAACCGCAAATACCGGCGACTCGGGTCGAAAAATCTGGGGCAACATCCGAGCGGCAAAACGCGCCGCCAACTCCCAGCCGTTCTTGGCGCCGAACTCCGCAGCCAGATCCTCGCACTCCGCTAGGCTCACCGGTACCGGAGCGTCTGGATCCGGGTACATCAGCAGGTTGTTCTCAGCCAGGAACCGCGCAAAGAGCATCCGGTGCCAGTGTTCGTAGGCCACCTCTTCCACCAGATTCTCGATTTCCTGCGCCTCGGTCTTGGTGTTTCGCGCGTCACCTAACTGCCGGCCATGGGCTCTTAGTTTCCGCCGCAGTTCTTTTTCCGCCGCGCTCGGCACCGTCGCCGGCTTCCCTTCTCCCACCGCAAGCTGTTCAATAGCCGCCCGGGCGGCAACCACTGCCACCTCCCGCGCATCCATAACCGTGCGTTCGAGCTTGTTCCTTCGCGTTCGATCAAGTACGTGCATGCCATCAGCCTTCATATGATTCATCAGCGGACCATCACAGGTCCCTTGCCCAAGCCATGCTTCAACTGCGCCTCAACGTCTTTCATCCACGCGTCCACCTCTTCTACAGAGTGCAGCGTACGCCGCGGAACCTCCACAATCTGCGTCTCCGGCTCCAGAGATCGGGCCGCCAGTTCACGCGCCCGGTCGAACCTTCCCGGCAACGCGTCAATCCGGTCCCGCCACACCGCCAATGGGTTTTGGTCCAGCGCTGCGACCAGTTCTTGGTGGGTTCCCAATCGCAACTTCGGCACATCCACAATCCCGCATTGGCCAGAAATCACCGTGCGCTCATCCTCTGCCAGTTGTTCCCATGATCCGTCGTTCGCCAGCTCCGCCGCCTTGCGTTTCAATTCGTCCGCGAACTGCTTTTGCTGCGCCATCAGCGCGTTGCGCAGCGCTTCCTCAAGAGTCTTCAACAGAGGTTGAATCGGGTCCGGGTCGGCCAACAATAATCGCTGCTTTTGAATCGCCTCTGCCTGCTGCCTCGCCTCCTCCGCCTCCTTCAGATTCCCGGCGTGCCTCAACAGATCCTTCAGCTTCTCCCATGCGGGCCACCGCTTTTCGATCCGCTTCGCCTGCCCCTCCCAAGTGTCGATCGCCTCCCGCAACGCCTCCTGCTGGTTAAATACTGCCAGCAATTGTTCGTTACCCGAAGTCAATCGGATCTCATCAAGGAAGGCCGTATCCGGCCGCGCCGGCTTTGGAGCATCCCCGCCGGCCGCGACCGCCAGATCTCCGGCCTGCCGCAGGAACGCTGGCACTTCCGCCAGTTCCTCCCCCTGCTTCGCTTGCACACCCAAACGCTGGAAGACCTTGCGGATCTGAATGCGTTGACTCGTCGAAACTGTCGCCGACTCTACCTTAAACGTGGCTTTCCCGATCGACTTCCGTTCCAATTCGCGGGGATCCACAGGTCGCCCACGATCATCTTGCGCGCGAGTCAGCCCGGCAATCAAAAGTACCTGCAATGCGCCGTCAACTGTATCGCGCGACCAGCCGTAGGGCGACGACTCAAAAGTAGTCCGGATATCAGAGCCTAGCTTCCCCCCCGCCAGGTAGCCCAGAATCGCCTTGCACACCGAGTGCTTCGAGGGCTCCCCGTCGTTCCCAACCGCAGTCAGCGCATCCGGCGCCCCCTGCTTCGCCTTCGCATACACTTTGTCCCAGCCCGAATGGTCCGCCATTTGGAACTGCGGATACAGGCGCTGCAAAGCATTGCCGGCCGCTTCCAGCACCATGTCTTGCAAGCTGTTGCCCAGGATCTCGTTGCCGCCCCCCTGGAACACCCGCGCACCGGAAAACACGTCCTGCAGCAGCTCCTTGATCCGTCCGTCCGCGACCTGCCTCGTGGTCTCCATCGCGGCTCGTGCCTCGGCCCCCTCGGGGCCGTTCGGCACTCCCCGTTTGTCGAGAGTCGCCGTCGCCGCCTTATAGTCGATCAGGTAGTGGCGTAGATCGTCCGCCGACCGCTTTGGCAAATAGACAAAAATGGCCGGAGACTGGTTGCCGGCTTGCCGCGCGTCTACCCGCACCGAGTTTTCATCCGTCGCCCAGCCATCCCGCACCCACACATAAATCCGCTTGTCTCTGTCGGCAGGTAATTGTGCCTCGAACACCGGGGAGATCTCGCGGCTCACACTGCCGCTTCCCTGCATCAGCGAAAGCTTCTTCACCAACTCACCAAACAGGCGGCGAATCCGGTCATCGCGCTCCGCCTCCACTCGGTGCGCTTCATTCGCAAGCTGGCCCCGCTGGGACAGGAACTCATCGTTCCAGGCGGAGCTCTCTTCCGTCTGGATGCGATAGACGTCCTTGACTTTCATCAGCAGTTCGCATTTACCCAGCAACTCAGGGAGCTTGCCGCGTAGGGCGCTGCTGCCCGCAGCGATGTCTTCCACCAGCAAATCGGCGATGGTGTCCAGCGTCGCGTGAATGCCAACTTCGTCGTTGCCGCCCGCCAGTTTGTTAATCAGAAAGACCAGCCCACAAGCCCTGGCGACAAGACGCTCATCCGCGGAGCCCTTTATCCACGTCATCGTTTTCTCGTGAACCTTACGTGGCAACACTCGCGCCTGCAGCAGCTTGTCCGCCGACTCAAAATAGAGCGAATCGCCAGGAATCACGCATCCAACAGGTGCATCCAAGTTCGATTGAATGACCTTGTGGACCATACCGAGTTGATTCCGTAACTGGCTGTCCGTACCCGTCTGATCCAGCACCCGTAGCGTGGCTTCCCAGAATCGCCTTCGCACCGGAAGAATCGGGTAGTCCTGCGGAAAGTAGGCGATGTCCGATTGCCGGTGGCCAATACTTGTGTTCGACAGGTGCCGCGAGATCTCGCCCAGATTGTGCTGCATCACCTTCTCAATTTCGCCAATTGCATCCGCTTTCTTCGCCAGTACGACCTGCCGGATTACCGCGTCCACGTCGGCATCCGAGAGCTCAACACGGATCGTGAAACGGCCTTCCAGTTTCTTTAGGTTCGATGTCCCCGTAACAGCTGTCTGGCCCGTACCGATGAACAGCAGTTTCCCTCCAATGTTCTTGCAACAGGACTCCACTGCCTCCTGTACTTCCATGGAGCGTTGGCTGTCTTCGCCGATGTACTGTTGCACCTCGTCCAGCACGATAAGCGTAAGCGGGAACTTGCCATCTCGCGTCAAGGCCTGGCGCATTGCCTTCAGCATGTCGTCACTGCTGATATCCTGCACGTAGGGATACAGGTTATTCAACGTTTCCACGCACGTGGCGGCTGTGGAAAAGAGCAGCGGCTTGGCTCGCATGAGTGCGGCGTGAAGACCCTCGGCAACGTAAAAATTGTCCAACTCTTCTTGCCAGTTGAAGCCGTTCTTCTGGACTTCCGCGCGAACCGTCTCGTAGATCCCTTCCCCCCGAAGCCACATTACGAAACGGGCCACCGGATACTGCTCCGGCAGACCAACGGACTTAAACAATATCCCCAGTAATGCCAGACGCACGCTGCCATTCGCACTGGCACCAAGCGTCCCGGATGCGGCATGAAGCCCACCGTGGCGCTTGCCGGCGGTAGTTAGCTCCTTGAGTTGATCCTGAATAGCCTGGGGAAGGATGGCGATTTCTCGCGCCGTTGCTCCATCGGCGAATTCCGTGTCGGGCCATAACGCCCGCAACATCTTCACTAGATGCGACTTCCCTGATCCATAAAACCCGCTCACCCATACAGCGGGCTGCTGGGACTGCCCTATGTTCCGAAGGTAGGTCGCCAGAATATGCTCGATGCCTTTTTCATACTGCCCGTCGCACACGAACGTCTCCAACTCATATCGGAGCACCGCCAGCGCTTGGTCCGTTCCTTCGTCATTGACGTTCGCCACACCCTCATTGACCAGCTTTCTGGTCGCCGGATCTTTTGCGTAAACCTGTCGATTATTCATCGCTTAAACTTCCTTGTCCGCCGTGATCGGTACCGCCAAATAGTTCCACCCATCGTAACCATCCAGCAGCCGATAGTTATTGTTTTCGAACGTCCCTGGAAAAAACACGACCAACCGCCCTTCTACCATCGGCGCAAGTCTGTCCACTACGGCCTTAGCCTTCACCAAACCGAACAAGGATCCGACGCCCTGTAGAGCCACTACGCAATTGCCTCCCGCCGCTCTTTCGAGCAGGAACGCGCGAAAGTGATCCTCGATGTACGAGAGATATTGGGGCAGCAACGTCACCAGCAGGCTGGGTTGTTGAAAATACTTCTCGGCATACCTTTGGCTGGATAGCCAAATGGCGAACGTATCGGTCAGATCGAAGAGTTGCCAATCATGCCCAGCATTGCGAGTCACAATTTCGAACTCATCCACCTTGGAGCGCAATCGCAATTCTTCATTCTCGTTGTACACGCAGAAAATCACTCGTTGTGGCGCGGCAGCATCTTCCCGCCACGGAACTTCCACGAACTGCCCATAGGAGGCCAACAACCGTCTAACTCTGTTCACGAATCCACTCCAGTTCCCTTTCCGTAATCAGCACGGGGAATAGGACTTCAACCACTTGGCCGATCCGCTTGAATGTCAACCAGCCCCTGCCAGAGCTGATACCCGCCAGTTCCATCGCTCGCTCTGATGTGCAATCCAGCAACTTGGCGTACTCGGTGGTGAACAATCCCTCCCCGCGTCCGCCGGCCAGAAACCCAAGCAACAGGGCATACGCCGTTGCCCCCGCCGTCGCCGTCACCCCAGTGCGTACCTTTTTTACTCGGCCCGCTAGATGCCCGGATTGCGTCCAACTGGAAGCAAGATTCTGTGCCGTCGACAGAAGCGTCGCTTTGCTAAACCGCCCCGGATATCGCTCTTCCAGGTGAGCCTCCAATAGCGCACGAGAAAATGGCTGGCCTTCATGGAGATCCAGGACATAGAGGGCACTCGTTCGCAACAATGGATCTCGTCCGTAAGCGCACAATAGCGCCAGCAATGCCCGGCCCTCGGTATCTCTTTGCCAAAAGTAGCGTAGTATTCGAAACAACGTGGTCTCCGGACGAAGCGCGTAAAGTTCGGTCAGGTGCCTCGTCGTCAGTGTCCGCGTCCGCGATGACCGTTTTCGCAAACAGTTGTCCTGCTCAATAGCGTGGACATAGCAGTCGTGGGGGGCACATGGGTCTGGCACTGCCTCCAGAAGCTGATGCAGCTCGGTGAGCATCATCGTCCGCGCCATGTGCGCGCTTCCCCGCTCGTGGTGAAAGCCAAACCTCTCTAGCCGAATTATTGAAGGCGCAGCACTCATCGTTCTTGTTCGTCACCTTTGGCATCGGTTGCCCCGCCCGACTTCACCCATTCGTCAACTGCCCTCTTGTTGAACTTCCAGAGCCGGCCAATCTTGTGGCCGGGCAACTGCCGCTCACCGATCCACTTGTAGACCGTGTCCCGTTTGATACCGAGATGGTCCGCAATCTCATCCACAGACAGCCATCGGTCTTCCATCATTCGACTCTCCGGATGTTCGGTGCCAGCAGCGACTTCAAATCAGCCTCCTTGATTTCACGTCAAGTGATTGTCGTCGAGTTCGCTTTTGGCGGTGACGTTGAGACAGTCCAGAGGGTGTTGGCAACAGATCGATTATATTCCACTATGACCGAGTATGGCCGAGTGAAGACTGGAGCGCAGCGGCTCACAGCCTATCGCGGAAGTGGCCAGTGAAGCCCGGCGAGCGCCTCGAAGAGGGGTTTTCCATTGTGGTGAGGAAAACTGAAAGAGAGGCACAAGCCCCAAGAACCGGCTTACCCAAGCTTCACGCTGAAACCCACAGCTACATGCAAGCCCCCAGTTATGGCGGCTGTCAGCACTGAAATTGAACACGACTCTTTTAGCCGTGCTAATCTTCAATTCGAGGCTGGAACCATCGTGGCAGCGAAAAAACCGACAGAGAACCTGGAACAGGAGGGTAATCTAAGGGCTCAGGAATGCTCGGCGCTGGTACTACCAGTAGAGACGAAATGGAGACGATCGCGTTCGTTGATGAGACCGAGGCGTTATGGAACTGTAACAAATAGTCGCCTGTTTGGGGGCACACGAAGACAAATTGAGTGGCTTTCGCGACGGCGCGGTGACGGTACGCGCATGGGTTACCAGAAGCTCGGGCGTCACGATAATGGACGAGAACGATTTCCAGCGCCGATTCGGCCACAACATCAACGTTTACAGGGGTTCCGCGGGTCAGCGGCAAGTGATAGGTATCGCAGTCTCCCGGAAGGATGGACAGTAGTTCGGTTAAGGAAAATGGCTCTGCGGGGGCTTCAGCCGCAGGATCAGTGGAGCGGAGTGAGAGAATCGACGCCGCGAAGCGCCGGAGCATGGAAGCATAGCGGTTCATTCGGGAGTTGCCCTTTAGTAGACAGACAGCAGTTTGATCAAAAGTGTGGCACCGCTCGAAAAGAAAACTTGTATAATCGAATTCCCCTCGAAAAGGGTGGGCAACCTCACGCTAGTTGAGGGTCGGAGGATGGCGGCGTGGCTCTCCAACAACCGATTGCGATTGTGTTTGTAGACAGGACCGGGGCACCCTTGCCGGACTGGCTACAGACTGCACTGCGTCCCCATATCCAGCGGTTGAGCCGGGAGTTCCCAGGTTTGCGTTCCGATCTGGCGTTGATTCAAAACATCTTGGATGGAGTTGGCCAGCGGGTGATAGCCAAACTTGAGACGGGCGAAAAAATCGAAAGTGTGGAGGCGTACCTTCACACAGCCTGCACGAACGCAGCAAGAAACCAGACGTCCACACTCGAAATGTTCAATGGGCTAGACATTGGGAGTGGTGAAACGACCGGGCGGGTCGCCGCCAACGAGCAAGACGCCGAATTGCTTCTCGATAAGCTCGGGGACTTCCTCAACGCTCAGGAAGAAGAACTTCTGGTCCGATTCCACTTCTACGGTGAAAAGCACAAGGAGATTTCGAAGGCCCTCGGCCTCAGCGAGACGGCAGTCCGGAGTAGGCTATCAAGGGCTCGCGAGAAGGCCAGACGCTATTTCACCTCGCTCGGCGTCAAGCGATCAACTATAATTTCCAAAACATGAGATTGCGCGCCCAATCTGTCGAGGAGAGTTAGATGGACCCTCGCAGCAACCGCGAAGCCATCACTCGATACTTCACCAACAAGCCGTCGAACGCGGAACGGATCGGTTGTCCCGAAAGGGCCATTCTAGTAAAAATTGGACGTGGGCAGTTGCCCCCCGCCGACTCCTGGTACAACCATCTGACTGCTTGCCCGGAGTGTTTTCGGGAAGCAGAAATGATCGCAGCACAAGCAGCGAAGGCTCGGCGCTGGCGATGGACAATCGGAGCGGCAATTGCTGCAAGTGTGATCGGAGCCGCGCTTCTATGGCGGCCGGTGCCGTCACCCAGCCCCGCGAACATAGCAACAGCCCCGAATACGTCCTCTTCGGCGCCGGCCTCAACGAAAACCCAAGAACCTCGAAAGGTAGTCGAGGTGGCACCCAAAGAGCCATACAAACGCGGCGTTGCTGTCCTCGCGACGCTGGATCTAAGAGGGTTTGCCATCATTCGCGGGGATCAGAAGGGGTCGAGCGGGGGCTCGCCCCGCATCCGCCCGATCGAACAACGGTTAAACCTCATCTTGCCAGTGGCCTCAGAGCCTGGCCCATACCGAATCCGGCTTTTGGATGCCGATCTGATTGCCGCCCGCGAGGCGAGGGGAACCGCCGTCATAAACAACGGGCGCACCCTGCTCACCCTAGTACTCGATGCCTCCGTTAAGCCCGGGATTTACACCCTAGGATTGCAACACGAGGGCGGCGAATGGCGTCTATACCCCTTGGAAGTACGTGACTAGTTGCTATGCGCCCAATTTTAGGTTGTTCGTTGCTTCTGTTCGCCGCGTTGGCCAATGGGCAGTCACCTGATCCGCTTGTCAAAGCGTTGGAATTCTCTGACCTCTACAATTGGGCAGACTCAGAACCCTGGTTTGAGCAGGCAAAACTCTCGGCCGGGAGCGACCCCCGCAAAGCGTTGTATGCGGAGATTGGATTGATCAGAGCCACCATGGAGCGGAGGGTGTTGCCGCAGATCTCCGAATGGCTTGCCAACCAACTGAACAACAATCCGCTTCTCTCCTCCGATGACGAATTGCGCCTATTCGCATTGACGGTGAAAGGGGACATTGATTTTGAAATTGACTCGCGGCCGGCGCGCTTCGATTGGGAAGCGGCTCTCGCCATCGCCGAGCGAACAAACAACACCAAATGGATTCGCCGGGCAAAAACCGAACTGGGGTTTGTCTCGTTCGTTGAGGGGGATGTCGGTCGTTCACTTCAAGCAGTACTCGGTGGAATGGCGGCTGCAAAGCAGGCGAATGACGTGGGCGCTCAGATCCGGTATTTAGGCGCGTTGGGTACAGGCCTCACAATGACTAAAAGTCATCAAGCTGGCCTGGATCGCATCAACGAAGCGCTCGCGGTAGAGGCTCAAAATCAACCTCAGGCCGGGTACAACTTCCCAGCACGAGAGGGGAAGCTCATGGCGTTGTTGGGGCTCAAGCGCAACGAAGAAGCCTACACCCTCGCCAATGAAATCATTACAAAAGCACAGTCACTCCAAAAACGCGTGAAGGAGTGTCAGGTGTTGCTACTCCTCGCCAGGCATTTTCGAAGTGAGAACAACAGCCAACAGGCGCAGGCCTATCTCGCGCAGGCCCGAGAATTGGCAGAGGCCGGTGGATTTACACGCTTTCTCGCCGACATCTACAACATGCTCGCGCTGGCGAGCATTGACAAGGGAGACCGCATAAGCGCCGTCGAATTTGCAATGCGGGCTGCTCAGAACACTCAAGCGAGCGGCGATCTCTATCTGCTGCCGGATCGGCTCCTCAGCGTAGCGCGGCAACAGATTGCACTGGGCCAAACAG